>DASRXL010000186.1:0-16291 GCA_035654175.1 Phycisphaerales bacterium
GCGCGAGCTCGCCGGCCAGATCACCGAGAGCTTCGCCACCTACGGACGGCACACCCGCCTCCGCCACACGGCGATCTACGGCGGCGTGAGCCAGCACGGCCAGGAGAAGGCCCTCGCCCGCGGCGTGGACATCCTGGTCGCCACTCCCGGCCGCCTCATCGACCTCCTCGATCAGGGTGTCCTCGATCTCTCCGAGGTGGAGATCCTCGTGCTCGACGAGGCCGACCGCATGCTCGACATGGGTTTCATCAATCCCATCCGGCGCATCGCCGCGCAGATCCCGGAAGACCGCCAGACGCTCCTCTTCTCGGCCACCATGCCGCGCGAGATCGTGGCCCTCGCCGACTCGCTGCTCACCGATCCGGTGCGCGTCACAGTGACGCCCGTCGCCTCCGCGGCGCCCAAGATCGAGCAGTCCGTCTACATGGTGGCGCGCCAGCAGAAGCAGGCGCTCCTCCACCACCTCCTCGAGGAGCACGGCATCAGCCGCACGCTCGTCTTCACGCGCACCAAGCACGGCGCCGACAAGGTCGCGCGCCGGCTCAACCGGGCCGGCATCGCCGCCGAGGCGATCCACGGCAACAAGTCCCAGAACCAGCGGCAGCGCGCCCTCGACGGCT
Organism: Phycisphaerales bacterium; assembly: GCA_035654175.1. GTDB lineage: Bacteria > Planctomycetota > Phycisphaerae > Phycisphaerales > UBA1924 > PNC22. The sequence continues at coordinate 621 of DASRXL010000186.1, forward strand.
TCCGGCGCGGCAAGAGCCGCGTCCTCGTCGCGACCGACGTCGCCGCCCGCGGCCTCGACATCGACGACGTGACCCACGTCTTCAACTTCGATATGCCCAACGAGCCCGAGGCCTACGTGCACCGCATCGGGCGCACCGGACGCGCCGGCGCCACCGGCTCGGCGATCGCCTTCTGCGATCGGGAGGAGCGCCCGCTCCTCCGCGACATCGAGCGCCTCACCGGCGGCAAGATCGAGGCGATCACCGACCTACCCGCGCTCCCGGTCCTCGAAACCCGTGAGCCCGAGGCGAGCGAGCCGACGCGCCCCACTCAGAGCGCAAACCGCCCGCCGGCCGAGCGACCCGCGGGCACACGCCGCGCGGCGGCCGGACCGAACAGGCCCTCCAGGCGGGGTCCCCCCGGCGGAAAGTCCGACCAGCCCGCCGGAGCCCGCCGCCAGCAGCGCTCCGCGTCCAACGGCTCCGGCCGCCGGCGCTGAGCAACTCCACACACCGGCCCTGAAGGCTGATTCAGTCGGAATTCAGCCCGCGCTCACTCCGCACGCCGACCCTCCACATGGGCGGCAACAGCGGAGGTGTGCGCCATGGCCACGTGTGAGACCTGCGGCAACGACTACAACAACCCCATCGAGGTGACCTACCAGGGTCGCCGCCACACGTTCGACTGTTTCGAGTGCGCCATCGAGCGGCTCGCCCCGCGCTGCGCCCACTGCGGCTGCCGCATCATCGGGCACGGGATCGAGGAGGGCGGCAGCTACTTCTGCTGCACCCACTGCGCACGCCACGCCGGCCATTCCGCGGCCGCGCTCACGGCAGGAGCACGCTCATGACAAGCGAGACGCACACCGACCTCACCGGCACGAACCCGCTCCGCCGCGGCATCGCGAAGACCACGTGCCTCGTCATGGGCGTGCTCTTCCTCATCGTCGCGGTCTGGGGCTTCATCGACGGCGACAACGTCCTGATCTTCCACGTCAACGCGGCGCACAATATGGTCCACCTCCTTTCCGGCATCGCCGCCCTCGCCTGCGCCTTCGCCGGCGAGCAGGTCGCCCGCATCTTCTGCTGGACTTTCGGCCTCACGTACGGCCTCGTCGCGCTCCTGGGCTTCGCCGGAGTCACCGTCGTTGAAGACCTCCTCCACCTCAACCCCGCCGATGACTGGCTGCACGTCGGCATCACGCTGGTCTTCCTTCTCGCGGCGGCGCTGAGCACGCGGAACGCCCCGGCCCGCGCCGGCATCCCCAGAATCAAGCGCGCCGAGCACCGCCCGTCCCTCCGCTGACCCGCGGGTCCCCTCACAGCCCGGCTCCCGGGGCTCCTTGAGGCCGGCGGGCCGCCGCCGCATACCGCCGCGCAGCGCGGGGCCCCGCCCTCAGCGTATCCTGCGCCGATGCGAACACCCCTCCCGGCCTTGCTCTCACTCGCCCTGCTCTGCGCTCCCGCCGCGGCCGACGGCGAGGCGATCGCCGCGCTGCTCGAGCGCATGGAGCGAGCGGTGCTCGCGGCCGACCCCGAGGGCTATCTCGAGTGCGTGGACAACGGCACGAGCGCCGAGTGGAACCGCGAGCAGGACAACTGGGCCGCCGACCTGATGCACCACGTCCCCGAGGAGTTCGAGATGGAGCTCACCGCCCCGCCCGAGCCGTGGGACCACGCGGGCACGCTCCACGATCCGGCGATTCTCGACGAGGTGCGGCGCGCACCGGTGCGAGTGTCCTGGCTTCTCCCCGACGGACCCCGGCGCGCAGTGGAGTTTCCGGCGATGTTCGTCCGGCGCATTGGGGAATGGCGCTACGCCGGGGAGGCTTGGCGGCGCCGCGCCTCCGAGGACGGTCAGAACATCGTGCTCTACCTCGACGACGGCCTGGTCGCCGTCGCCGAGAGGGTCATCGACATCATGCCCGAGATCCGCGCGCACGTGGACGAAGGCTTCGAGACCAGGCTCGGGCACCCGCAGGTCGTCAAGCTGTACGACGAGATGACCCACCTGCAACACTCGATCTATCTCAGCTACACCGAGCCGCTCGGCGGCTGGAACGAGCCGGGCGAGTCGATCAAGATTCTGGCCGACCGCCACGCGCGGAGCCGCCAGCTCCGGATCCTCCTCGCGCACGAGTACGGCCACGTCGCCACATTCACCTACAGCCCGGAGGCGAGCGAGCACATCCCCTGGTGGGTCGCCGAGGGGGTCGCGGAGCTGGCTGCGGAGCGGTTCGCCGGCCCCGCGGCGGTCCGGAGCGTGGACGAGGTGGTCCGGGCCTGGGTCGGGGCCGGCGCGCTCGCCGAATGGTCGGCGATGGCGGATTTCCGCCAGACCCCCTCGGAGCTCCACGGCCATGTCTATATCCAGGGGCACCACTTTGTGGGATTCGTCTCCGAGCGGTTCGGGCGCGCCAGGCGCAACCACTGGATCCGCCTCCTTGCCCAGGGTTCCCCTCTCGACGAAGCCAGCCGGGAGGCCTTCGCGCTCTCCTTTGCAGAGCTTGACGCGCTCTGGCGGGCATCTCTGGAGGATAAAACCGCCCCGCCCGATGATGGATGAGTGGCGAGCGCCGAGCTTCATCCCGGAGCGATCGAGCCCTCGGGTGCATCGGGCGGGCCGGGCTCGGAGAGGGCTCTGAGCAGCTCGGGCAGACGGTCGGAGAACGCGCCCCGCGCCAGGACCCTGTCTGCGCCGGCGGCCCGAGCCGCGGCGAAGAGATCGGCCGCGACGTGCGGGCCGAACGCGACGACGGCGAGGCCGGGCCGGGCGGAACCGGCGGCGCGGGCGCGCCGGATGAGTTCGAGCCCGAGGTCCCCGGTCTCCAGGTCCACGATCAGCCCACGAACAGGCGAATCCGCAAGCCTGGCCCCGAGCATCTCCAGGGTGCGCACCGGCCGAGCGGCGATACCAAGCGAAACGCACGTCTCCTTGATGCGCGTGGCCCAGAGGAGATCGGCGGCTGCGTAGAGTATCATCCCATCCACTTTAGACCGCACCGCGGGCACAACGCGGAACCATGGGCGTGCCGGGGCGAGTCGGCCATACGTTGGAGAGCTTCAGTATGAGCACCACTGTCGTATCCGAGAGCACGACGAGCCTGACTGCCCGAGACCCCATCTTCGACGAGCTGGGGTTCCCGAAGGACCCCAATAACCTCTACCTCCAGACCGTCGCGACGATGCTGGAGGCGGCCGACGTGATCGACCTGCGGCACCGCGTGAAGATCATCCTCGCGCAGCCCAAGAACGAGATCATGGTGCACTTCCCGGTCCGCATGGACGACGGGCACCACCGCCTCTTCAAGGGCTACCGCGTGCAGCACAACAACGCGCTCGGCCCCTACAAGGGCGGGCTGCGCTTTCATGAGACGGTCAATCTCGACGACGTGAAGAGCCTGGCGCTGCTCATGACGATGAAGTGCTCGCTCGTGCGGGTCCCCTTCGGCGGGGGCAAGGGCGGCGTGAAGGTGAACCCGCGCGAGCACTCCGCCGGCGAGATGGAGCGCATCACCCGCCGCTTCTGCTCGGCGATCATGGGCATGATCGGCCCGGAGTACGACATCCCCGCGCCGGACGTCGGCAGCAACGCCCAGTACATGGCCTGGTTCGCGGATACCTACATGATGTCCAACGAGGGCAAGGACGCGCTCGACGGCCTCCGCGTCGTCACCGGAAAGCCGGTCGAGTTCGGCGGCTCCCTCGGGCGCGAGAAGGCCACCGGGCAGGGCGTCGTGGACACCCTTGTCGAGCTCCTTCCCGAGGTCGGCCTGAATGTCCAGGGCATGCGGGTGAGCGTGCTCGGGTACGGCAACGTGGGCTCCTGGACCGCGCGCATCCTCCACGACATGGGCGCCAAAATCGTCGCCGCCGCCGACCACACCGGCGCCATCCGCGACGACCGCGGGCTTGACGCCCACAAGCTGGCCGAGCACGTCGTCGCGAACGGCGGGGTCCGCGGCTACCAGGGCGAGGCGATCTCCACCGACGAGTTCTACAAGACGCCCGTGGACGTGCTGGTGCCCGCCGCCCTCGAGCAGATGATCGGCGAGCGCGAGGCGAGGATGATCGACGCCAAGGTCGTCGTCGAGGGCGCCAACGCCCCGACCACACCCGCCGGCGACCGCGTCTTCAATTCTCGCGGCATCGAGGTCATCCCCGCCATCCTGGCCAACGCGGGCGGCGTGACGGTCTCGTACTTCGAGTGGGTCCAGAACAAGACCAGCAGTTATTGGGACATCGAGCAGGTGGACCGCGAGCTCAACCGGCACATGGTCATGGCGGCGCGCCGGACTGTCCTCGCCCGCCAGCGATACAAGGTGGACCTCCGCACCGCCGCGTACATCGCGGCGCTCGACCACATCGGCAAGGCGTACGCGGTCCGGGGCATCTTCCCGTAACCCTCCGCCGCCCTCTCCCCCAGCTTTCCCAGCCGCCCGGGATTCCCGGGCGGCTTTGTTTTTGGGGCCATCCTGAATCCGCGGCCGCTACCGCCCTCGCGAAAGCACCCACAATCTCGCGCAAGTTCTTGGTACTGCTGGTTTTCCGTGGCATCGTTTCGGTGGACGGACTGACCCCGGAGCTTCACTGGGGCCGCGGAAACACAACAGCAGATCGGTGGGGGAGGAGGGCTTGTCATGCGCGTGTCAGCTCTGGCAATCGTGGTGGTGGGCGGGCTCGCGGCGGCGGCGAGCGCGGATGTCGTGAGCATCGACGCGAGGGCCGCGATCTTCGACGCCGGGCGATCCGCCCCGACCCTCGGCGGGCTCCTGCCGCCCATGCTCGAGATCCCGGCCGGGGCCGAGTACGTGACGTTCAGCGACGTGAGCGGCCTGGTGCGGGCCCACCCGGTGCTGCAATGGGCGGGACCCGACGGGAACTCCGCCACCCTGAACGACACCGACATCAACTCATACCTGGGCATCTCGGGCCTCGTGCATCCCCGCACGCTGCCGCTGGTCGCCGTGTTCCTCGGCGAGGCGGAGCCGGAGAACCCTGCCCCGGCGCGCATGGACTTCTACGCCATCGGGAGCGAGTTCACCGAACTCACGCCGCTGGTGCAGCAGACCTACTTCGTCGGCGACGGCCAGGCGGTGGGCGGCGAGGGCTCGCTCCTGCAGAAGTTCTACGTGCCAGAGGGAGCGACCCGCCTTTACCTGGGGCTCGCCGACGCGGGCTACTTCACGGGCGACGTGGACGCTCAGGACCCCACCGCATATCCCGACAACGAGGGCTCGTTCAACGCCAACGTGCAGTTCCACGTGATCCCGACGCCCGGCTCGCTGGCGCTCCTCACGATGGGCGGCGCCATGACCTTCCGCCGGCGCCGGTAAGTGGCCACAGGCCGAATCGACCCCACCCCCCGGCTGCGCGGGCTCGGAGAGCTCCGCGCGGCCGGACCTTTTCCGCGACGGCTTCGCGAGCCTCGCCGGCGCCCCGGCGCGGCCCGATCGCCCGCCGGATGCCGGAGTGCCCGCCGCTACACTCCGCGGATGCTCGGGTCCCACCTCTCGATCTCAGACGGGCTCTCCGAGGCCGCGTGGAGCGCGCACCGGCTCGGGATGGACACGGTCCAGGTCTTCACGAAGAACCAGCGCCAGTGGAAGGTTCGTCCGCTCGATGACGGGGCGATCGCGGCATGGCGCAGCGCCATCGCGGAGCTCGGGTGGGCGGGGCGCACGGTGAGCCACGCGTCGTACCTGATCAATCTGGCGAGCCCGGACGCGGCGCTCTGGCAGAAGTCGGTCGATCTCATGACGGAGGAGATCGAGCGTTGCGAGCGCCTGGGCATCCCCTTTCTGGTCCACCACCCGGGGGCGGCGACGGACGGCGACGTCGATCGCGGGCTGGAGCGGATCGCGCGTGCGTACGAGCAGGTGTTCCGCAGGACGCGCGGGTACGCGACGGTGTCGTGCCTGGAGGACACCGTGGGCTCCGGCTCGGTGCTCGGTCGCACGTTCGACGAGCTCGCCAGGCTCAGGGCGATGATCATCGCGTCCACGGGCGAGGAAGGGCGCGTCGGCTATTGCCTGGACACCTGCCACGCCCACGCCGCGGGGTACGACTTCGCGGGCCGCGCGGCGGCGGAGACCGCGCTTGCGGAGTTCGGCCGGATCTGCGGCATGGAGCACCTGCGCGTCATCCACCTGAATGATTCGGTGGGTAGCTTGGGCAGCCGCAAGGACCGACACGCCCACATCGGCGAGGGGACGATCGGGCGCGGGACGACGGCAAAGGCGCTGGGATCGAGCGGGTTCGCGGCCGTCATGAACCACCCCCGCCTGAAAAACGTACCGAAAATCCTCGAAACGCCGAAGGAAGCGAGCAAGGCGGGCACCCCAATGGACGCCATCAATCTGCGCCGGCTCCGCCGCCTGGAGCCCGACGCGGCCTCGGGCCCGAAGAGAGCAGCGGGAGCACTATGAGCAACAAGAGCCGCAGCACCACCGTCGCCCGGGTCCTCACGATCGCGATCGCCTGCCAGGGGCTGTTGGGGTGCCGGGGGATGGAGGAGCGGAGAGCCGAGAGGAGGGCTTCGAGGAGCGCCTCTCGCGCGGACGTGCGGGCCGGCGAGGCCGTGGACCTAGGCTCCCGCCTGCGCGAGCAGGGGCTGCTGGACCAGGCCCTGCGCGAGTTCGAGCGGGCGATCGAGATCAACCCGACGCTCACGACGGCGTACATGGGCGCGGGCGACATCTACCGGGAGCGCGGAGACTTCGAGTCGGCCGAGGTGCAGTACCGCGAGGCGGTGCGGACCGCGCCCAACGAGTTCGATCCCAACTACTGGCACGGCCACGCGCTGCAGATGCTCAACCGCATCACCGAGGCCGTCCGGGCGTATCTCCGTGCCCTGGCGATCCGGCCCGAGGACTTCAACGCCAACCTGAACCTCGCGACGGCATACCTGCAGCTCGGCGAGAACGCGCAGGCGGTCATCTACGCCGAGCGGGCGGTGCGCATCAATCCGGACGACGGGCCGGCGCACGTCAACCTGGGCGCCGCGTACGCGAACGCGGGCCGGCACGGCGAGGCGATCGAGCAGTACGAGATCGCCGCGGAGCTGATGCCGCTGGGCCCCGAGCTGCTGCTGAACCTCGCCGAGAGCCAGGGCAAGGTGGGGCGCTACGCGGAGATGGCGGGCACGATCAACGAAGTCATCCGGCAGCAGCCCACGGCGCCCGCGTACGAGCGGTTGGGCTCGGCGCTCTTCCGCATGGGCCGGTACGACGACGCGCTCGCGGCGTTCCACGAGTCGGCCCGGGCCGACGAGCGGCACTACCCGGCCTGGAACGGCATCGGCGTGTGCCTGCTCAATCGGTACGTGTGGTCGGGGAGGAGCGATCTCGCTTCGCTCGACGAGGCCCGCGACGCGCTGCGCAGGTCGCTCCAGATCGAGCGGGACCAGCCCCGCATCGCCGAGCTGCTGACCCGCTACTGAATTCCCGAGCGCCGCGCGGCTTCCTCGCGGTCCAGGGCGCGGCGGATCCGCTCGAGCTCCTCGCGCAGCTCCGGCACGGGGCGTGCGTCTCGCGCGAGCATGGCGAGACGAAGGGCCGCCTCCTGGGCGATGCGGTACTCCGCGCCGGTGGCCGGGGCCATCGCGTCGCCGTCGGTCTCCGCGATGCCGGGGATCATCTCGGCCAGGTCGATGCGCTCGCGAAACTCGATGCCGCCCTCGTGAAGAGTGCGCGAGACGTGGCGGCACCAGCGGAGCGTGCCGCGGATGCGCAATGCCCCACCGGCGGCGCGGGGCACCACGAGGTCGCAGACGGTCTGCGGATAGATGAAAGCGCTGAAGAGGACGGAGGCGCCGCGCGCGGAGATGTTCCGCGGGGCGACCTCGTAGGTGATGGTCTCGTCGCCGCGCCGGCATTGCAGCAGGGACGGAGCCGCGGAGCGGAACGCATGGCGCTTGTACCGGCGCTTGGACGCCACGTCCCACGCGAGCTCGGCGCGGTCCATGTGGTCCATGACCAGCGCGAGCTGCGGGGGCGCGGCGCGGAGCGCGACCCGACTTTCCGTCGTCATGGGCGGGACCCCTTCCCGCGTGCATACCCCGGAGAACCCGGCACGAGAGCAAGTCCATCGGCAAGGGAAGAGCGCGTGCCCAGCAAGAATCGGGAGCGGCCCGAACCGCGCGTCGCGCCGAGCGCGAGACCTGGGCGCAGACCGGGATACTATCGGACATGCCCCAGCCGGAGATCCTCGAGACTTTCCCCTCGCCGGGGGACGAGCCGTACGTCATCGAGCACCTTTCCGAGGAGTTCACCTCGCTGTGCCCGAAGACGGGGCACCCGGACTTCGGCGAGGTGCTGCTCAGGTACCAGCCGGGGGCGGCGCGCGACGGGGGGCGGTGCCTGGAGCTCAAGAGCCTGAAGCTGTACTACCAGAGCTTCCGCACGGAGGGCATTTTCTACGAGGCGGTGACCAACCGGATCCGCGACGACCTGGTGGGGGCGATGCGTCCGGCCTGGCTGCAGGTCGTGACGACCTGGCGCGGGCGCGGGGGCATCCGGTCGGCGATACGGGCCGATTTCGGGGACGTGCCGGCACATTACCGGGGCCGGTGAGCGCGCGCCGGCGGGACCCCGGCGCGTACGCGGCGGGCTTGGCGTGTGACCGCGCCGCTTGCGGGCGCGCATCGCCCGCCGCCCCTGCTCACCTGCTAGCATGGCCCCTGGCCGACGACGACCCCGCGAGGCGAACCGATGACCACGATTTTCGAGTCCAGCCGCAAGTACGTGACCGACTTCGGCCCCAACCAGCGGGTCGAGGGCATCTTCACCATCAACAACGCGCAGCTCGGCAAGACGCGCCAGGAGAAGCCGTACCTGCGCTGCCTCATCAGCGACCGCACCGGCGAGCTGCCGGCGCGGATGTGGTCGATCGACGAGCCCACCTTCCGGCGCCTGCCGACGACCGGGTTCGTGTGGCTGGAGGGCGAGACGCAGCCCTACCAGGGCGAGCTGCAGCTGATCATCCACTCGATCGAGCGGACCGATCCCTCGCCCGAGCAGATGCGCGACCTGCTCCCGTCGACCGCGCACGACGTGAACGCGATGTACGCGGAGCTGTGCCTCATCCTTGGGACGCTGGAGCATCCGGCGATGCGCGCGCTCGCGGCGACGTATCTCGAGGACGAGGCGCTGATGGGCGCGTTCCGCGTCGCGCCCGCGGCCAAGTCGATGCACCACGCGTACCTCGGCGGGCTGCTCGAGCACACGCTGAGCCTGCTCAAGCTCGCGCAGTCGGTGTGCCCCCTGTACCCCCGCATCAACCGCGACCTGGTGCTGATGGGCCTGTTCCTGCACGACCTGGGCAAGACCCGCGAGCTGGTCTACGACCGGGCCTTCGAGTACACCGAGCGGGGCGAGCTGATCGGCCACATCGTCGAGGGCGCGCTGATGCTGCACGACAAGGCGCACCAGATGATGGCCACCCGCGGCGTGCGCCTCCCGCCCGGCGCGCTCACCGTGCTCCAGCACATCATCCTCTCGCACCACGGGCTGCCCGAGTACGGGGCCGCGAAGGTGCCGATGACCCCTGAGGCCATCCTGGTCTCGCTGCTGGACAATCTCGACGCGAAGACGACCATCGCGTGCTGCGCCGCTCGCCCCGAGCAGCAAAAGGCGTTCGACCTCGGGGGGAGCTTCACCGAGAAGCTGTGGGCGCTGGACACGAAGCTCTTCCGGCCCGACCCGCTCGCGGAATGAGGCCGGGGCGGGCGCGTGGCCCGGGCCTCTACAATCCCCCGGGGCGAAGCGGAGCACGCCATGGCCGAGGAAGTCTCGATCCAGGTCAACTTCTCCCGCCCGATGCCGATATTCCCGCTCGACGCCGCGACGCTGCTGCCGCAGCAGATCCTCCCGCTGCACATCTTCGAGGAGCGGTACCGCCAGATGGTCGCTCACGCGTTGGACGGCGCGGGGCAGATCGCGATGGCGGTCTTCCAGGGCGCCCGCTGGAAGCAGGAGTACCACGGCAGGCCGCCGCTGCGCCCGGCGGTGTGCGTCGGGCAGATCATCCAGCACGAGCAACTGCCCGATGGGCGGTACAACGTTTTCCTCCAGGGCATCTGCCGGGGACGGATCATCGAAGAGCAGGCCCCGGAGCAGGGCGTGCTGTACCGGCGGGCTCTCCTGCGCCCCATCGGCGTCGGCGAGGTCGATGAGACGGAGCTCGATAGCCTGCGCGAGTGGCTTGACGAGGCGCTGTCCGACGGGCCGCTGACGCAACTGAGCGCCGCCGAAAAGGTGCGCGAGTACGTGCGGAACGACCAGATCCCGACGAGCGCGCTCCTCGAACTCGTCTCCTTCACGATGACGGCCGGGGGCGAGCTGCGCTACCGGCTGCTGGCCGAGGGCGACGCCGGCAAGCGGGCCGAAATCGTGAAGGACGAGCTCGAGCACATCGGGGAGATCATCCGCCGGGCGCAGGGGCAGCACCCCGAGCAGTGGCCCAAAGGGGTGAGCTGGAACTAGAGACGGGGCCAAGAACCGTTCCGGCCGAACGGGTTTTGTTGGGCTGGATCCGCATTCCGGTTTCCCAAGTGGGTACACGCTAACTTTTTCGCAATTCGAGCGACCCGAGGCGGAACCAGACGTGTTCCAGAGCCGTTGAATTCCTGTAGATACGCACAAGACGCCCGGTCCGGGGAATCCCGGCGGGCGAAGGATGAATCGGAGGGCCGACATGAGCACCAAGGCTGAGCGGAGTCGGGGGGGTCGTCGGGGGGCGATGCTCGCGATCGCGGGCGGGGCGATGGTCCTCGCCGGCGCGGCCGGAGGTTGCAACAACGCCGGTCAGGGAGCCCTCTCCGGGGCGGGGCTGGGCGCCTTGGCGGGCATGGGCCTGGGCAGTCTGACCGGGGACATGGGCAAGGGAGCCGCGGCGGGCGCGATCATCGGTGGCGTCGGCGGTGCGGTCCTCGGTGACCAGAACGAGCGTCGGAGCAACAGGCGGTCGTACGGCAACGAGTGGTAAGGGCCCGGACCAGGGATCGGCAGTCCCGGGGAGACACGACAGCCCCGCGCGAAAGCGCGGGGCTTTGTGCGCGCCCTCGCACCGATCTGCGAGCGTGCGCCCCCGAAGGCTCGTCACGCGTCCGACTCAGCCGCCGGCCGCCTTGAGCGTGGCGGTGGTCGTGTGCTCCTCGCCGTTGCGCGTGTAGGTGATCGTCACCTTGTCGCCCGGCTTGGCCTCCCCAAGCAGCGGCATCCAGTCGTCGACGCTCGTGAGCTTCGTGCCGTTCCAGCCGGTCATGACGTCGCCGGGCTGGAGCCCGGCCTCGGCGGCGCTCGTGCCGGGGAACACGTTCTCGATCGCGACGCCGCCGTCGGCCCCGTAGCCCGCGGGCTGCACGCCGAAGCGGACGCGGGACCCCTGCGGCCGGGTCGTCGGGGGCTGGTCGGTGCGCGGGCCGCGCCCGTCGTCGTCGACGAAGACCGGGCGCTCCTCGCGCGTCGCGAGCGCGAGGGCGATCTTCTGGGCCATGGTGGAGACTCGCACCGCCCCGACCCGGTTGATGAGCGCCGAGGTGTCCTCCGGCGCGTGGTACTGCTCGTGGAAGCCGGAGAAGAAGAAGAGGCACGGCACGCCCGCGCGGAAGAAGCTGGCGTGATCCGAACGGCCGAAGACGCCGGGCGGCAACGGCCGGAAATCGAACGCGGCCTCCTGCTTGAAGGGCTCGAGCCAGTCGCCCAGGGCCTCGGCCGTGGTCTCGCCGCCGACCATCAGGGCGTTGTCGGTCACGCGCCCGACCATGTCCATGTTGATCATGAACACGTGGTCTCCGATCGGCGCGATGGGGTGCTCGGCGTAGTACTTCGAACCGAGCAGCCCCCACTCTTCCGCGGAGAAGCCCATGAAGAGGATCGAACGGGCCTCTGCGTCGGCGGGCAGGCCGGCGTAGGCCTCGCTGAGGCGCTCGGCGGCGAGGAGCATGGCGCTGGTGCCGCTGGCGTTGTCGTCTGCCCCGGGGTGGATGACGTCCTGCTCGCGCCCGCCGTACTGGCCGTAGCCCGCGTGGTCGAAGTGGGCGCCCACGATGATGATCTCGTCGGCCAGCTCACCCCGCCCTTCCAGCAGCCCTCCGACGTTCCACGTGAGAGCCGGCGTGCGGTCCACCTCGGTGCGCACGCGGATGGTCGCGCCGGGCATCTGGATGATGGCGGGAGCGGCGTCCACGGTCTGGCGCAGCTCCACAAGCGAGCGCCCTTCCGGGTCGGCCTTCGCGAGCAGGAACTCGGCCCGCTCCTGGCTGAGCATGATGACGGGCACGTCGAACTCGCCGTGGGCGGTCTCGCTCGCGGTCGCGAGCTTCTGGGCGTCCTCGTCCTTCACGCCGGGCGGCGTCACGACGATCACGGCCTTGGCGCCGCGCCGGACGGCGGCGGAGATCTTGGGCTCGAGCGTGGCGGCCATGGACCAGGAGCCGTCCTCCGACCAGCGGCTGGACCCCTCCTCATTCAGCGGCTCGTAGCGGAACGCGACGGCGATCTTCCCGGTGAGATCCGCGGCGGGGGGGTAGCCGAGGTAGCCCTCGGGTCCCGAGGTGATCGAGTAGCCGACGAAGACGAGCTCGCCCTCGACCTCCGCCGTGCCGGAGCAGCCGAGCACGGAGTAGTCGACGTCCGGGATGAGCTCCGCCCATCCGCCCTCTCCGACACGGATGGCGGCGTCCGAGCCGAGCACCTTGACCGGCTTGGGGCCGCGCCGCCCCTGGACCTCGTTGGGATCGAAGGGTTGGGAGAAGGACGCGCGCGGGGTGATGACCTCTGTGCCGTCGGCTGCGGTCGTTGTCTCGGGGAACGCCGGGGTGAGCCCGAGCTTCTCGAAGTAGAACCGGATGTACTCGGCCGCGAGCTCGCTGCCGCGGGTGGTCGCGCCGCGCCCCTCGAAAAAGGGGTTGGACAGCGTGACGACGTGCATGTCGAAGAGTGCGACGTCGGGGCCGAGGAGATCGAGGAGCTTGGCGATCGGTGATTCGCCGAGTAGCGCGACGGGATCGCCGGGGGTTGTTTCGGGGGCCTGCGCGAGGGCGGGGCTCCCGAGGCAGGCCAGCGCGAGCACTGCGGCGGAGCGGGAGCGGGCGGTGCGGTCGGTCATCGGTCGGGCCTCCGCGGCTGGGAATACTGCGACGGCGGAGTCTAGGGCTGGGGGCGCCGCCGGGCCGTTTGAACCGGCGGGGGGCACGGAGGTTGCGGCGCGACTGCGCTGCCATCCGCGGGGACGCACCATAGCATTGGTTCTGCACGCGGCGGGAGCCGCGTGCGCCCACCCAGCCCGCCGCGAATCACGCGCCAGAGCACCCGGATGACCACCATCGACACCCCCACGACCGCCGCGAAGCCAACCATGACCACCCCGACGACCCGCCCGCTCGCTCCGCTGGACACGTTCGTCCGCCGCCACATCGGGCCGCGGGAGAGCGAGGTGGCCGGGATGCTCAGGGCCGCGGGCTTCGCCTCGATGGAGGGGCTGATCGGCGCGACGGTGCCGAAGAGCATCCGGCTGAAGCGGCCGATGACGCTGAGCGCGCCGGCGGACCGGGTGCGCGGGGAGGCGGAGCTCCTGGCGGAGCTGCGCGCCATCGCGCGGCAGAACGAGGTGTTCCGCTCGTGCATCGGGATGGGGTATCACGGCACGGTCACGCCGGGGGTGATCCTGCGGAACATCATGGAGAACCCGGGCTGGTACACGCAATACACGCCGTACCAGAGCGAGATCTCGCAGGGGCGGCTCGAGGCGCTGCTCAATTTCCAGACGATGGTCAGCGACCTGACGGCGCTGCCGGTCGCCGGGGCCTCGCTGCTCGATGAGGGGACCGCGGCGGCGGAGGCGATGGCGATGTGCTTCGCCTCGGCCGGACGGGCGCGGTTCTTTATCGCCGACGACTGCCACCCGCAGACGATCGAGGTCGTGCGGACTCGCGCGGCATCGATGGGTGTCGAGGTCGTCGTGGGCGATGCGCGGAGCGCGCGGATCGACGAGAGCCTCTGCGGGGTGCTCGTGCAGTATCCCACCACGGACGGGCGCGTGGAGTGCTACAGGCAGCTCGCGCAGGACCTGCACGCCAGGGGCGGGCTGCTGGTGGCGGCGGTGGACCTCCTGGCCCTCACGCTGCTGACCCCGCCCGGGGAGTGGGGCGCGGACATCGCCGTGGGCAGCGCGCAGCGCTTCGGGGTGCCGATGGGGTTCGGCGGTCCGCACGCGGCGTTCCTGGCGACGACCGAGGCGCTCGTGCGCCGGATGCCGGGAAGGATCATCGGCGTGTCGCGCGACGCGACGGGCCGGCCCGCCTATCGCATGGCGATCCAGACGCGCGAGCAGCACATCAAGCGCGAGCGGGCGACGAGCAACATCTGCACGGCCCAGGCCCTGCTGGCGATCATGGCGGGGATGTACGCCGTGTATCACGGGCCGGAGGGGCTGCGGGCGATCGCGGGGCGCGTGCGCCTCCTGACGCAGACGCTGCGGGCGGGCCTGCTGGGGCTGGGGCACCACATCGGCGACGAGCTGGTGTTCGACACGCTCCGGGTAAGGCCGGCCGGGCGGAGCGGGGCGGACGTGCTCAAGGCGGCGCGCGAGCGGCGGATCAATCTGCGGGACTTCGGCGACGGCAGCGTGGGCGTGACGCTCGATGAGACGAGCGATGCGGCGCTGGTGGCGGACCTGCTCGCGGCCTTCGGGCAGAAGACGCCGGCGGGCAAGCCGCCTGCGGCACACCTGGATGTGGAGGCGCTGACGGAGAAGGCGCGGGTGGAGATCGCACCGGCGTTCGCCCGCACGAGCCCCTATTTGACGCACCCGGTGTTCAACACGCGCCACAGCGAGACGGAGATGCTCCGATACATCTTCGAGCTGCAGGGGCGCGACCTCTCGCTCGCCCACGCGATGATCCCGCTGGGCTCGTGCACGATGAAGCTGAACGCGACGAGCGAGATGATCCCGGTCACGTGGCCGGAATTCGGCGCGGTCCACCCCTTCGCCCCGGCGGAGCAGACGCGCGGCTACCGCGAGCTCTTCGCGCAGCTGGAATCGTGGCTGGCCGAGATCACCGGCTTCGCAGCGGTGAGCCTGCAGCCCAACGCCGGCTCGCAGGGCGAGTACGCGGGGCTGCTCGTGATCCGCGCCTATCACGAGGCGCGCGGCGAGGCGGGGCGCGACGTGTGCCTGATACCCGCCTCGGCCCACGGGACCAATCCGGCCAGCGCGGTTATCGCGGGGATGAAGGTGGTGGTCGTCGCGTGCGACGAGAACGGCAACATCGATGTCGCCGACCTCCGCACCAAGGCCGAGCAGCACCGAGAGACGCTCTCGGCGCTGATGGTGACCTACCCCTCGACGCACGGGGTGTTCGAGGAGTCGATCACCGAGATCTGCGCGATCGTGCACGAGTTCGGCGGGCAGGTCTACATGGACGGGGCGAACATGAACGCTCAGGTCGGGCTGACCAGCCCCGGCGCGATCGGGGCGGACGTGTGCCACCTGAACCTGCACAAGACCTTCTGCATCCCGCACGGCGGCGGCGGGCCCGGGATGGGGCCGATCGGCGTGGCCAGGCACCTGGCGCCGTACCTGCCGGGGCATCCGGTGGTCTCGCCGTTCGGGGGTGAGGGTGCGGACGGGCGGGCGAATTCCGCACTGGGCAGCCGCTCAGAGCAGCGGCTGACCACTGGCACCCGGGG
>DASRXL010000187.1:0-5280 GCA_035654175.1 Phycisphaerales bacterium
GCGAGCGGTGGGGACGTCGTCGCCGGGGTCGAGGAAGCCCAGGCGGCGGTCGAGGCGGCGATGGGTCAGGTCGCCGACGCACTGGAGCCGGAGCCCGCCGGTGCAGAGCAGGCGCCTGGCGCCGATCCCGTCCGGGCCGCCGCGGAGGGCGGCGGGGCGGAGGCGGATCCGGCATCCTCGGCCATGCGGGCGCTCGCGGACGAGCTCGAGCAGGGCGAGGAGCCCGGGCCGGCGCGGGCGGGGGGAGCGCAGGACGCCTGGGCCGAAGAGCCGTGGCACGGGGAGCCCGCCTCGAAACCGGTCAATTTTCCTTCGGTCGACGCCGAGCACCAGCCGGCGACCGGCGACGCGGCGAACCAGAGCCCGGCGCACGCTGGTCGCGAAGCCGCGGCGGGCGAGAGTCCGCGACGATCGGAGCCGGCTCCGGAGGCGCCCTCGCCGCAAGTCCGGGAGGCCGGCGGGGCGCCGCCGAGCGCACCTTCGAGCCGCGCAGCCGGGTCGAAGCTGCGCAAGGTTTGCGCTGCGACCGGCGCCGGGCTCGCGTTGGGCGTGGCGGCGGCGCTCGAGCCCCTCGCGCACCGGCTGCGGAGCAGCCCGAAATCATTCCGCCACTCGATCGGTTGGCTCGCGGTGTGGACCGCGTTTAATGCCGTCTGCACATGGACCTACGTGCTGCTCTTCCGCTCTCCGCTTCCAGATCATCCCGAAAGCGGCGCGACGCAGATCCGGGGCGCCGCGGCACCCGGGGACCACGCGCCCGATGCGCACTGAGGCCGGCGCGCGGCCCACATTCGCCGGCGCTTGGCCAAAATTCCCGCCGTAATCACGCACGATCGCGGGTGACCGCCTTCGGGGAGCTCGCGGGCGGGGGCAATGCGTATGGCATGAGGTTTACAGAGGAGTGAGCGATCGCCGGGCCGCGAATCGCGGCCGCGGCGCGGGGTGGTGGGCTCGCGGCAGCGGGCGAGCGACCCCCTCCGGATGTTCATTGCTCCCACGAGGCCCCGGGGGGGATCCCCCCAACTCCCCGGGGCTTCCCCTTTTTTGCCCCTGCGAGGGGCGGCGCTGGCGTTGGCGTTTCGCAACGAGTTGGGTATACAATCGGCCCCACGCTGGCTTTGGGCCTTCGGAGAGGTCCGGAGTGCAGTCGGCGTGTGACCGGAGACCAGAGCGTGACCGAGCAAGAGATTGAGGCGAAAGTGATCGAGATCGTCGCCGAGCAGATGGGCGCCGACAAGAGCAAGATCACCCGCACGACGAACTTCGTGGAGGATCTGAACGCCGACAGTCTCGACACGGTCGAGCTGGTCATGGAGTTCGAGGACGAGTTCGATACGTCGATCCCGGACGAGCAGGCGGAGAAGATCAAGACCGTCGGGGAAGCCATTGACTTCATCGCGCAGGCGATCGGCAAAGGATGAGATGACGCCCCGGGAGCTGGCGGACGCCGGACCGGCCGAGGGGCCGGCCGGGCTGGTGCGCTGCGCCGGGCGGGGTCGCGCGGGGAGCTGAGGGTCGTTCGCCATGCCGCGGATCGTCGTCACGGGTATGGGTGCGGTCACGAATCTCGGCACGAGCGCCGTCGAGACGTGGTCGGCCATGCGCGAGGGCCGGAGCGGCGTCGTCCGCGTGGACCAGGACGAGGAGTTCGCGATCCACGCCGAGAAGTGGACGGTGCGGATCGGCGGCCGGATCCGGGGCTGGGACGCCACCGGCGTGATCGATCCGCGCGAGGCCAAGCGGCTCGACCGATGCACCCAGCTCGGCGTGGCGGCGGCCGCGGAGGCGGTGGCCCGCGCCGGGATCGACTTCTCGCGCGAGGACGGCGACCGGTGCGGCGTGATCATCGGCTCGGGCATCGGCGGCATCTCGACGATCGAGGAGGGCATGCAGGTCCTGCTCAAGCGGGGACCCGACCGGCTGAGCCCGTTCACCGTGCCGCGCCTGATGGTGAACGCGGTGACCGGGAACATCTCGATCCGCTACAACCTGCGGGGGCCGGCGTCGGCGCACGCGACGGCGTGCGCGAGCTCCGGGCACGCGATCGGGGACGCGATGCAGTACATGCGTCGCGGGCTGGCGGACGTGATGGTGGTGGGGGGCGCGGAGGCGGCGCTGACTCCGCTGTGCCTCGGCGCGTTCATGACGATGCGTGCGCTGAGCACGCGCAACGACGCGCCCGAGAAGGCGAGCCGGCCGTTCGATCGTGATCGCGACGGGTTCGTGCTCTCCGAGGGGGCCGCGATGTTCGTGCTGGAGACCGAGGAGCACGCCAAGGCGCGGGGGGCGGCGATCCTCGCGGAGCTGGTGGGCTTCGGCAACTCGGGCGACGCGGGGCACATCACCGCGCCGGACCCCGAGGGGCGAGGGGCGTCCCGCTCGATGCGATGGGCCCTCGCCGACGCGGGGCTCGACGCCGGGCAGATCGACTACGTGAACGCCCACGGCACCTCGACGCCCCTTGGCGACAGCGCCGAGGTGGCCGCGGTGCTCGGGGTGTTCGGCGAGCACGCCCGCCGCTCGGCGGGGGGCAGGCTGCTCATGAGCTCGACCAAGAGCATGCACGGGCACTGCCTGGGGGCTTCGGGCGCGGTGGAGCTGATCGCGTGCGTGCACGCGGTGCGGGACGGCATCGTCGCCCCGACCATCAATCTCGACGACCCCGACGAGGGCTTCGACCTGGACCTGGTGGCGCACGAGGCCCGCGAGAGGCCGGTCCGCTACGCGATGAACAACACCTTCGGTTTCGGCGGGCACAACGTGACGCTGATCATCGGCCGCTACGACGGCTGAGCCGGCCCTCCGTGCCTGGCACGGCCGTTGCGACGCATCGGGAGGCCGATCCGGCGGGCGCAGTTCGTGCGCCGGGCTGATGTCGCGCCGTCGCGCGGCCGATGGAGTGTGCGATGAACGGCGAGATCGAAGCGATCCTGAGGCTGGAGGTGCCGGTGATCGTGCGCCTGGGTGAGCGGCTGATGACGCTGCGCGAGGTCATGGCCCTGGTGCCCGGCGCGATCATCGAGATCCCCAAGCTCGCCGACGACGAGCTCGACCTCATGATCAACAACGAGCGGATCGGCATCGGCACCGCGGTGAAGGTGGGCGAGAACTTCGGCCTGCGCCTCACGGCGGTCGGCACGCCCGAACGCATCGCGGACGCGATCAGCCGCAGGCTCGAGGAGAAGATGGAGGCGGCGTGAGAGCCGTCCGCTCCCGCTTCATTTCTCGATCACCCGCCCCTTGCCTCTGGTGATCTTCCCGAGCACGCGCACGCGCTCGCCGTATCGCTCGAGCCTCGCCTTCGCGGCCTCGGCGAACGTCGGTCGGAGGACGATGCAGTAGCCGATACCCATGCCGAAGGCTCGGCGCGCGTCGTCGCCGCCGACACAGCCGTGCCGGCGGAGCAGCGAGAGGATCGGCGGCTCGGGCCAGCCCCCGGTGTCGATGACCGCGTCCACGTTCGGCCCCAGGCACCGCGCCAGGTCGGCGGCGAGGCCGCCGCCCGCGATGTGCGCCATCCCGGTGATCACCTTCTTGACGCGGTACGCCCTGTCGAGCCTGACGACGCTCCCGGCGTAGATGCGCGCGGGCGTGAGCAGCGTCTCCCCGAGCGTGGGCGCCGGGCCGCTCTCCTCGCCGAGCTCCGGGTAGGCGGCGCGGGGGTCGAGACCCGCGTGAGCGAGGATCTCGCGCGCGAGCGGGAAGCCGCGCGGGTGCACTCCGCCGCCGGCCAGGCCCAGCACGATGTCGCCTGGGGCCGGGCGCCGCTTGTTCATCGCGCGGTGGAGGTCCACGACGCCGACGGCGAAACCCGCGATGTCGAGGCCGCCTTCGGCCGCCGGGCCGCCGATGACCTCGGTCTCTCCGCCGAGCAGCGCGCAGCCCGCGAGGCGGCATCCCTCAACGACGCCGCGCATGAGCGCGGCGCACAGCGCTTCGTCCAGACGGGGGGCGCGCAGGCGGTCGAGGAAGAACAGCGGCTCGGCGCCCTCGACGATCAGGTCGTTCACAGACCGGGCGACCAGGTCGATGCCGATCGCGTCGAGAGCGGCGAGCTCCCGGGCGAGCTCGATCTTGGCGCCGACGCCCGCGGCACGGGCGACGAGCACCGGCTCGCGGTAGTTGCGTGCGAAGATCCGCTCGTTGTAGTCGAGGCGGAAGAGCCCGGCGGCGCCTCCGGGGTTGGGGATCACGCGGGGCCCGTGCGTGCTCTTGAGCATCGCGCCGAGGCTCTCGGCGAACCCGCGCCGGGCATCGAGTGCCGACGCACCGTCATCGCCGCCCCGGGGAGTGCCTGAGCGGCGGGCGTGGGCGTTGCGGGGCATCGGGCCAGAGGATAGGGCGGGGGCGGAGTCTTGGCGGGGGCATTCGCGGGGAGCTAGACTGGCCGTGCCGTCGGCGGCTGGACGCCGCGCCCGTGCGGCGGCGGGCACCTCTGGAGGAACGCATGGCGGGCACGCACCTGTTCACGTCCGAGTCGGTCTCGATGGGTCACCCCGACAAGGTGGCCGACCAGATCTCCGACGCCATCCTCGACGCGATGCTCGCGGACGATCCGCACTCGCGCGTGGCGTGCGAGACGCTGGTGGCCACCGGGCTGGTGGTCGTCGCGGGCGAGGTGACGACGCGGACGTACGTGGACATCCCGGAGGTCGTGCGGTCGACCATCGCGGAGATCGGCTACACCGACGCGCACATGCGGTTCGACGCCGAGAGCTGCGCGGTGATGGTGGCGCTCAACAAGCAGTCGCCCGACATCGCGCGGGGCGTGGACACCGACGGCGCGGGCGACCAGGGCATGATGTTCGGCTTCGCCTGCCGCGAGACGCCCGAGCTCATGCCGCTGCCGATCCAGATCGCCCACCGGCTGGTGGAGCAGCAGGCGCACGTGCGGCGCGAGGGCATCATCCCGGGCCTGCGCCCCGACGCCAAGAGCCAGGTGACCATCGAGTACGACGGGTCCAAGGCGGTGCGCGTGGACACGCTCGTGCTCAGCACGCAGCACGACCCGTCGTGGAACGACCGGCAGGACGCACTCAAGCGCCAGGTCATCGAGGAGGTCTTCAAGCCGGTGCTCAAGGAGTGGTGGAACCCGGGCATCACCATCCACGTGAACCCCACCGGCCGCTTCGAGATCGGCGGGCCCCACGGCGACTCGGGCCTCACGGGGCGCAAGATCATCGTGGACACCTACGGCGGGCGCGGGCGGCACGGCGGCGGGGCGTTCAGCGGCAAGGATCCGACCAAGGTGGACCGGTCCGCGGCGTACATGGCGCGGTA
>DASRXL010000188.1:0-3570 GCA_035654175.1 Phycisphaerales bacterium
CCACTCACCCACTCACCCACTCACCCCATCACCACCAGGAGGGACACGCATGGCATTCACCGGGAAAGCAACCTACGCCGCGGGGGCCGACCTGCCCGAGCTCATCGAGGACGTGAGCGACATCATCGGCATCGTGAGCCCGTTCGAGACGCCGCTGCTGGCGCACCTTGGCGACGCGAGGCGCCCGGCGACGAGCACGGTGCACGAGTGGATCGAGGACTCGCTCCTGCCCAACACCGACCAGCTCAACCAGATCGTCTTCAACCCCGACCCCGAAACCGCGACCAGCCTCACCGTGGACAACGGGTCGCGCTTCCGCGCCGGCGACCTCGTCCGTCCGGAGGGCTGGGCGGAGGTGATGATGGTCTCGGGCATCATCGGCAACCAGCTCACGGTCGTGCGGGCCTACGGCGGCACGCCCAACGCCACGCTCGCGGACAACATGAAGCTCCACATCATCGGCAACGCCGCGCTCGAGGGCGCCGAGGCGCCCGCCGCCCGCTTCACCAACCGCGCGCGTAAGCAGAACTACACGCAGATCTTCAACGCCTCCGTCCAGGTCAGCGGCACGCTGCAGGCCGTGCGGGCCCACGGCGTCGCCGATGAGGCGGACTACCAGAAGCAGGAGCGCATCCGCGAGCTGCTCCGCGACCTGGAGAACACGGTCATCAACGGCGTCGCCCCGGAGGCCAACCAGCAGGGCGGCTCCAACATCCGCCGCTCCATGAACGGCATCGACGCCCTGCTCCAGACCAACCGCTTCGCGCCTGGGGTCGGCGGCTTCCCCGGCGGCGGCGGGGCTTCCGGCGACGGCCTGACCGAGGAGCTGGTGAACGCGGCGCTCCGCGCCGTCTGGGAGGGCAGCTCCGGCGCCGTGGACACCATCCTCATGAACGGCAATCAGAAGCGGGCGTTCAACCAGATGATCGAGGGCCAGCGCCGCTACGACCCCAGCGACGAGCGCTACCGCTCGCTCGTCAACTTCTACGAGAGCGACTTCGGCGTGTGCAAGGTGATCGTCTCGCGATGGGCGCCGACCGACGCCCTCTACCTGCTCGACAGCTCGCGCCTCAGCGTCATGCCCCTCCAGGGACGCAGCTTCCACTACAAGCCGCTCAGCGCGACGGGCGACTCGGTCAGCGGCCTCGTCCTCGGCGAATACACCCTCGAGCTCAAGAACGAGCCCGCCCACGGCGTCATCCGCGGCCTGAGCCCCGACGGCGACTGATCGCCCGCCGAGACAGCGCACCACGGAGATCACGGAGAGCACGGAGGTGAACACGGAGAGAGCTTCATCGAACATGGCCAACTCCTGCCGAGCGCGTCCCCCGTGCTCCCCGCCGTGTTCCCCGTGCTCCGTTTCGACTCACAGCGCCCCCGACTCACCGATCGTTCCGCGGGTGGGGGAGCCCGCGAACACCCGGCCCGGGCCGAAACGCCCGGCGCCGGGCTTCGAACCGGCATGGACCACGGAGTGCACGGAGGTGCACGGAGAGGAACACGGAGATGAGTCAGATGCACACGACACAACGGCTGCCCTCCGTGCTCCCATCCGTGTTGCCCGTGCTCTCCGTGTCGACTCACAGCGCCCCCGACCCACCGAACGTTCCGCGGCGCGCCGGGCTTGAGACCACCGTTCGAGCCAGAGAACGCGGAAAGGCGGAGGGCAAGCCGAGACGCCAAGAGAAGCCAAAGCCTGCTTGAAACGCTCCCGGCTCCGTGCCCTCCCTCCGCGCTCCGCGTTCTCCGAAGGAGAAAGTCATGTTCGCGACCGACCGCCATCTCTTGATCCTCGAGCCCAACCTCGTCCGTGACGTCGCCTGGATCGGCCAGCGGCTGGTCAAAGGCGCGGGCGACATCGCGGACACGACGCTCACCATGACCAGCCAGGACATCGGCTTCGATCTTGTCGGCGCCGAGCCCGGACAGGTCGTGGTCGCCGGCGGGGTGGCCTACGAGATCGTCCAAGTGCTCGACGCCGACCAGCTCACCATCTCCCGGATCCGCGCCGAGCCCGATGGGCCCATCCTCCCGCCCAGCCCCGCGTCCGGCGTCGCCGTGGAGCTGCCCACGTTCCAGCCGCAGCTCGCGATGGTGCACGCCCAGGTGCTGCGCATGCTCGGCATCGACCCCGACGAGATCGCGATGCCCGGCGCGATCACCGAGGCGAGCATCACCAACGGCGAATCGCTCGCGCTCTTCGAGGCCCTCGGCGCCCTCCACCTCATCTTCACCGCCGCGGCGGCCCTCTCGGGCCCCGGCTCCCCCGCGGCGTACAAGGCCAATCTCTACCGAGAGCGCTTCATCGCGGAGCGATCCCGAGCCATCGCCCGCATCGACACCGACGGCGACGGCCTCCCCGACGCCACGCGCCGGCCAAGCCTCATCCTCACCGTGCGCGCATGAAAGGCAGAACGCGAAGGCGCGAAGGAAACGCAGAGGCGCGGAAAGGAGAAATGCGATGAACAACCCAATCTGAGCTGGGCCACAATGCTCTTCTCCGCTCCTCCCCGTCTTCTCCGCGTCTCCGCGTTCGTCATGGAGTGCCCCATGCTGCTCCTCAACCCCCGCCAAGTCACCTTCGCCGGCGCGCTCTGGGACGACGTCGCCACGATCGTGATCGACCGCTCGTCCAAGCGCACCGCTCTCGAATGGACGGACCTCGGCCCGCACGCCGTCCTCGCCGATGTCCCCGAGCAGCAGGTGACGATCCGCGTCGTGCAGCACGTGGCCCGCGACGACATCGGCGCGCCGCGTCCCTCCGAGGCCGGCGAGCTCCTCTTCCACACCGCCCCCGCCGGCGCCGACACGCCGCGCAAGCGCCTCCGCGCCCAGTGCGTTGTCCTCGACGTCGCCCACGAGCTCAGCGTCAAGAACGGGGCCCTCCGCACCATCAAGCTCGTCGCCCTCTCCCCCGACGGCGCCATCGACCCCATCACCACCGAACCCGCAGACGGCGTGGCGTAGCCGTCGGTCCGCGGCAAATCGCGGCGCACGTCGCCGAGCCAATCAGATGGAATGCGAAGGACGCGAAGGGAGCGAAGGTCGCGAGGCACGATGCACAGAGCAAGCCATGATTCCGCTTCGCACCCTTCGCCGTCGTCGCGCTCTTGGCGTTCCTGTCTCCCGTGTTCTGACCGGAGGTCGACATGCCTAGCTCGTTCAAATCCAAGGACCTCTTCGGCTCCGGCCCGCACCGCTTCGCGCAGGGGCGGCAGGGGCAGGTGATGCTCTCGTGGATCGCGCTGGGCACGACGCAGCCGGGCACGCTGGCGATCGGGCTCACAGAGCTGGACGTGATCGTCGCCGGCCGGCTCGTGGCGCCGAACGAGGCCGCGCTCTGGCTCCTGCGCGAAGCCATCACCGCGGAGCTCCAGGAGACGCCAACCCCAGGCACGCTCATCGACCTGCACGCCCGTCAGTGGCCCGACATGTCCTTCATCGACTACCGCGAGGCCGACCGCACCGACCGCGCGCGTTTCTACTCCCTGTCTTACACCGCTACCTTCCGCCGCATCCGCGAGTACTGATCTCTCCTGCCCTCTCAGTCTCTCACCCCTGTCACCCCTG
>DASRXL010000189.1:0-8960 GCA_035654175.1 Phycisphaerales bacterium
GTGAACTACCACGCGGGCAAGATGATCGGCCCCCGGATTTTCCGCCGGGAGGTGTCGGCGGACGCCACGCTGCTGGAGCGCCTGCTCAACCGGAGGCACCTGGAGCGGGCGCACGCGTTCTTCGAGAAGTACGGGGGCAAGGCGGTCGTGCTGGGGCGCTTCGTGCCGATCGTCCGCACGTTCGTGCCCTTCGTGGCCGGCGCCGGGGCGATGAGCTACGGCAGGTTCGTATGGTTCAACGTGCTCGGCGGCGTGCTGTGGGTGGGCGTCTGCGTGGCGGCGGGGTGGTTCTTCGGGAACATCCCGTTCGTCAAGGAGCATTTCGAGATGGTCGTGATCGGGATCATCGTCGTGTCGGTGATCCCGGTAGGTATCGAGTTCATCAACTCCCGGCGCGGGGAGACGGTCAAGCCGGAGCCCGCGCCCGGAGAATCCGGAAGTTCTGAGTAACCGCAATTTCTGATTGGGCAAGAGCGCGGAACGCGCAGCATCGAGAGAGCAAAGCCATGGCGATCAAACCACTCGAGGACCGCATCGTCGTCAAGCCCATCGAGCCCGAGACCAAGACCGCCTCGGGCCTGTACCTGCCGGAATCCGCCAAGGAGAAGCCGATCCAGGGCGAGGTGATCTCCGTCGGCCCGGGGCGCCGGCTCGACAACGGCAACCGGGCCAAGCCCGTCGTCGCCAAGGGCGACCGCGTCGTCTTCGGCAAGTACGCCGGCACCGAGGTCGAGGTGAAGGGCGTCAAGCATCTCATTCTCCGCGAATCCGAGCTCCTGGGCGTCGTCCAGGGCTGATGCCGGCCCGGGGCCTTCCAGGCCCCGCGCCCGGGGTGGCCGTCCACGATGAGGACTCTTGCCCGAAAGCTCCTACGAGCCAGACCGCCGGAGAGACCCGGCCTGGTCTTCGTGCGCGGCCATCCCCGCTCGGGCACCAACTGGGTCGGCCGCCTCATCAATCTTCACCCGCAGGCGTTTGTCACCGGCGAGTTCCACCTCGAGGCGATCTACCACGCCTCGGAGGCGTCGAAGACCTACCCGTGGCAGCTCATGCACGACGAACCCGTCCGCTCGGAGCTCACGGCCGCGGTGCAGGACGTGATCCGCCGGTGCATCGGGGTCGGGTGCGAGGCGCAGCGCCCCCGCCCGCCCGTGGAGCAGGGCAAGCGGCCGCCGCCGCTCCCGGCGCTCAGGTGGCACGGCGACCGCACGCCCCGCGACCTGATGGACTGGATGCCCGGCGAGCGGTACATCTGGATCCTGCGCGACGGGCGGGACGTCATGGTGAGCTGGACGTTCCACCAGCTGCGCATGGGCGAGGCGGTCATCGGCAAGTCGATCCCCTCGCCGGTCAAGGAGCACCTGCTCGAGCTCTCGGCGGCGCTGCACGCCGACCCGGAGTTTTTCCGGAAGCATCCCGAGCGGCTGCTCTCGAGCGAGGAGTGGGTCCGGCGCACGGCGCACACGTGGAACCATCGCTTCCAGACCGACTCGGAGAACGCCGCCGCGATGCAGACCGACGCGACGCCCTCGCGCGTGCTCTGCATGCGCTACGAGGCGCTCCGCGAGCACACCGAACGCGAGCGGCAGCGGCTGTACGAGTTCCTGGAGCTCGACCCCGCGCTCGCGCAGCCGGTCTCGCGCGAGCAGTACACAGCCCCCGGCTTCGAGGCCGAGAACACCCTCTCCTTCACCCGCAAGGGCGAAGTGGGGGACTGGCGGAACTACTTCACCGACGACGCGAAGCGCTGGTTCCAGGAGGTCGCGGGCGAGTCGCTCGTCCGGGCGGGGTACGCGCGCGACGCCGACTGGTCAGAGGCCGAGAGAGAGATCCCCGTCGTCACCGCCGCGCCGGCGGTCGCGCCCATCCGGGCGGCGTATTCAGAGCACACCAAGGAACACACGCACACACGCTGAGGCGCGCGCCGTCACGGCGCGGGCCGCGGAATACCGGAGAGTCACAGCCATGGCAACCAAGCAGATCATGTTCGAGGACGCCGCCCTCCTGGAGATGAAGCGGGGAGTGGACCGGCTGGCCGAGGCCGTCAAGTGCACCATGGGCCCCGCCGGGCGCCACGTGGTGATTGAGAAGTCCTACGGCGGCCCGAGCGTCACGAAGGACGGCGTGAGCGTGTCCAAGGAGGTCACCCTCCCCGAGCCATTCGAGGCAATGGGCGCCAAGATGGTCAACCAGGTCGCCAAGAAGACCGCCGATCAGGCCGGCGACGGCACGACGGCCGCCACCGTCCTCGCCCAGGCCATCTTCACCGAAGGCGTCCGCCACGTCGCCGCCGGGGCGAACCCGGTGCAGCTCCAGCGCGGCATCAACGCCGCCGCCCAGGCCGCGGCCGACGCCATCGACGCCATGGCCGTCAAGTGCAAGGGCAAGGACGACTACAAGAAGATCGCGACGGTCTCCGCCAACCACGACGCCTCCGTCGGCGAGCTCATCGCCGAGGCGATCGCCAAGGTCGGCCCCGACGGCGTGGTCGAGGTCGAGGACGGCAAGAGCGCCGACACGACGCTCGAGTACGTCGAGGGCATGCAGTTCGACAAGGGCTATCTCTCGCCCTACTTCATGACCGATCCCAAGACCGCCGAGTGCGTGCTCGAGGACTGCGCGATCCTCATCTACGAGAAGAAGATCGCCAACCTGCCGGACCTCCTGCCCCTGCTCAACAAGATCGCCACAGGCGGCAAGCCCCTCCTCATTATCGCCGAGGACATCGAGAACGAGGCCCTCACCGCCCTCGTCGTCAACCGCCTCCGCGGCGTGCTCCGCATCGCCGCCGTCAAGGCCCCCGGCTTCGGCGACCGGCGCAAGGCCATGCTCGGCGACATCGCCGTGCTCACCGGCGGCACCTTCTTCAGCGAGGACCTCGGCCGCTCCATCGAGTCCATCGACCTCAAGGAGCTCGGCTCGGCCAAGAAGGTCGTCATCACCAAGGACGACACCACCATCATCGAGGGCGCCGGCAAGCGCAAGGACATCCAGGCCCGCGCCGACCAGATCATGGCCCAGTTCGAGAAGTCCACGAGCGACTACGACAAGGAGAAGCTCATGGAGCGCCACGCCAAGCTCGTCGGCGGCGTGGCGATCATCAACGTCGGCGGCGCCACCGAGACCGACATGAAGGCCCGCAAGGACCTCGTGGACGACGCGCTCCACGCCACCCGCGCCGCCGCCAAGGAGGGCTACGTCCCCGGCGGCGGCGTCGCCCTGCTCCGCACCCAGCCGGCCATCAAGGCCGCCCGCGCCAAGGCCAAGGGCGACGAGCAGCTCGGATTCGACATCGTGGCCCGCGCCGTCGAGTGCTGCGCCTACCAGATCGCCGCCAACGCGGGCGTGGACGGCGACATCGTGGTCGAGCGGATCAAGGAAGGGCCCAACGGCAAGGCGAGCCCCGGCTTCGGCTACAACGCCGGCACCGGCGAGTACACCGACCTCGTCAAGGACGGCATCATCGACCCCGCGCTCGTCGCCAAGACCGCGCTGATCAACGCCGCCTCCGTCGCCGGCCTCATGCTCACGACCGACGTCCTCATCACCGAGCTCAAGGAAGACAAGGAGATCGAGACCGGCGCCGTCGCCTGATCGCCTCTACGAGCCCCGAGCGCAAGCTCGGGCGGGAGCGAGACAGCGAAGCAGCGAAACAGCGAGACAGGTGCAGAAGGACAACCCCGGCGCCCCGCCCCTCCCGGAGAAGAGAGAGAACACCGGAGAGAGCGAGGAGGAGAGCGGGACGCCGATAAACACCCGAGCCCCGGAGCGGAAGCGCCCGAGGGCTCGATTCACGAAGGCACTAGGCACTAGGCATCAGGCACTAGTGTGGTGTCGGCACAAGGTGATGCGCGCGTCGTCTTCCCTAGTGCCTAGTGCCTGATGCCTAGTGCCTTTTCCCATGCCCACCACCCGTGACTATTACGAGATCCTCTCCGTCGAGCGCACCGCCGACGCCGAGGAGATCAAGCGCGCCTACCGCCGCCTCGCCCTCAAGCACCATCCCGACCGCAACCCCGGCGACCCCGAGGCCGAGGCCAAGTTCAAGGAGTGCGCCGAGGCCTACGAGGTCCTCTCCGACGACGCCAAGCGCAAGCTCTACGACCAGTTCGGCCACGAGGGCCTCCGGCGCGGCGGCGGGCCCGCCACCCACGACTTCTCCCGCATGGACGTCGGCGACATCTTCTCGATGTTCGAGGAGATCTTCGGCGGCGGCTTCGGCGGCATGCGCGGCGGGCGAGCCCAGCCCCGCGCCGCCCGCGGCTACGACCTCGAGACCGAGGTCACCCTCAGCCTCGCCGACGTCGCCAGCGGCGCCGAGCGCGACGTCGAGTTCACCCGGCTCGATGTCTGCGAGAAGTGCACCGGCACCGGCGCCAAGCCCGGCACCAAGCCAACCACCTGCCCGACCTGCGCCGGACAAGGCAAGATCGCCCAGCAGGGCCTCGGGGGCATGTTCCGCATGGTCACCGCCTGCCCGCACTGCCGCGGGCGCGGCACCGTCGTCTCCGATCCCTGCGACGCGTGCCGCGGTAAGGGACGTGTGCCCAAGAAGCGCAAGCTCACCGTCAAGGTCCCGGCCGGCATCCACGACGGCCAGGCAGTCCGTATCGGCGGGGAGGGAGAGCCCCCCCCGCCCGAGGCCTCGCCCCAGGGCCAGGGCGCCCGCGGCGACCTGCACGTGGTCGTCCGCGTCGAGGATCACCCGCTGTTCGAGCGCGACGGCGACAACCTGCTGCTCGAGCTGCCCATCAGCTTCACGCAGGCGGCGCTCGGGGCCGAGGTGGACGTGCCCACGATCGAGGGCCGGCAGAAGCTCCGCATCCAGGCCGGCGCCCAGCACGGCGACGTCTACCGCCTCAACGGCCAGGGGCTGCCCAACCTCCGCACCGGGCGCAGAGGCGACGTGATCTCCATGGTCAAGATCGAGATCCCCAAAAAGCTCTCGGCCCGCCAGCAGGAGCTCCTGCGCGAGTTTGCGTCGACAGTGGATCAGAGCGTGATGCCCGAGAGCCAGGGTTTCTGGAAGAAAATGAAGGACCTCTTCGGCGCGTAGGCGCGCCGGGAGAAACGCCATGAGCAGGCACAAAGAAAAGAAGCACCGTCACGACGACGACGAATCCCGCGAGGTGCACGAGCAGCTTGAGGCCGCCGACGAGGGCGCCGCCGGCGAGGCCGGATCGGGGGGCTCCTCGCCGGAGGCCTACGAGGCGGTCGTGAGCGAGCGCGACGAGCTGAAGGGCAAGTATCAGCGCGCCCTCGCCGATTACCAGAACGCCCAGCGCCGCTTCACCGCCGACATGGCCGCGTCGCGCGACGCCGGTGTCGAGCGCGTGCTCTCGGGCCTCATCCCCGTGCTCGATCATTTCGACCTGGCGCTGAGCCAGCAATCGTCAAACGTCTCGGCCGAGCAGATCCTCGCCGGCGTCAGGATGATCCGCGACGAGGTCCACCGCGCATTGGGCGGGTTCGGCGTCGCGACCATCAACCCCGCTCCCAACGAGGAGTTCGACCCGTCCAGCCACGACGCGCTCTCGCAGCTCGCCGTCCCGGGCGTCGAGCCCGGGCGCGTCTCCACCGTCTACCAGGTGGGCTATCGCGTCGGCGACCGCGTCATCCGGCCCGCGAAAGTGACGATCGCGCCGCCACAGCCCACGGAGCCGCAGCCCACGCCGCGCGTCATCTGAGCGCACCCGTCCCCGAGACCCGGAACCCAGCCATGCCCACCTATGACTACCGCTGCACCGCGTGCAAGCACGAGTTCGAGCTCTTCCAATCCATGAAGGACGCGCCCAAGCGCAAGTGCCCCCAGTGCGGGAAGAACGCCCTGGAGCGGCTGATCGGCACCGGCGCCGCCGTGCTCTTCAAGGGCTCCGGCTTCTACGAGACCGACTACCGCTCGAAGTCCTACACCGAGGCCGCGAAGAAGGAGAAGGACGCCTCCTCCCCCGCGAAGCCCGAGACTTCCAAGGACTCGACGCCCGCCGAGAGCAAGCCGCCCAAGCCCGCCGCCAGCGAAACGCCGAAGCCGGCAAAGTCCGCCGCGAAGAAAGCCGCAAGCTAACTCGAAATCCCGAGTTTCGGGATCTGAGAGATTTGAGATCCCTCCTTCAGATCTGAGCGTCGAGCCCCGCCTTGCCCCCTCCCTTCCTCCCCACAGTCCTGGTCACCGAGGTGATCCGCTCCTCACACCAGGGAGACAGCCACGGCGGCGCGTTCCTCGTCGACCTCCAGACCGGCGAAACCCGCAAGGTCCTCGATTGGAACCGCATCGACATCGACTGGGAGGGGCGCGGCCAGGGGCGCGGTCTCCGCGGCGTCGCGCTCGGCAACGGCCTCGTCTACATCGCCGCCAGCGACGAGCTCTTCGCGTTCGACCGCTCGTTCAGGATCGTCAAGGGCTACAGGAACCGCTACCTCCGCCACTGCCACGAGATCTGCCTCGACGGCGACACGCTCTACCTGACGGCGACCTCGTTCGACTCGGTGCTCGAGTTCGACGTGAAGCGCGAGCGCTTCACCCGCGCCCACCTCGTCCGCTATCAGCCGCGGATGGCACTCACGCCGACGGGCCGGCGGGAGGAGCTCGCGCTGCGGGTGGGCAAATACGATCCTGCGCGCGCCGACGGCCCCGCCCTCGCCGACACCACCCACGTGAACAACGCCTCCGTGCACGAGGGCTCCCTGCTGGTCTCCGGCGTTCGGCTCAAGTCGATCCTCGCGATCGGGCGATCCGGTCACAGCGACTTTGCGCCCGTTCCCGAGTGGACGCACAACGCCCGCCCCTATCGCGACGGCGTCCTCTACAACAGCACCGCCGAGGACGCCGTCTGCTTCGCCTCCCGCGCCGGCGAGGTCCTCAAGCGCTTCCCCATCCCGCGCTACCCCGACGAGCAGCTCCTCCACACCGACCTGCCCGACGACTTCGCCCGCCAGGCCTTCGCCCGCGGCCTGATCGCCACCGACGAGGGGCTCATCATCGCCGGCTCCTCTCCGAGCACCGTCACGGCGTGGGACTTCGACACCGGCCGCCAGCTCGCCACGGTCAATTTCGGCATGGACGTCCGCAACGCCCCCCACGGCCTCGCGATCTGGCCGTGCTGACCACGGCCGAGTCTTTCCGGCCGGAGCCGGCCTTTCGAGCCCCCTTGCGCCGTCGCCCGCGGCAGGCTCAACTACACTCGGCCTTGCGTATGCTCGCCCACGGCATCGACATCGTCGAGGTCGCCCGCCTCGCGGCCCTCCTCGCGCGCCATCCGGACCGCGCCCGCGCACGCCTCTTCACCGCGGCCGAGCTCGCCTACGCCGCCGGCAAGAAGCGCGAACTCGAGCACCTCGCCGCGCGTTTCGCCGCCAAGGAGGCCGCCTTCAAGGCCCTCGGCACCGGCTGGGCCGACGGGCTCGCCTGGACCGACGTCGAGGTCACCCGCGACCACGCCGGCCGGCCGGGGCTCGTGCTGCGCAACCGCGCCGCAGAGATCGCGGCCCAGCGGGGCATCTCATCCTGGCTGATCTCGCTCTCCCACACCGAGACTCACGCGATCGCGTCTGTCATCGGTACGGCCGGGTAGACATGCCCGCTGTCGCGCGCGCTGTCACCCTTCCCCACGCGCCGCCATCCACGGCTTCCACTCCCGCTCGTACCACGCCCACCACTTCGCCTCGTCCATCCCCAGGTGCGCCGTGGATCGGCCGAGCGCATCGCTGGTCATCCTCGTCAGCGTGTAGAACACCTCCGTGCGGTAGGTGAACACCACGGCGTCCTGCACCTCCAGCACCACGCCCTCGGTCGCCACGCTGAGCGTCGGGTCGAACGCTACGGCGCTGTCGCTCACCACCGGCTGCAGGTCGCTCACGAAGGCCTGCTGCTGCGCCACGATGATCCAGCCCAGATTCCCCGCGCGCTCGCCGCCGGCCGCCTGCGTGTCCCCGCTCACCTGCGCCGCGATCAAGAGCGGCACCATCTCGTACAGGCTCAGCGCCTCGGCGATCCCCGCCGCCGCGAGCACCTCCGAATTCTTCTCCTTCTGCAGCCCCGCGCCGACCACCAGTCTGATCCGGTTCGAGACCTCGCCCACCTCCCCCACGCGCCCGAGCAGCCGCTCCGCGGCCGCGGCGCGCACCGCCTCGTCGTCCTCGAACACCGCCTGCCACGCGAGCGTCGCGTCGCCCTCCTCGGTCCCCGCGTCGGCGAACATGTCGAGCAGGCCGATGCGCACGTCCTCCTTGTCGTGCTCGAAAACCTCGAGCAGCAGTGGATAGAGCGTCGGGTCGTTGTACCGCTCGCGCAGGAGCGCCAGGCCTACCTGGCGCGTCTCCCCGTTGTTCCCGTACCCGAAGTACTGCTTGCGGAAGCGGCGGAGCTCGAGCTCCTTCTCCCGGCGCAGCTTCTGCTGCGCCGCGTACGCCTTCACGCGCGGGTCGTTCGGATCCGGCAGGAGCTTCTCCATCCACTCCGGCGCCGGATAGCTCATCGGGCCGCCGTCGTCGATGATCACCTGCGCCCGGGCCGCGCCCGCGCCGGCCAAGGCCGCCCCGAGAACAACCAACGCGATCGCGCCGCTGCCGTGCATCGTGAGCTCCTGCACCCGGGTCGCGCCGGGCGCGTCCGGTCTCCGCGCCCGCGGAGCACCCCGCCCGGTCCGGCCGCTCGGCGGCGGCTGGACCCGGTGCGCCACCCTTTATACGTCTCAGCGCCCTCCAGGATGCCCCCCGCCCGGTCGCCGGCACTCCGGATCCGCTAAATTACCGCCCGGCTCGAAAGCCCCCGCTCGTCAATCGCGGATGCCGTCACCCACGCCCGCCCGGAGCCCGCCCCTCGTGACCGTCCACTTCCCGATCATCCGCACCTGCCTCCGCCTTCCGCGGCGGACGCTCATCGTGGATGATCGGCGGGAATACCGGGCCGCGGAGATCCTGGTCGCCGCGTTCCACGCCGCCGCGGAGATCGAGAGGCGGTC
>DASRXL010000190.1:0-53031 GCA_035654175.1 Phycisphaerales bacterium
TCGGCGGGGCTGGTGGCGATCGCGTTGGTCGCCGGCGCCTTGCGCGTACGCCCGCGGCGGCTGCTGATCAGGCCGCTGCTGGGCGTGGCGGCTATGACGCTCCTGAGCGCACTCCTCGCGTGGGCGGCGTTCGGCGAGGGGATCCGGGACCGCTTCGACTCGGGCCGGCGGGAGGTCGTGGCGGCTATCGACGACAAGGAATTCCGGTCGGACACGGGAGCGCGGCTGCTGATGGCCTGGTGGGCGATCGAGGCGCTCGGAGAACACCCGGCGGCCGGGGTGGGGCTCGGCGGATTCGAGGCGTGGACGCGCGCGCACGTGGAGGCGCAGGCGATCGACCCTACGACGCGGCGCTTCCACGGCCACGCGCACAACGCGGTGCTGCACGCGGGCGCCACGCTCGGGGTGCCGGGGCTGCTCATCGCGGTGGCCTTCGCGCTGCTCGCGGTCCGCGGGGCGGCGG
The DNA here is from genome assembly GCA_035654175.1 of Phycisphaerales bacterium. Classification (GTDB taxonomy): domain Bacteria; phylum Planctomycetota; class Phycisphaerae; order Phycisphaerales; family UBA1924; genus PNC22. The sequence continues at coordinate 464 of DASRXL010000190.1, forward strand.
TGCGCCAGGCGGGTGACGGGTCGCCGGGCTACGCCGACGGGCCGTGCTTCGCACTGGTCGGGCTGCTGCTGGTCAGTGCGTTCGACTCGATCCAGGTGAACTCGCACACGGCGGCGCTGCTCGCGGTGCTGATGGTGTTCGCGGTGCAGCAGCGGCCGGCGCCGGGGCGGTGAGCGGGCATAGGACCGTATGACATACGGGGCCTATTGCACGTGCGGCTGCTGGGCGTCGCCTCGGATGATCCGGATCTCGACCGGCGTGTAGAGCCGGCCCGAGTCCAAGCCCGGGCAGGTCGCCTTCGCGCGGATCCAGTCGTCGCGCGAGCGGAGGAGCTTGGTCCAGAAAGGCCACGTGCGGCACTGGCTCGGTCGGTGCTCGTAGATGGCGCAGACGGCCTTTCCCGGGATCGAGTCGCGGTCGAGGAAGACGCAGTCGAACCCGCGTGGGCCGGCGCGCTCGCGGATGGAGCGGCCGCGGAGCGTGTCCTCGGTGTACTCGGCCAGGAACTGCTCGTAGGCGACGCCGAGGCGTTCGGCGATGGCGCGGCCCTCGGCCTCGGTGAAGAGGACGTAGCCCGGCGGGCCGGAGCAGCAGTTGCCGCACATCGTGCAGCCGAAGCGCAGGCCGGCCTCGCCGCTGTCTCGGTCGGGCCGGTCGAACCATTCGGCGCCGGGCTGTGCTGGTTGCTCCCCCACCGCCGGGCTCCCTGGCGTTCAATCGACTCGGCGGATGGCGACGATGGTCTGGTCGTCGTCGCGGCTGAGAGAGCCGGTGTGCCGGTACAGGGCCTTGTGCACGGAATCGACCACGCACTCGGGATCGCCGGAGCAGCCGTGGAGCGCGGCGTCGAGCCCGGCGATCCCGAACTGCTCGCGCGCGGCGTTGAACGCCTCCGTGACGCCGTCGGTGTAGAGCACGAGCGTGTCGCGCTCGCGCAGCTCGAACGCGGAGGTCTCGACCTGGTAATCGTCGGTGATGCCCAGCGGCAGGCCGGGGGCGTCGTCGACGGGCAGGACCTCTCCAGAATCGCCGCGCTTGAGGCGCGGCGGGTTGTGGCCGGCGCGGGCGTAGGTGAGGCGGCCGGTGCGGGGGTCATAGACCCCGAAGAAGGCGGTGACGAACGTGGAATCGATGCGGCTGGAGGCGAGGCGGCGGTTGGCGAAGCGGAGCACGGCGGCGGGCGCGAAGTCCGGGCCTTCGTAGCTGTGCAGGATGGCGTGGAGCATGGCCATGACGGTCGCGGCGGCGGCGCCGTGGCCCGCAACGTCGGCGATCAGGATTCCCCAGCGCTCGTCGGGAAGGCTGAAGAAGTCGTAGTAGTCGCCGCCGGCCTCGTTGCTCGTGAGGTAGCTGGTCGCGATCTTGAGGCCGGGGATGCGCGGCACCTTGGTGGGGAGGAGCGCCTGCTGCACGCGGGCGACGGCCTCGAGCTGCGCCGTGAGGCGGCGATTGAGCTCATCGGCGCGGTTGACCGCGAGCAGGTTGCGCGTGGCGGTGCCGACGAGGTTGGTGGTGAGGAAGTGGTCGGCCAGGTGGTCGGGCGTGTAGAAGTCGGGGTCGCGGTGGAAGTAGAGGTTCCAGTTGAGCGGCTCGCCGTTGTCGAAGAGCGGGCTGGCCATGCCGCTGCCCATCCGGGCGAGAGCGTCGCCGAGCACCGGGTCGTCGCCGATGCGGAGGTGGTGGAAGAGCTGGGGCTCGGGGCGGGCGATCACGTCGCCGAGGAAGCCGCCCGCGTGCATCGGGAGCCTGGTCCACTCGCGCCACGGATCGACCCGGGGCGAGACGGCGGAGACGTCGGCGGGGCGCACCAGGCGGGTGATCTTGTAGCTCCCCTCGGGGAGCCCGCGCCGGGAGAGCGAGATCATGAGCTCGACCGGCCGGATCTTCCAGAAGTGCCGCCCGAAACGGTTGACCAGCGAGACCGGGTCCTGCACGGTGCTCACCTCGCGCAGCATCTCGACGAGCACGGCGAGGTCGTGGCTGTCGGATGTCTCGACGCGGTGCATGGCGGGGATGGTATCGCCCGCGTGCGCCGCCGGGCCCGGGGATCTCATGCGCGGCAGGCCCGCTCGATGCGCCGAGCGGTCGCGATCGCATTCTCCAGGAGCGAGTCGCACTGCTCGGCGAGATCCTGGCGGGTGCGCTCATCCGGGAGATTGGGGAGATTTGCCACCACATTCCATGCCGCGGATCGGGCCGCGGCCTCGGCGAGCACGGCGGCGATCGCGAGGTCGCTGCGCAGGTGCGGGTTGGTGATCCCCGGCAGCTCGTCGAGGATGCCGAGCACGCTCATGCACGTGGCCATGCAGGAGAGGGGCACGTGCGAGGCGGCGAGGGTGGCGTCGGGCAGGTCGGCCCGCCGAGGGTCGTCGTCGGTGAGGCGCTGCAGCTCGCTGACGAGGCCGTAGGCCGCCTCGTCCTCGGCGGCGAGCTGGACGAGCATGGACTGGGCGCGGTGCAGCCGGGCCGCGGCCTCCTTCAGCCGGGCGTCGTGCGCGGCGAGGCTCTTCTTCCCGACGCTGTAGGCGAGCACCATGCTGCCGAGGGCGGCGCCCAGCGCGCCCGCGGCGGAGGCGACGGCGCCGCCGCCGGGCGTGGGGGTCTTCGCGCCGAGCTGCTCGAGCAGGTCCTTGAATCTCCGATCCATCAACGCCTCGGTCATGACCGAGAGTAGCGCGGCCGGGGGCGTCGGGCAGGAGCGCGGCGCGAGCGCCGGCGCAGCAGGATGGGAGAGAGGAGAGTGCGAGCGGCGAGGGGTGCGCGGCCGGCGGAGAGTCGTGCGCGGGAGGCGCGGGCGCACGGCGCGGCACGTGCGCAGCGGCCTCTACGCTGCGCGCCGCGGACGGCTCAGTCCAGCCGCTTGCTCAGGATGCAGCTCCGGTAGTTCGTGTAGGGCCACTGCCAATGCTCGACGAAACGGTAGCCCCGCCGCTCGTAGTAGGCGCGGAGAGCCGTGTCGGGCTCGGCCATGGAGAGCGCGAGCTCGCTGGAGCCGAGCTCGCGGGCGCGCTCCTCGCAACGCCCGAGCAGCACGCGCCCGATGCCGAGACCCTGGAGCGAGGGCTCCACGCCGAACATGGCGAAGTGCGACACCTCGGGCCGGAGGAAGAACTCGGGGAAGGCGACGCGCTCGTGCTCGTTGAAGAGGATGATGCCGACGATCCGCCCGCGCTCGGACCCCTCGGCCTCGGGAAGGATCGCGAGGTAGCACTCGCTGTTGAGCACCCGGTCGAGAGTGGTCCTGTCCTCCTGCCGGCCCGCGAGCGGCCGGAGGCCCATCAAGACCTGCGGCGCATAGGCGCGGTGCAGGAGCTGGGTGATCTCGGTGATCGGGTCGTCGATCAGGTAGCGGCGCACCAAGACCCGCGGCGGCGTGGCGCCGAGCGAGGCGGGCTGCGGGGCGGTGTCTGCCTGCGACATAAACGCAGAGTGTAGGATTGCACGGCTGGACCGTCGCCCCGGCGCGCCGCCGCGGCCCGGCCGCCTTCCGGAGACCGACTGGCTCATGCAGGCCCCGGACCCGCCCCTCTGCGCCGGCTGCGGCTACGACCTCTCCGGCACGCCCATCGTCGAGCACAGCCTCACGTGCCCGGAGTGCGGCGGCAACCGGGTGCGCGTGCCGCGCTGGTACGAGCCGTGCCTTTCGTGGAGACGCTCCTGGCTCTACCTTCCCGGAGCGCTGGCGGTCGGCGCGCCCGGGGCGGCATTGGCAAGCTTCGCGGGCGCGGAGGGTGTTTCGCTGACGCGCTGGCTGCTCCTGGGCGTTCCGCCATACCTCTGGCTGGGGTGCGTGCTGGCGTTCTGGAGGCCCGGGCTCGCGGCGGGGGTGACGACGCTCGGGCTGGCCGCTGTGCTCGCGACGCTGCTGGGGGGGATCGCGTGGGCGGCGTCCCTGCTGCCGGTGGCGGTCTCGCCCGTGGTCGTCATCCCGCTGGAGGTGCTGTACTTCGTGCTGCCGACCCCGCTCGGAATCCTGTGGGCGCAGTCGATCCTGGACGACACGCCCGATCGGGAGGCGGGGCTCTGACGGGGCGGTTCGGATGGGCGCGGGAGTGCGTGGCGCTGGGCGTGGCCGCTACAGTTTTCGCGTCATGGACGAGAACGCGCCGTCACCAAAGCAGATCCCGAGCGAGGGTGCGTTCCGGGTGCGCGTGCGCTACTGCGAGTGCGATCCGATGGGCGTGGCGCACCACAGCGCGTACGTGCCGTGGCTGGAGGAGGCCCGGACGGAGCTGCTCCGGGCGAGCGGTGTTTCGTACGCGCAGCTCGAGGCCGAAGGGGTCTTCCTGGCCGTGGTGCGCCTCGAGACCACGTACAGGCGGCCGGCGAGGTACGACGACGTCGTCGAGGTGCGCGTGCGGGTCGTCGGCGGGTCGCGGGTAAAGATCAGGCACGAGTACAAGGTGGTGCTCGCGGAACGGGCGGGGCTCGCGCCCGACCGGATCGCGGCGATGCGCCACCACGGGGAGGACGTGCTCGCGCTCGCGGCGACGACGCTGGCGTGCATCAACGCCGAGGGGCGGCCACGGCAGCTGCCGGATTGGCTGGCGGCGCGGGAGTAGACGGGCGCGTCGCGCCCGGCGCCACGGTCTTGAGAACGAGAGGAGCCCCCTTCCGGGGGCTCCTCCGCGTGCTTGAGCCAGGGGAAACGGGCCTCAGCAGCCGGCGTTCCAGGCATTGAGGAAGCAGATCACGTCGCGCGTATCGATCACGCCGTTGCCGTCGCAGTCCGACGAGGCGTCGCCGGCGTTCCAGGCGTTCAGGAACGCGATCACGTCACGAGTGTCCACCACGCCGTTGCCGTCGAAGTCGCCGATGCAGCCGCCGCCGGCGCGCTCGAGCGAGAGATCGTCCCAGTACACCGTCGCGCCGTGGGGGGCGTAGAGGTCCAGGGCCGCGAGCTCGAGTATGCCGCTGCCGCTGTAGGCGTCCCACGGGCCGGTGCCGATGTGCGCGCCGTTGTAGTAGACGTCGGAGGTGTTCGCGTCGAGATCGAACTCGACACGGATCTCGACCCACTGATCGTAGACGAGTGGGGCGCTCATGGTGTCGCCGGGGTCGCGGAAGACCTCTCTGGCGGTTCCCGTGGCGGGGTCCATGTCGATCTCGACCGCCCAGTCGTACGGGCCGCCGTGGTTGTACTCGTTGTTGAGGATGAAGTAGGTGATCCCGTCGAGATCGCTCGGGATGTACACGTGCGCGGTGTAGACCCACTGCCCGGACGTGTACCCGCTGTACAGGCGCACGGCGTCGGACCCCCCGTTGCCGACGGCCGCGGAGTGGGGCCCCGAGCGGGACCGCTCGCTGGTGACGGTCGCGGCCATCGAGCTGTCGTCGTCCCAGCCGGCCCAGCCGTTGACGTTGTCGAGCAGCGTGCCGTCGGCGTACGAATCGAAGTTGTCGCTCCACTGGGCGGATGCCGCGGTGGCGAGCGCGATGGAGAGGACGCCGCCGATCATCGAAGAGCATTTCATCTCTGGGTCTCCTTCAGCTATGGGACAGGCGGCCGGCGGGCCGCCGGGGAATGGAACACGAGAATGCGCGGGTGCGGGCGGGGATCGGGGCGGGCCCGGCGCGATGTTCACGATATCAGGGCGCGGCGCGGGGGTGCAACACCATTCTGCGGAATGGCGTCGCGCGCATCCTGCGAAGCAAGAGGGCCTCCCCCGTGCTTCGGGGGAGGCCCTGCCCGGTGTCGCGTGCCGCGGGTTGCTCCGCGGTCGCGGCTCGAATCACACGCGCGCCCGCTCCCCCGGCCAAGTGAGGGGGCATGGCGCGCGACGGCTCAGCAGCCGGCGTTCCAGGCATTGAGGAAGCAGATCACGTCGCGCGTGTCGATCACGCCGTTGCCGTCGCAGTCCGACGAGGCGTCGCCGGCGTTCCAGGCGTTCAGGAACGCGATCACGTCGCGAGTGTCCACCACGCCGTTGCCGTCGAAGTCGCCGATGCAGCCGCCGCCGGCGCTCCGGAGCGAGAGGTCGTCGTAGTAGACGCTGCCGGCGTGCGGGGCGTAGAGGTCCACGTTCGCGATGGCGATGTCGCCGTCGAGGTTCGTGTCCCAGTCGCCGCTGGAGACCAGCTCGTCGTTGTAGAAGGTCTCGACGAAGTTCGCGTCCAGGTCGATCTCGACGCGGATCTCGACCCACTGGTCGTAGATGGCGGGCAGGTAGTTGCTCCCGGACCCGTAGAAATCCTGCATGTCGTCGTGGACCTCGTCGGTCGAGGGATCGAACACGAGCTGCACGCCCCAGTCGTACGGGCCGCCGTGGTTGTAGACGTTCTGCAGGAGGAAGTAGGTCGCCGCGTCGAGGCCGGACGGCACGTACTGGTAGGCGGTGAAGGTCCACTGGCCGGAGGTGTATCCGCTGAACGGGTGGATCGCGTCGTCGTCGCTGGTGACGACGATCGAATTGGGATTGGAGCGCGCGCGGTCGTTGGTCACCGTGCCGGCGACGTCGCCGACTCCGTCCCACCCCTCCCAGCCGCCGACGCCGTCGAGCACGGTCCCGTCGGCGTAGCTGTCGAAGTTCTCACTCCACTGGGCCGAGGCGCCCGCCACGAGCGCCAGCGATGCGACACCACCGAAAAACGTAGCGAATCTCATTCTGCTTCTCCTTATGAACATCGCGCGAATACGCAAGCGTACGATGGCCGCGCCCGCCGGAGACACCGGCGCTCACCGCCCGCCGAGATCGCGGCGACCCCGAGGCGACGCCGCATGTCTCCACAATTACCAGACGTGCGCGCATGTTGCAAGACGAATCTATGTATTTCTCGCGGCGGCACAAAAATCATGGAACCGGCGAGAGGGGCGGCGCCGGCGGCGCGATCGCGAGCCGAGCGAGAGTGCGCGGACGCCGCGCGGCTGACGGGCGGCACGAGCCGGCGCAGCGGCGCGTCAAGCGGACGACGGACTTTCCGCGGGTCGGGTGCGCAGCGGTGAATCGGCGCGAGCACTACACCTGAGCGCATCGCTCCTGCGCACTGCGGCCCCCACGGAACGGCACGGCGCGAGATCGCCATCGGCGACGGACAGCACCGGCCGGTGACCCGCTCAGGCTCGCTCGGTCCCAGCTGACGGAGCTCATGGCACGACTCTTCCGCAAGACCCCGCGAGAATCCCGTCCACGGCATCTCCACGATTAGCAGAGGTCCCGCCCGGGTGCAAGAGCTTTTGAGCGGTTCTCGACAAGGGGCGCACCGACGCGCCTCCGACGCCGGTGCTCGCCTGGGGTGATCTCGGGGCGGCTGGCCAGTATCCGCGCAGCGGGCGGGGCAGGGGCTGCGCGCCGTGGCGGCTCCAGGTATGCTCGCGCCATGCGAAGGCGAGAGTTTCTGCGAGTGTCCGCCGCGACGGCTTCGGGGATTGCCCTCCAGGCGTGCGCAGGCGGCGAGCGGCCGGCGGACGGGGGGCGCGCCGAGTCGTCGCGGGCGGAGGGACCGGCGCCCCAGCCGGCGGCGGAGGATGCCATGCACAGCCCGCTGTTCAAGATCTCGCTGGCCGAATGGTCGCTGCACCGGGCGCTGCAGGCGGGAGAGCTGGACAACCTCGACTTCCCCCGCCTCAGCCGCGAAGAGTTCGGCATCGACGCGGTCGAGTACGTCAACGTCTTCTTCATGGAGAAGGCCCGCGACGCGGCGTACCTCGGGGAGCTCAAGGCCCGTTGCGAGGATCACGGCGTCCGGAGCCTGCTGATCATGTGCGACCGGCTCGGGGAGCTGGGCAACCCGCACGGCGGGAGGCGCAACGAGGCGGTGGACAACCACAAGCCGTGGGTGCAGGCGGCCAGGTTCCTCGGGTGTCACTCGGTGAGGGTCAACGCCGCGAGCGAGGGGAGCTATGAGGAGCAGCAGAAGCTCGCGGCCGACGGGCTGCGGAAGCTGGCCGAGTACGGCGATGAGCACGGGATCAACGTGGTTGTGGAGAACCACGGCGGGCTGAGCTCCAACGGCGAGTGGCTGGCGGGAGTGATGAAGCTCGTGGACCACCCGCGGATCGGCACGCTGCCGGACTTCGGCAACTTCTGCTTCGACTGGAGCAAGAAGGACGACCCCGCGGCGTGGTACGACCGCTACAAGGGCGTGGCGGAGATGATGCCCTTCGCAAAGGCCGTGAGCGCCAAGAGCCACGACTTCGATGCCGAGGGCAACGAGACGGCGACCGATTACCGGCGGATGATGCAGATCGTGCTGGACGCGGGGTACCGGGGCTACGTGGGGATCGAGTATGAAGGCGAGCGCCTCGGCGAGTACGACGGCATCCGCGCGACGAAGGCGCTGCTGGAGCGGGTGCGGGGGGAGCTGGGAGAGTCTTGAGGCTTGAGGCTTGAGGGTTGAGTCTTGAGTCTTGGGTCTTGAGCTTTGAGGGCCGGGCGGCCGCCCGCCGACCCACACGGAAGCGCCGCGCACGACACGCACCTCAAGGCTCAAGCCTCAAACCTCAAGCCTCAAGCCTCAAGACTACTCCATGGCATCGATGCGCTCGGCGAGGTAGGCATCGAGGTCGGGGCCGGCGGAGTTGCGGAGCACGTGCCGGAGCCAGGCCTCGCGCTCGAAGGCCTGGACGGCGAGGTCCCAGACGCAGACCGAGTTGTAGTCGTCGGGCGGCACGACGAGCTCGCCGGGCTTGTCCTTCGACGAGATCCAGATCGTGTGCTTGAGTTCGTTGCTGTTGATCCAGAGGTCGAGGAAGACCTGGTTCGATCCTTGCCCGTCGTGCACGCCGAGGAAGCCGACCCCGTAGTGCTCGTGGCGGGTGGGGTGCTCGCGGAGGTGACGCTCGGCGACGCAGATCGCGCCGGCGGTGAGATCGGGGCCGGCCTGATCCCCACTCGCGACGATGGTGACGAGCTTGAGCCTGAAGCCGACGAGCTCAACGATATCGATGCAGCGGACGGGGCGGAGCCTCTCGTTGCACGCAGGGGGGTCTCGCATCGCAGCATCGTACCGCGTTGCGGCGCGGATCAGGGGTCTACGACGAGCGTCACGACGAGCGGAATCAGGCTGTAGCACCCGAAGAACAGCCCGAATCCGCCAACGATCTCGGCGGGAGCCGAGAGCCAGCGGGAGATCTTGAACGCGCGGCCGGGCCACTCTCGCACGAACCCAGCAAGGATAATCGCCGCAACGGCAGAGAGCATGCCGATCGAGCCGAATGCGAGCGCCGGGGCGACGACGTCCGCGTCGCCGTCGATCGCTCCGCTCACGCCGAGGCTGGTCGCCCATGCGAGCAGGCCGAAACCGCCTATCGCGTACCACCGGCGCGCGCGTCGGAGCTGCTCGAATTCCCTCGACCAATGGGCGCTGATCTCCCTGTCTCGCCAGCGCTTCCCGCACTCGGGACAGGTGATATGCGCCCCATCCGGCAGTTCATAACCACAGGCCGGACAGCGGGTGGTCGCCATGCTCACATCATCCTACTTCTTCCGATCCTGCCTGTGATCCGGCTTCCGCTTGTCCCTTGACTTGCTCTTCTGGCTTCGGCGCTGCGAGCCGGTCATGTTCCCGAACCCGGCGCCCTTGCCGCCGCCGATCCCGCCGAAGTCCCCGCCGCCGCCGAGCTTGGGCAGCACCTGCTTGGCCTTGCCCGCGGCGCGGCTCTCGGCGTCGGCGAGCACCAGGTCCATCTGGCGCTTGGCGAGGTCGATCGAGAGGATGCGCACCTTGACGAGATGCCCCATGTTGAAGCTGCGCCCGCTGTTCGCATCGACCAAGGCGCCGGTGCGCTGGTCGATCCGCCACTTGGGCGGCTGGTTGGAACGGGTGACGTCGCCGGGGAGGTCGCTGACCTTCACCATGCCGTCGGCCATGTACTTGTCGATCTGGACGTAGATGCCGCGGGGCGAGACGCCGGTGACGACGCCGTCGAACTCCTCGTCGGTCTTCGTCGAGAGGAGCTGGAGGACCAGGAAGCTGCGCAGCTCGCGCTCGGCGGACTCGGCGTTCTCCTCGGTGCGGGTGCAGTGGCGGCCGATGGCGGTGAGCTCCTCCATGCTCGGGCAGGCCTCGGTCTCGCGCAGCTCGGCGCCGAGCTTCTTCCAGGCGTCGTCGCTCTTGGGGCGGTTCTCGCCGTTGCCGGTGCGCCGGAGAAACTCGGCGAGCGAGCGGTGGACGGTGAGGTCGGGGTAGCGGCGGATGGGGCTCGTGAAGTGGGCGTACGCGCTGCTGGCGAGGGCGAAGTGCCCGACGGCCGCGGGGGAATACTCGGCCTTGGTGAGCGTGCGCAGCACGGCCATGTGCACGGCCCGGGCGGCGGGGGTGCCCTTGGTCGCGTTGAGCAGGCCCTGGAGCTCCTCGCGGGTCGGGTGCTTGGGGATCGTGAAGCCGGCGACCTTCGCGGCCCGCTGGAGGTCCTCGGTCTCGCCGGGGGTGGGCTCGGGGTGCACGCGCCGGATCAGCGGCACGCCCAGCCGCTCGAAGAGCCGGGCGAGCACCTCGTTGGCCTCCACCATGAACATCTCGATGAGGGTGTGCGTGAAGGCGTCGTCCTCGCGCTCCGCGTCGATCACGCGCCCCTGCTCGTCAAAGAGCAGCACCACCTCGGGCAGCTCGAGCGAGATCATGCCCTGACGCTGACGACGGCCCTGGATCGCCCTGGCGAGCCGGTCCATCTCGCGCAGGGCCTCGAGCAGCTGCGGGGTGTAGTTGGGCTCGGTGCGGGCGTGCTGCCGGGCCTCCTCGGGGTTGCCGTCGATCAGCGCCTGGGCCTCGAGATAGGTGAGGCGCTTCGCGCTCTTGATCAGGGTCTGCGCCGCGCCCTCGGCCTTGATGTTTCCCTGCTTGTCGTAGCGCATGAAGGCGCTCTTGGCATAGCGGGGCACGCCCTCCTGGAGCGAGCAGATGCCGTTGGAGAGCACCTCGGGGAGCATCGGGATCACGTGGCGCGGCAGGTAGACCGAGTTGCCCCGCTCGGCCGCCTCGACGTCGAGGCGCGAGCCGGGATCGATGAAGTGGGCGACGTCGGCGATGTGCACGCCGAGCTCCCAGCCCCCATCGTTCGTGCGGCTGATGGAGATCGCGTCGTCGTAGTCCTTGGCGTCGGGCGGGTCGATCGTGCAGATGAACTCGGCCGTCAGATCCCTGCGCCCCTTGAGCGCCTCCTGGCCGCTGCGCTCCCAGTCGGCGATTTCCGCCTCGAACACCCGCGTCACGCGCCGGGCCTGGTCGACGCACTCCTTGGGGAACTCGCCGGGGAGATTGAACGCGGCGATCACCGCCTGCGTCTCGACATCGGGCAGGCCCGCCTCCCCGAGCACGCGGCTGATCACGCCCTCGGCGAGCGAGCCGCTCTCGGGGTAGCGGACGATCTCGACGACGACCTTGTCCCCGGGCCGCACGTTCTTGCTCTCGGCGTCGCGAACGACGATCTGGTCGCGCATCTCGCGCCCGTCGGGCTGCACGAGCCAGAGCGGGCCCTGCTTGAAGATCTCGCCCGTGAACGCCGCACGCTTGCGCTCGAGCACCTCCACGACCTCGCCGACGAACTGCGGCCCGGCGCCGTCGCCCCGGCGTTCGCGCCGCTTGTCGCGCGAGAGCTCCACGCGCACCGTGTCGCCGGTCATCGCGTCGAGCCCCGCGCCCGGCGGGATGAAGACATCGCCCTCGCGCACCTTGCTCTGCGGCTTCACGAACGCGAACCCGCGGTCCGTGCCGCGGAACTCGCCGACAAGCTCGCCGCCCATGGAGGCCAGGGAGGGCAGGCGCACCCGGCCCGAGTCGTCGATCTCGATCTCGCCCTGCTGCACGAGCTGGCGCACCTCGTCGGCGAACACGGCCGCGTCGTCGATGCGCAGCTCCTCCGCGAGCCGCTCGACGCCCTTGGGGTCGTAGTCCTCGTGCTGGAGGTGCTGGATGAGCCGTCGTTTGTAGCGCAGCGCCATAGAGAGTCCTTCCCAGGGGCCCCGGGCCCGCCCGGAAGCGTATGAAGAGCGAGCCCGCAACGACGCCCCGGCGGGCGCGGAGAAGAGCCAAAGTCGTCCTGAATCGCTCCGCGATCTCGATCCCGGCGCGGCGATCCGGGCGTTCGGCGCTCCGGCTACATGCCGGAGATGTATGCCGCGGCCGTCTCGCGGAAGCCGGCCGGGCGGAAGTCCAGGTGCTCGCGCGCCTTGGTGGCCGGGGCGACGCTGTCGGCGGCGCCCATCCGCGCCATGCCCTCGTCGAACGGGAGCAGCGCGCCCAGCCCCAGGCGCGTCATCGCCCGCGCCTTCATCGCGGCGAGCTCACCGGGGATCGGCAGCGGGCGGATGCCCTTGCGCGCCAGCGGGGTGTGGTCGCGCACGAACTCCAGCAGCTCAGGCCACGTCAGAGTCTCGCCGCCGCTGAGGTGGTACACCTCCCCCACCGCCGCGTCGCGCTCGAGGCTCGTCGCCACCGCCCGCGCGACGTCCTCCACGAACACCGGCTGGATCCGCGGCGACTCGAGCACCGGCTTCGGGAACGCCTTCTTCACCCGCGCGAAGTAGGGCATGAAGACGTACGGAGCGATCCGGCCTGTCGCCCATCCCTTTGCCATCCGCATGAACTCGCCGTCGCGCCCGTGGATCGTGCTCGGGCGGAAGATCGTCCAGGCCATGCCCGCGGAGCGCACGACCTGCTCGCCCTCGAATTTGCTGCGGTAGTACTCGGTCCGGCCGTCCTCGCTCACCCCGAGCGCGGAGATGTGCACGATCCGGTCGCATCGAGCCTTGGCCGCGGCCTCGACCAGGCGGGCCACCGCCGCGACGTGAACCCGCTTGAACGTCTGCCCGCCGGGCGCCTCCCTGATGATGCCGGTCGCGTTGACGACGGCCACGCAGCCGGCCATCAGGCGCAGCAGCGCCGCCTCGTCGAACATGTCGCCCTCGACGATGGTGAGCCTGTCGTCCACGGGGAGCGCACCCGCGGCCTTCTCAGTGGAGCGCACCAGCGCCCGCACCTCCCGGCCCCTGGCGAGCAGCTCGCGCACGATGTGCCGGCCCACGAATCCGCTCGCACCCGCCACAGCCACCGTGCCCACCGCGCTCATCGGTACCTCGCTTCCCTTGATGCCGCGGGAGTGTAGGTATTCGCGCGCCGGGCCCTGGCCGGCCGGTCCGGCGGGTAGCATGCGCCCGAGAATGCCCCTGACCGCGTCCAATCTCTCGTTCGGGTATCGCCGGGGCGCGCCGGTGCTGCGCGGCGTCACGGCCTCGTTCGAGGCGGGGACGCTCGCCGCCATCATCGGCCCCAACGGCAGCGGGAAGACCACGCTGCTGCGGCTCCTGCTCGGCCTGCTCGCCCCCACCGCCGGGATTGTCTCCCTCGCGGGGCGCGCCGTCCGCTCGATGCCGGAGCCCGAGCGCGCGGCCAGGCTCGCCTACGCGCCCCAACGCCCCAGCGTGGCGTTCGGGTTCTCCGTCTGGGACGTGGTCGCGCTCGGGTGCGCCCGACGGGCGCCCGCGGCGGAGTCGCGGAGCGCGGTCGGCGCGGCGCTGGAGGCGGTCGGGCTCACGGACCGGGCCGACGCTCCGTTCGTCGAATTGAGCGCCGGGCAGCAGCAGCGGGCCGTGCTCGCGCGGGCGCTGGCGCAGCTGGCGTGCTCTCCGGCCGAGGGGGAGACGGCGCTCATCGCCGACGAGCCCACGAGCGCGATGGATCCGCGCCACGCGCTCGAGGCCATGTCGCTCCTGCGCGCGCAGGCAAGGCTGGGGCGATCGGTCGTGCTTGTGCTGCACGACCTGACGGCCGCGGCAAGGTTTGCTGACCGGGCGATGCTCCTGGACCACTCCGGCGCGTGCGTCGCCGACGGGCCGGCCGGGGAGGTGCTGCAAAGCCCGGTGATGCGGCGCGTGTTCGAGGTGGAGTTCGCGCACATCGCCGGGCCGGGGGGGGAGCTGCGGGCGATCGTCCCGGCAGTCCCGGCGTCCGCCCGCTAGAATCGCCCCTCACGATGCAGAATTGGGTCCAACTCATCATCGTGCTGCTCTTCGTCGCCGGGCCGGTGCTCGCGCGGATCTTCGATTGGGCGAAGCGGCAGCGGCAGGCCAAAGCCGCGGAGCGTTCGCGGCAGATGGCTCAGCTCGAGGCGCTCCGCACCGGGCGGCCCATGCAGGCCGGCGGGGGGAGCCCGGCTCCCGCGCAGACGCCGGCTCGGGCACAGGAGCAGAGCGCGAGCGAGCGGATGCAGGAGCTCGCCCGGCGCCGACAAGAACAGCTCCAGGAGCTCAGACGCCGGCAGCAGGCCGCCCGTCAGGAGCAACTCGAACAGCAGCTCGCGCGCCAGCGCGAAGCCCAGGCTCGGCAGAACCGCCCGGCCCAGGTTCGCACCCCTCCGGGGCCCCCGCGCCCTGCCGCTCCCGGCTCCGGCGCGGGCGGACAGGCTCCCCCGGCGCGCCCGGCGCCGGCCGGCCGGACTGTGCCCCAACCCGGCCGCCAGCGCCCAGCGCCCGGGCGGCAGCCCGCTCCACCCCGCCCCGCCTCTCCAAAGCCGGCCCCTGCATCGCGGCAGGCGCCGGCACAGCAGCCTGAAGCCGCCAAGCCCCGCCAGCCCATGACCCCTGAGGGGCAGTCCAGCGTCGGGGCGCCGGTTCAGGTTGGGCAAGCGCCGCAGGTGACGCTCCTGGGACAAACCATGTCGCGGGACGACTGGCGGCGTGTGCTGATCGCCCGGGAACTGCTGGAACCGCCGCTGGCCTTGCGTCTTCCCGCCCCCGGGGCCGAGCCGGCGTGAGATCCGCCGTGCAATTACAATCCGCCATGCCCCGCGCCACGCGTGCCTTCCGCCTTGTCGTGCTCGGAGCCCTGGCGGCCGCCGCGGGGTGCGACGTGCCCGAGACCGCGCGCGGGAGCAGGAGCCTTCTCGAGGTCTGGGCTCCGCCGACGCCGCTCGAAGCGGCGGAGATGGCGGTTGACCCCTGGGACGCGGACAGCCGCGCGCGGGGGACGATGCTCCTGGCCAACGCCTATTTCGGAGGCGAGGACGTTTACCGACAGCTCTATCTCGAGCGCGCGGCGGACGAAGACCCGAACGCTCGGGCCGCGGGTGTGCGGGGGCTCGCCCTGCACGGGCTGCCCGAGGACGTGCCGCTGCTGGTGGAGCGGCTGAAGGACGAGAACGTGCGGGTGCGCCTGGAGGCGGCCCGGGCGTTGCAGCGGATCCACAATCCCGCCGCGATCGATGAATTGATCGTGCATGCGCGCCTTCCGGTGCTGGAGATCCCGCCCACGCCGACGAGCGCGGGGGCGCCGGGCAGGCCCGGGGAATCGGAGCCGGTTATCCGGGCGGAGGCCGCGCACGCGCTGGGCCAGTACGCGGATCCTCGCGTGGTGCTGCCGCTCATCTCCGCGCTGGACGATCGCTTCCTGGCGGTGAACCGCGCGGCGCGTCACTCGCTGCGGGTGCTCACCGGCCAGGACTTCGGGCTGGATCGCAAGGCATGGCTCCAGTGGTACACCGGAGCTGACGACGCCTTCGCGGGGCGCACGGCGTACGTGTATCCGGTGTACAGCCGGGACAAGTTCTTCTGGGAGTATCTGCCCTTCGTCCCCCCGCCTCCGAACGAGACGGCGAGCACGCCGGCCGGGTTCCCGCCGGCGATCGAGCGTCAGGACCGGCCCTCGGGCGCCCCGAACGGCTGACTCGGGCTGGACGCCGCCCCAGGCGTATCCGAATGAGATTGCGGGTGCGGTGTGGCTGCGCGTGCGCCTGGAGGAGGGCTGCATTGAGGGTGATCCGGAGCGACCAGGGAACGGTCCGACTCGATGGGCGTGCCTCGGAGCCGGCCATGAGGCCGGGCGAGGCGCTGGTCTCGCCGACGCGCCTGGCGGCGGATGCGGCGGACGCGCTGGCGGTTCGGGGCGAGTTCTCGGGCGTGCTCGGGCACCAGTTTGTGGGCCGGGTCGAGGCGGTGGACCCCTCGATCGGCGAGCCGGCGGCGCGCCGGCTGATCGGCAAGCGGGTGGTGGGCTCGGCGCACGTGCCGTGCGGGGTGTGCGAGCGGTGCCGGTCGGGCCTGAGCCTGCACTGCGCCAACGCCGCGACGCTCGGGCTCGCGGGGCGCGACGGATGCTTCGCGGAGGCGTTCACGATCCCCGCGGCGAACCTTGTGGTGGTGCCCGACGGGATGCACGACGACCGGGCCGTATTCGCCCACACGCTGGGGCGGGTGATCCACGGCGCGAGGATGCTGCGCGTCGAGCGGAAGGCGTATGTGAGCGTGCTGGGCGATGGGCCGGTGGCGTTGCTGGCGGCGCAGTTGATGGCGCGGCGGAACGCCTCGGTGCGGTTGCTCGGCACGCACGCCGCGAACCTCGAGATCTGCGTCAAGTGGGGCGTGAAGCACCGCGCCCAGGGGGACGTGGGGCGCAGGCAGGATCAGGACGTGGTGTTCGATTGCACGGGGAGCACCGAATCGCTGGAGCTTGCGCTGGCTTTGGTTCGCCCGCGCGGGGCGGTGGTGGTGATGCGGGCGAACGCGCCCGACGCGACGATCAACGGGCATCTGATCATGCGGGACGAGGTGCAGGTGTGCGGCTCGCGCGGATCGGCCGTGGCCGATGCGGTGGCCGAGCTGGCCTCGGGCAGCGTGGACGTGCTGAGCCTGATCGCGCGGCGCATGCGGTTCGAGGAGGCGCCGCACGCGATCGCTGCGGCGGCGGAGCCGGGCATGCTCAAGATCCTGCTGGACGCGGCGTGAGGCCAGGCATCGAGGCACTAAGGCACTTAGGCACTGAGGCACTGAGGCAGAGAGCATGGCCTCCCGCTTGATGCCTTGATGCCTCGCTGCCTTGATGCCTCGCTGCCTTGATGCCTTGATGCCTTGCTTCCCCGCTGTCTTCTCACCACAGCACTCGGGTCCGGATCGTCTCCTCGATCGAGTCGAGGCTTTCGAGGGCGGCGTCGGAGGCGCTCGGGTCGACGTCGAGGACGACGTAGCCGATGGTCTCGTCGGTGCGGAGATACTGAGCGCGGACGTTCACGCCCTGGCTGGCCATCGCGGAATTGATCTTCCCGAGGACGCCCGGCACGTTCTGGTGGAAGTGGAGCACTCGATGGGATCGCTCGGGAGCTCCCCCGGGACCGGCGCCCGGCCGGGCCCCCTCGTCCTGGAGCGGGAGCTCCACCTGCGGCACGTTGACGGCGCCCGTCGTCGAGCCCACGTTGACGAACTTGATCAGCTTGGATGCCACGTCCCGCGCGATCGTCTCCTGCGCTTCGACGGTGCTGCCGCCGATGTGCGGCGTGAGGATGACGTTGGGCAGGCCTCGGAGCTCGCTCTCGAACGGCTCGCCCCCATCGCGCGGCTCAACAGGGAAGACGTCGAACGCGCCGCCGGAGAGGTGGCCCCGCGCGATCGAATCGCGCACCGCCCCGAGGTCGACGACGTTGCCGCGGGCATTGTTAATAAGGAGCGCGCCGGGCCTCATGCGCGCGAGCTGCTCCCGTCCGATCATGCCCTTCGTCTGCGCCGTGGCGGGGACGTGGAGCGTGAGAATGTCGGCGCCCGCGAGCAGCTCGTCGAGCGAGCCGACCTGGCGGGCGTTGCCGAGCGCGAGCTTGGGGACGAGATCGTGGTAGAGCACGCGCATGCCCATGGCCTCGGCGAGCACCGAGACCTGCGAGCCGATGTGGCCGTAGCCGACGATGCCGATCGTGCGCCCGCGCACCTCGTGCGCCCCGCTGGCCGACTTGTCCCACCCGCCGGCGTGCATCATCGCGCTCTTCTCGAAGGCGCGGCGGCAGAGCATGACCACCTCGGCGATCGTGAGCTCGGCGACAGAGCGCGTGTTGCCGAAGGGCGAGTTGAAGACCGGCAGCCCCAGCGTCCGCGCGCGCTTGAGATCGACCTGATCGGTGCCGATGCAGAAGCAGCCGACGGCGAGCAGGCGCGGCGCCGCCCCGAGATGCTCCAGGCGGAGCTGCGTCTTGGAACGGATGCCGACGAGGTGAGCGGCTGAGAGCAGGTCTGTCAGCTGCGCAGGGGTCGGCGAGCCGGCGAGGCGCTCGACCTGGAAGCCCTCCGCGGCGAGCAGCTCGGCGCCGGCGTCGTGGACGCCTTCGAGGAGCACGGCACGGATGCGGTCCTTGGGGAATGAGGTCTTCATCGCTCCATCTCTATCGGCCGCGGCGGCCCGGGGCGTCACGAGGTCCGGGGGGCAATTGCCGAGATACATCGGCGTGAACGGCCGCGGATGGGCGCGGATCGAGGCGGAGACGATCGGCGCGGTCCTGCCGGGCGGCTCCGGGTCGCGTGGGTTGCCGCTCGCGTGGGACGGCTGTCGACCGTCGGCGCGGCCTCACTCCACCAGCGTGGGGAGCTGGTCGTCCTGCGGCGGCGGCTCGATGCGGACCATGCCCGCGCCGATGAGCCCGCCGAGGACAGCGCAGAGCGCGAGCCGATACCAGCCGAACGGCGCGAGGCCGTGGCGGTTGAGGAAGCCCACGAGCCACTTCACCGCGAAGGCCGCGGAGACTGTCGCGACCGCGACCCCCACGACCACGGGGACGATGCCGATTACCTCGAAGAGGTTGGGGCCGCCCGACTCGTGGGCCGCGTAGAGGTTCTTGGCGAGCTTGTAGCAGCACGCGGCGCCGAGCGTGGGCAATCCGAGCAGGAAGCTGAACTCCGCGGCGGCCCGCGGCCTGAGGCCGACGAGCACGCCGCCGCTGATCGTCATCATCGAGCGGCTCGTGCCCGGCCACATCGCCACGCACTGGAGCAGGCCGATGGCGAGCGCCTTGGCCGGCGTCAGCTCGTCGATCTCGTGCCGTACTTCCTCACCCTGTCCGGCCCGCTCGCGCCCGGCACGCCAGCGGTCGAGCGCGATCATGAACACCCCGCCGAGGGCGAGCGCCGCGAGCACGGGGCCGGTCTTGAACAGGTGGAGCTCGATCTTGTCGTCGAGCAGCGGCCCGAGGATCGCGGCGGGCAGGAACGCGACGAGCAGGTTGATCGCGAGGCGCAGCCCCGCCGCATCGCCCGTCCCGATCCTGAGCAAGCCCAGCCCCCCCACCACCATCTGCTTCACGCGCTGCCGGTAGAGCCCCAGCACCGCCAGGATCGCCCCGCCCTGGATCACGATGTTGAACGCGTCTACCGCCCCCTTGAGCCGCGGCGTCTCGTCGAGCCCCATCAGCGCCGAGGCAAGGGTGAGGTGGCCCGTCGAGCTGATCGGAAGGTATTCGGTGATACCCTCGACCAGGCCGAGGACGACCGCGTGCCACAATTCCAAAGTGCAGGTCCTTTCGCGCTCGCCGCGGCCGGGCTCACCGCCGGGTCGGGCGGAGTGTAGGGTGAGGCTCTCATGCCTTCGGCTCGTCGCACGCAACTGCTGAACACGATCGCGGTGGACGATCTCGAGGATCCCCGCCTCGAGCCGTACCGCAATCAGAAGGACGCGTGGCTCCGCTCCCAGCGTGACGGCGGCACAGGAATCGGCGAGGGGCTGTTCCTGGCCGAGGGCGAGCTGGTGGTCCGGGCGCTCCTGGATTCAGGGCACCAGGTGGTGTCGGTGCTCTGCACGCCGAGCCGGCTCGAAGCGATGGGGGAATCGCTCGGGCGGCTGGACCCGGCGACCCCCGTGTTCGTCGCGGATCGGCCGGTGCTGGAGCGGATCGTGGGGTTCGACCTGCACCGGGGGATTCTCGCGGCCGGTCGGCGGGCGCAGCCCCCCACCGCCGCGGACATCGTGGACCGCGCCGGGCTATTGGTGCTGTGCGAGGACCTCACCAACCACGACAACATGGGGTCGATCTTCAGGAACGTTGGCTGCCTCATCGGGGGCGCGGATCCGAAGGCCGCGCGGGCGCCCGCGGCGGTGCTGCTGAGCCCGCGCTGCTGCGACCCGCTGTACCGCAAGTCGCTCCGGGTTTCCATGGGGCACGTGCTGCGTGTGCCGTTCGCGAGGCTGGAGCCCTGGCCGAAGGGCCTCGGCCTCGTCCGGGCGGCCGGGTTCGAGATCGCCGCGCTCACGCCGTCGGAGCCCGGCATCCCCGTGACCCTGCTCAAACACAACCCGCACAAACGGGCCGCGCTGCTCGTGGGGACCGAGGGCGCTGGCCTCGGCGCGGGCTCGCTCGCTCTGGCGGACGCGCGGGTGCGGATCCCGATGGCGCCGGGCGCCGATTCCTTGAACGTCGCGACGGCTCTCGCGATCGCCCTATCGCACCTGCGCGCAACGAATCCGGATCAGGAGGAACCTGCGGGCCCCTGGCCGAGTCAATAGAGTGTCTGGACAGCACGGTGGCCGCGCGCTGACGCTCGGTGCGCCCCGATGGGAGATTCCGGCATGATGAGCAGGACTTGGGCGGTGGCCCTGGGTGTCTTTATCGCGGGCGCGGGGCAGGCGTGGGGGCAGGACGAGACCGTCCTGCGCGAGTCGGTGGGCTCGCGGGCCCAGGAGCTCGGGGAGATGGAGCTGCAGCCCTTCGACAGCTCGCTCTGGGCGAGCCTCGACGGCTGGACGAACGGCAGCGCGCTCGACGCCGCGGCGACCGACGGCAAGGTCGTGCTCATCGGCACGTGGGCGTCGTGGAACCCGGCCTCGACCCGCATGCTCGGCACGATGCAGAGCCTGAAGGAGCAGTACGGCGAGCAGGGCCTTCTCGTCGTCGGGGTGCACCACCCGCAGGGGTGGGACGGCGCGGCGGACACGCTCGCGAAGCGGAAGGCGGACTTCCTCGCCGCCCACGACACCTCGGGCAAGTTCCGCGAGGGGATCAGGTCGGACCAGGAGCCGGACTTCTACCTCATCGACCGAGCCGGTCAGCTCCGCTTCGCGGACATCCGCAACGAATCGATCGAGGACGGCGTGAAGCTGCTGCTCGCGGAGGACGCGGCGTCGGCCGGGTCCATCGTCTCGAGGCTGGAGGAGCAGGCGCGCCAGCGCGAGGTGGAGTTCGCCAAGCCGAAGCTGATCCACGAGGGAGTCGACCTGAAGTCGCTCCCAGAGGTGCCGTTCGCGGACCCGCCGGCCGAGGCGTATCAGGCGGCGAATTGGCCTGCGATGACGAGCGACCAGGACGAGCGGCGGAGCGGCAGGGACGAGGAGCGCGAGCCCCGCTCGGTCGGCCTTCCCGCGTCGGGATGGCTCTCGGGGACGGCCCCGATCGTGCGCGGACGGGCCGTCGCGTACTACACGTTCACGCTCGAGGACGCGCGCAGCTCCGAGCTTTGCCGGCGGATGGACCGGCTCCAGCGCCAGTTGGGACGAGACGTCGTCGTCGTGGGCGTGCTCACGCTGCCCGAGAGCCGCGGCAGGCGCGACGAGGACTCCGTCGACGAGAGCTCGCTGCCGGATCGGGCCGCACGCTTCCGGACGCTGCACGACATCGGCCACGCCATCCTGATCGACCCCAGCGGCTCGGTGATGGAGGAGGACGGCGGCAGGTCTCGCTCCGACAAGGGGCTGCTCTCGCGCGCGATGGTGGTGAGCTCCGACGGGATGCTGCGTTGGTCCGGCCCCGCCGATCAGCACGCGTTCCGTGCGGCGATCGACCGCGTGGTCGAGATCGACCCCGGGGTGCAGGCGCGGCGTAGGGCGGAGGCGACCTTCATCAGGGCCAAGGGCGGGTGAAGCGGGGGCCGACGCTCCACATCGTGCTGCACGAGCCGGAGATCCCCAACAACACCGGCAACATCGGGCGCACATGCGTAGCTCTCGGCTGCGCCCTGCACCTCATCCATCCGCTCGGGTTCGAGCTCAGCGAGAAGGCCTGCCGGCGCGCCGGTCTGGACTACTGGCCGCGCCTGGATGTCCGCGAGCATGAGTCGCTCGGGGCGTACTTCGGGACGGAGCGCCCGGCGCGGCTCTGGCTGCTGACCACCAAGGCCGCACGCCCGGCCTGGGATGCCGACCTCCGCGCCGGAGACCACCTGCTGTTCGGGCGGGAGACGCGCGGCCTCCCCGACGAGGTGCTCGCGCGCTTCCCGGACCGGGCTCTCTCGCTGCCCATGGTCGCCGGCGAGCGCTCGCTCAACCTGGCGACCGCCGTGTGCGCGGCCGCGTACGAGGGGGTTCGGCAAATGGTCGCCCGGGGCGACCTCTCGATCGACCCGCAAGGACGCCTGCATCCGCCGGACCTCGCGCAACTGGGTCGCGACGCGGCGGAGTAGGCCCGGCCCGCGGGCGAGGCGTGCGGAGCGGCCCTGGGGCCCGGCGGCGCGCCGGCGCGCGGAGCGGTACACTCCAGCGCGAAGGCCCCGGGAAAGGATGCATGCGCAAGTTGCGGACGATGCGTGCGGCGGGTGTGCGGCGGTTGGCGGTCGCGGCGGGTCCGGCGCTGCTGGTGGCGGCGCTGGGCGGGTGCGCCAAGCCGCTGCTCTCACCCAACGAGCCGCGGAGCCAGTACAGCCGCTACGACTTGGTGCGCGGCCACCACGCACCTCAATATATCGAGGACGAGTTCGGCCGACGCAAACCGAACCTGCGCGGGCGGCTGCTCCTGCCGGAATAAACGCGACGACCGGCACAGGCACGACGCGTCGAACATGCGCTGCTCCAGCCGGCGATTGCCCTGAAAGCTGCGCGTTTTGCCAAGAAACACGGACGCCCCGCCCGATCAGTTGGTATCGTTCTCTCCAGTCGCACGGATCGCCCGAGGAGCCGGATCGGATGGCAAGCTCTCGTCGGACCGCCGGATCGGACGCGTCGCGCCGGGGAGGCCGCCGATCCAAGGTCGTGTGGGCGTCGCTCGCCGGATCGATGACCGCCGTGACCGCGCTGCTGCTGGCGCTGGACAGCGGCTCCGCGGCCCGGCTCGACGGCTTCGCGCTCCCCGCGCTGGCGGCCACCACCGGCGCGACGACCATCGAGGCGGTGTTCGACACGCGCGAGCCCGTGCAGCCGGGCCATTGGCAGGCGATCATCATCGACCACTCGGGCGCCGCGTACGGCACGCCCGGCTCGATCGACGAGCAGCACCGCGCGATGGGGCTGCGCGGGCTGGGCAGCGATTTCGTCATCGGCAACGGCAACGGCATGGGCGACGGCGAGATCCACGTCGGCGATCGCTGGCTCAACCAGCAGCCCGGGGCCCACACGGCCGGTGCCCAAGGCGACTGGTACAACCGCCACGCCATCGGGATCACGCTCGTGGGCGACGGCTCCCGTCGCGGCTTCACCGACGCCCAGATGACCCGGCTGATCGACCTGGTGTCGGCCCTCGCCGGCGAGTACGGCATCCCGCCCGAGAGGATCGTGCTCCACAACGACGTGGCGCCAGTGGCCGGGCCCGGCCGGTACTTCCCCGCCGCGGCCTTCCGCGAGCAGGTGGACAGCTGGCGATAGCGCCCAAGCGGCCCGTCGATCCGGTCGATCCATCTCCGGGTCCAGCGCGGTCCGGCCGTCGGGCGGACGATCGCAGGCTACGATCCCCGCGACCCCGCCCGTGCGGGCGGTCCCGCGGCGCTCCTCTCGCGCCGCGGCACGGAGGAAGCATCCGCCCCGGGATGGGCCCAACGACCGGCCCGTGCGCCGCCGGGGGACGGCCCGGGGGTCGAGAGGTTTGTGTGTCGGGCTTCGCACCGCGGCGCCCGGAGACGGACGGGGATCACGGTGCCGGTCAAAAAGAAGAACGAGCTCGTTGACGGCTACCAGATCATGAAAGAGATCGGGCGCGGCGCCGCGTCCGTGATCTACGTCGCCCGGGAGGTCAAGACCAACCAGATCTGGGCCCTCAAGCAGGTCGAGAAGCAGTCGGACAAGGACCAACGCTTCCTCGACCAGGCGGAGGAGGAGGCAAAAGTCGCGCGGGCGGTCAACCACCCCGGCATCCGGCAGGTCAAGCGCGTCATCAAGAAGGGCTCCTTCCTCGCGGTCAAGGAGCTCTACCTGGTGATGGAGTTCGTGGACGGGATCAGCCTCGAGCAGCACCCGCCCGAGACCTTCGAGAAGGCGGTGGACATCTTCCACCAGACGGCCGACGCGCTGAGCGCCATGCACGAGGCCGGCTACGCCCACGCGGACATGAAGCCCAACAACATCGTGGTATCGGAGGATGGGCGGGCGAAGATCATCGACCTCGGGCAGAGCTGCCCGATCGGCACGGTCAAGCCGCGCATCCAGGGCACGCCGGACTACATCGCCCCCGAGCAGGTGCACCGCCGGCCGATCACGCCGCGCACGGACATCTACAACTTCGGGGCGACGATGTACTGGGTGCTCACGCGCCAGCACGTGCCCACGGCGCTCGCCAAGGGCGATTCGCTCGTCGGCTCGCTCGACGACAACCTGATCGCCAAGCCCAGGCCCGTGCTCGAGCTCAACCCCCGCGTCCACCCCAAGCTCGACGAGCTGGTGATGCACTGCGTGGAGGTGGAGCCCGAGAAGCGCCCGGCGAGCATGCACGAGGTCGCCGACCGGCTGAACCTGATCCTCGGCATCCTGCGGGCCAAGAGCGAATCGACGAAGACCGGGCTGCCGGCGATCGTTGACGAGAAGGACTGACCGCCATGCCCGGCGTCAACGTCCAGCACGCCGGCACCGTCATCGACCTCTTCCGCGACGCCGCCGAGGCCAACCGCGGGGCCGCGTGCCGCGAGGGCTCCATCGACGTCATCCATCCCCCGGGCCGGCTCATCGCCACCGGCGACCTGCACGACAATCCCTTCCATCTGGCGAGGCTGATCGAGCTGGCGGGGCTGGGGGAGAGCGAGTCGGCGAGACAGCGAGACAGTGAGACAGGCCGGGAACGCAGCGATGGGTTCTCCCCAGTCTCGCTGTCTCGCGGTCTCGCTGTTTCGCTCCCCCCCCACATCACCTTCCACGAGGTCATCCATTCGGACCGGCTGCTCAACGGCCTCGACCTCTCGTACCGTGCGCTCGCCCGCATCGCCGAGCTCAAGCTGCGCGAGCCCGAGCGGGTGCACACGCTGCTGGCCAACCACGAGCTGGCGCAGGTCGTGGGCGCGGGGATCGTCAAGGACGGCGTCAAGTGCGTCGACGCCTTCAACGACGGCCTGGCCTACGTCTTCGGGGAGGATTGGGAGCGGGTGGCCGACGCCATCGCGGCGTTCATCCGCTCGATGCCACTGGCGCTCCGCTGCGTCACGCCCGCCGGCGACATCCTGTGCGCCCACTCGCTGCCGGGGCTGGGGTCGATGGGGCGGTTCGACGCGGAGATCCTGCGCCGTGAACTGACCGACGACGACTACGCCCCGCGCGTCGGCTCGGCGCACCTGATGGTGTGGGGGCGCGGCTACGACGCCGAGCAGCTCGAGGACCTCGTGGAGCGCTGGGGGGTCAACCTCTTTATCCTCGGGCACGAGAAGGCCGACAACGGGTACCTCGTCATCCCGCCCTGCGCGGTGGTGCTCAACAGCGACCACGAGCGGGGCGTGTACCTGCCGATCGATCTCGCCGAGCCTCCCTCACTGGGGGAGATCCCGGGGCTCGTTCGGCCCCTGGCGCGTGCAGCCGACCACGCGCTGTAGGCAATCGACCGAGACGCGGGGACCTGCGGGCCGCCCACGCACGCCCGCGCCACGGCGCCCGGAACCGGGCCCCTCCCGGCCGCCCACTTTCCGCCCCCTCGGCCTACCATCCCGCCCTATGGCCAAGACCCGGGAAATCAAGAAGCGCATCAAGGCGGTCGCGAACATTAAGCGGATCACCCGCACCATGCAGATGATCGCGACGGCCAAGTTCTCCGCCGCCCAGCAGCGCTCCCTCGCGGGCAAGCCCTATACCGAGGCGCTTTTCGACCTCGTGGCCGAGCTTGCGTCGGGCGCGGGAGACAGCCTGGACCACCCGCTGCTCAAGAGCCAGGAGAAGCCCGGCGCCAGGACGCTGACCCTCGTTCTCACCTCCGACCGGGGGCTGTGCGGGCCGTACAACGGCTCGATCCTGCGCACCTCGATGGCGTACTTCCGGGCCGACGAGGCGGCGCGGAGCGGGGTGATCGAGGTCGTCGGCAAGAAGGGCGTCGGCTTCTACAAGTTCAACAAGATCAACGTGACCACGCACCACGTGCAGTTCGGCGACAAGCCGCAGTACGACGAGGTAGACCGGCTGGCCCAGAGCTACATCGATCGCTTCATCGCCGGCGAGGTTGGCCGGGTCAATGTCGTGTACATGCGGTACATCTCGGCGGGCAAGCAGGCGCCCGAGGTGATGCAGCTGCTGCCCTTCAAGACGCCCGCGCGCGCGAGCGCGGCGGAGGGCGCCGCGGGCGTGAACGCGATCTACGAGTTCAGCCCGGCGGGGCCCGAGCTCCTGGCGGTCATCGTGCCCGCGGCGATCAAGGCGACCCTCTTCCAGGCGTTCAAGGACGCCGTGGTCTCCGAGCACGTCGCCCGGATGGTCGCGATGAAGGCGGCCACCGACAATGCGGGCAAGATGGGCAAGGCGCTCACCCGCACCTACAACCGCGCCCGGCAGGCACAGATCACCACGGAGCTCACCGAGATCATCTCGGGCGCCGCGGCGCTCGAGTAGCGGCGGATCTCCAGCGTGGCGCCGCGGAGGAGGCGGAGAGAGGGCGCGTCGACCTCTGCTTCGACACTCCGGGTATCACGCCGGCGCTCCGCGCTCTTCGCGTCCCCGCGTTCGCTCTCGATCAGCCGCCGATCAGCTCGCAGGCGCCGGCGCAGCCTTTGGCGCGGGGGAACTCGCCGGCGAGCATGGCGCGGGCGGCGCTGTCGATCTCGGCGCGCACCTTGGCGCAGTCGATCTCATCGAGGTCGATCACGCCGCGCTCGCCGGTCCGGAGCACCCAGTACTCGGCGGTGCCGCGGACGCCGGGCATCTCGTGGCGGATCGCCATCGCGTAGATCCCGAGCTGGAGATCTCGCTTCCCGGGCTCGAGCTTCGCTCTGGTGGCGGCGCCGGTCTTGTAATCGACAATCCGCACGCCACGCTCGGTGCGGTCGACGCGGTCGAGCTTGGCGACGAACGTGTGCTCGACGCCGTCGACGACGTAGGGCATGGCGATGCGCCGCTCGATCTCGAGGATCTCGGCGCGGTGCTCCACGAGCATCTCGTGGGCTCGGGCGAGGACCGCGAGCAGCTCGTCGGCGGTGACGCCGTCTCCCGCGCCGCCGGCGCGGAGCTGCGAGGCGAGCATCCGCCGGCCCGCCGCGGCGAGCGCCTGTGCGCCGGGCGGGGGGAGCCCGTCCGCGTCCGCGTCGCGCCACGCGCGGGCGTGCTCCTCGAGCAGCGTGTGCACGAGGCCGCCGAGTGTGATCGCCTCGGTGACCGCCTCGTCCAGGCCGAGGACGTGCTGCACGTAGAAGCAGCCCGGGCAGCGCCCGTAGGCGTTGATCGCCGAATAGCTCAGAGTCAGCGGGGGCTCCATCGGCCTGAGCGCCGGGGCCTTGTCGGCCTGCGCCTCGCGCTGGACCCATGCGCCAAGGCGCGACGCGCTCTCGGCTGCGGCGCCGCTCCGCGCCCACGCCGGGGCCTCGCCCGTCCGCTCGAACGCGGCGCCGACGGCCAGGCGCTCCGCCGCCTCGCGCATGCGTGCGGCGGCGCGATCGATCGCCGGCAGTTCGGCCGGGGCGCTCTCGACCGCGTCCAGGGCCGCGGCTGCCTCGGCGCGGGCCGCCCGGCGCTCGACCGCCGCCGCGTTGCGCCGCAGCTCGCGCGAGACCGACGGGGGAGCCTCGCGCGCCAGGCCGTCGCGCGCGGCGGCGGCGAGCACGGTCTCGGCGGCGACCACGTCCGCGAGCCGCTCGCCGGGCGCCGCCAGCTCCTGCGCGAAGTGCTCGCTGCGGCTCGCGGTCTTCGCGCTCTTGGTGAGCAGCACCAGTCGGCGCTCCGCGCGCGTGCAGGCGACGTAGAAGATCCGCCGCTCCTCCGCCCGCTCTCGCTCCTTGGCCGTGCGCTCGTCGCCGAGCCGATCCACCAGGCCCGGCGGCAGCCGGAGGCGCTCCGGGCCGGCGGTCTTTGGATACCCGTGCGGCGGGCTGACGCGCGGCACGAACACGACGTCGAACTCCAGGCCCTTGGCGCCGTGCGCGGTGAGGAGCTGGACCGCGTCGAGCACGGTCTCGCCCGCCTCCTCATCGCACTCGACAATGCGCTCGCCCGTCTCGCCGAAGCACCGCTCCTTCTCGTCGAGGTCGTTGTAGTAGCTCCAGAACGCCGCGAGGTCGCCGGGCGCGTCGAGGCGATGCTGGATCGAGCGAACGAACCGCACGACCCGCACGAGATTCTCGATGCGCCCGGCGCGCTCGCGCCCGCCGAGGAGGTCGGCGTGGGCCAGGTCGGCGCGCGTGGCGATCGCCCAAACCATGTCCGACGCGCTCGCCCGCTGCGCGAGCTCGCGCAGCTCGGCGCGGAGCGCCAGGAACCGCTGCAGGCCGGGGTGGCTCGCGGCGTGCTCGCAGAGCCACGCCGCGTAGTCGGGCGGGGCCTGGCCCCCGGCGCCGTCGTCCGCCTGCACGGCGGAGAGCCTGCGCGCCTGCAGGAACGCCCTCTCCCACTCCACGAGCCGCTCGGGCTCGGCGCCGATCGGCGGGCGCCAGAGCACGCGCCGCACGGCCCAGCTCGCGCCCGGGTCCACGAGGAGCTGCGCCCAGGCGAGCAGGTCCTGCACGCCCTCGTCCTCCGCCACGCCCCGCGCCTGCCGGCGCTGGAAGGGGATCTCCTCCAGCTCCAGCGCGGCGGCGATCCGGTCCAGGTCGGTGTGCGAGCGCCCGATCACGGCGAGGCGCGAGAGCGGCGCTTCCGGCGACCTCGCGGCCTCTTCCCGCACGAGCGCCGCGATGACATCTCCGGCGATCGCCTCGTCCCCGAGCTCGACGATGCTCACGCCGGCATGCCGTGCCGGGGCCCGATCGGCCAGCCGCTTCGCACGCTCGATCCGCTTGTCGGGCGCGAACCGATGGGTCGCGCGCGCGACGACCGCGTTGGCGACCCGGAGCACCGGCGGCTCGGAGCGATAGTTCTCCACCAGCGGCAGCGTGTCGGCGTCGCGCCAGATCGACGCGAACCGGGCGAACGCCCGGTCGTCGGCGCCGCGGAACTCGTAGATCGCCTGGTCGTCATCGCCGACGACCATCAGGTCCGGGTTGGATTCCGGCGGAGCGAGCCGGCGGAGCAGCTCGATCTGCGCGAGATTCACGTCCTGGAACTCGTCCACCACGATGTGCCGGTACTCGTGCCGGCAGATCGCGCGGACACGGTCGTGCTCACGCAAGAGCGCGGCGGGCGCGGTGATGAGCTCATCCACGGTGAGCCATCCCCGCTCGCGGCACGCCGCCTCAAACAGGCCATACAGACGGGCATGGGCGCCGAAGCGCTCGTGCTCCTGACGCTGCGCCGCGACGCCGGACTCGTCCAGAGGCGACCCGTCCGAGCCCAGGCCCTGCGCGATCCTCTCGGCCCACGCGCCCGCGAACGCGGCGCAATCCCGCGGCGTGAGCGCGGCGTTGCGGAAGAGCCCGAGGTATGCCGCGGCCTCGTCGAGCAGCGCATCGGCGCCGCAGGCGATCAGCCGGCCGAACACCCGGTGCTCGCCCAGCAGCCGGCGTAGCAGGCGGCGGCGCTGGGCGCTGTCGATGATCTCGGGGCTGCGCCCGACGCCCGAGAGGTCGGGGAAGCGGCGCAGCAGGCGCAGCCCGAACCCGTGGAACGTGTGCGCGTTGACGGCATCGGCGACGCCCGGCCCTATAAGCTCCGCGAGCCGCTGGCGCAGCTCGTCGGCCGCCTTGTTCGTGAACGTCACCGCCACGATCGAGGCGGGATCGACCCCCCGCTCGCGCACGAGGTGGGCCACCCTGTGCGTGATCACCCGCGTCTTGCCCGTTCCCGGCCCGGCGAGGACGATCAGCGGCCGCCCCTCGTGCAGCACCCCCGCGCGCTGCGCCTCGTTGAGCCCGGAGAGCAGTTCCTGTTCGGTCACGGGTCGATTGTACCGGACAGAATGCGGACGCGACGCCCGAGCTCAGCCGGCGCCCGTCCCCGCAGGGTCCCGCATGTAGAGGTGCACGGCCGTAAAGCCGTACACATGAGTTTCCGGGCCGATCGCCCCACCGATCCGCAGGTCCACAGGGATGCGCACCGGGCGCGGCGTCTCCTCATTGAGGTCGATGACCTCGACCTCGCCTCCCACGTCGTCCTCGTCGATCTCCTCCCAGCCGGCGAAGTCCTCGAATTCGTCGGTCTCCTCGGGCTCCGGCCGGGGATCCCGCGCGGGTGCCGCGGGCTTCTCCTCCTCGGGGCCGCCGATCTCGTGCAGAAACGGCCAGGGCGTACGCAGGATTCCGTACCCGCTCGCGTCAAGCCGCTGGATCAGGCGTCCGAACTGGTCGCGGACGCGGGGCCATTGCCTCGGATCACGCACGATCGGGTACGGCGGATCGAAGAACACCAGGTGCACGCCTTCCGGGCATCTCGCGACGGCCGCGGCGCCGAGCGTGTCCCCCACCACGATCTCGCACCGGTCGAGCACGCCCAACTCGGTCGCCGTCCGCTCGATGAGGGCCGCGACGCGCCGCTCCCGCTCGACGAAGATCACATGCCGCGCTCCGCGGCTGAGGGCCTCGAAGCCGATGGCGCCGGAGCCGGCGAACGCGTCGAACACCTCCACGTCTTCGGTGTGCCCGCGGAGGAGGTTGAAGACCGATTCCCGCACCCGATCGGGCATGGGACGGGTCGTCTCCGCGTCCGGGGGTGTGTGGATCAGCCGCCGCCGCAGCTCGCCGCCGATGATTCGGAGCATTGGGGAGAGTAGGCGAGTGGCCTGTGCATCAGGCATCAGGCATCAGGCATCAGGCATCAGGCGGGGATGGTCCCGTGGCCTCTCTCACACCCGGTACGCCGTGGATGGCACTCCGGACGGGCGCCTCGCGGCGCGCCCAAAGGGCAGCGCCCCGCCGCGGCCGACGCTCGCGCCTATCCCTGTCCCAAGAGGTCCACCTGATACCGCAGCATGGGCGGCGCCTGGATGCCGGTGACCATCTGCCAGAAGGGCTCGCCCAGACCGTCGTCGTACCACGCCCGGAACTGGCCCGTGCTGTTCTCGGCGTAGAGGTCGAGCATGGGGCCCCCGACGAAGACGGCCCGCTGCACCAGCAGCAGCTCGTCACTCGCGTACTCGGCCTCCGCCGCGACGCCCGCGATCGCATCCACGATGCGCCCGAACAGGCGGTGATCCCGCTTGAGCAGGACGTCCGCATCGTTCCAGACGTAGTACCGGAACCGGCTCGCCCGGCGGACCCGCAGCGAGTGGCGGGAGCGGAGCAGCGAGACCAGGCCGTCCGACCCATCGATCTGCCGCTTGATCGAGGGGGCGGGGATCACGCGCTCGATCTGGTGGCAGAAGGAGTCCAGGTCGGTGATGAACCGGCCGTAGAGGGTGCAGATCTCGGTATCGGGCTGGAGGGAGAGGAAGTGCGTGAGGCAGGTCGCGAACTGCACCCGGCGCCGAGCCACGCTCGACCAGGCGACGAGGTGGTGCTCGTCGAGCAGTTGGGTGACCTCCGGCTCCCAGTCGAGTGCACGGAAGGCCGAATCTGTGTGACGGGTCAGGGCGCTCATGCACAGCCACAGCCGCAGGGCTGCGTGCGTCCTCTCTGCACAGCGGCCGGCACTCCCCCCTTTTCCGCAAGCGGAAAGGTCCGGCACAATCCGGGATGGCACTCCAAGTGTGCCCCACGCACGGGTTTATGCCAGCCGGTCGGTGAGGAATGTTTAAAACGGCTGGAACGTTTCGGCGGGGCCCAAGGCGACTGGCCAGGGGTTCTCCGGGCGCGCGGCCCGGCACGCAGATATTCCCGGGATTCCGAAGCCGCGGAGCGAGGCTCACTCCCCCGCCGCGAACTCCACGGTCTGGCCCTCGCACCGCACCACCAACTCGTTGGCCGGTGTCGCGGAGCGCTCCGTGCGCCCGACGATCGCCGCCTCCACCCCGAACCGGCGGGAGATCGCGATAACCTCGCCGGCGCGTTCCGGCCGCACGACCACCTCTAGCCGGTGCCCCATGTTGTACACGCGGCACATCTCGCGCAGGGGCACCCCCGCGCGGGCATGGATCAGGCTGAAGATCGGCGGCATCGCGAGCAGGCTGTCCTTGACATACCGGATGCCCGACCCGAACCGCAGGCACTTGGTGAGCCCTCCCCCGGTGTTGTGGAACATCGCCGAGACGTCGGCGAGCAGGTCTCGGGGCATGGCCGCGACGATCGGGCTGTACGTCCGAGTGGGGCTGGAGAGCGCCTCGGCCACTGTCATCTCCGAGCCGGGCACGGGGTCGGATAGACGGCAGTCGCCCCTGAACGCGTGGACCTTGATCGATGGATCGAATGTCTCGGGGTACCGCCCGGCATACTCCGCGGCGAGCAACTGGTGCCGGGCCGCGGTCAGACCGTTGGTGCCGATACCGGAGTTCTCGGCCGACTCGTACACGGCGCGGCCGGTCGACGAGAGCCCGACGATGGCGTCTCCGGGGCGCACGCCTCGGGCATCGATGACCGTATCCCTCCGGACGCGAGCGAACGCCGTACAGTCGATGACGACGGTCCGCACCAAATCGCCCAGGTCGGCGGTCTCGCCGCCGGTGGCGATGATGCTCACGCCGTGGGCCGCGAGCGTGGTCGCGGCGTGTGAGTATCCGTGGATGATCTCTCTGATTACCGAGCCATCGATCAGCTTGAGGTTCCGCCCGATGGTGTTGGAGACGTAGAAGGGCCCGGTCGCGCCGACGCAGATCATGTCGTCGATGTTCATGGCGAGGGCGTCCATCGCCGCGCCCCGGAAGTAGCTCGGGTCGCCGGTCTCCTTCCAATGGAGGTAGGCGATCAGCGACTTGGTGCCCGTCCCGTCGGCGTGCATCACGACGCAGGACGCGGGATCGCCGGTGATGCGGTCGGGAAAGACCTGGCAGAAGGCGCCGGGGAAGAGCCCGCGGTCGAGGTCGGCGATGGCGCTGTGCACGTCCGGCTTGTGCGGAGAGACACCGAGCGCCTCGTACGTCGCCGCCTTTCGAGAGCCGCTCATAGATGGAACTCCATCGCCTCCGAGCCGCGGCCGCCACGGGCAGGGGCCGTGAGGCGAGCTACTCGGACGCGGGGGCGGTCGCCGCACCGGCCTTCACCTCGATCGCCTGGAGCGCCAACCGCTTCTCGCCCGAGCCGGCCAGCGCGGGCCGCTCGTGCAGGGCCGCCTCGCGCCCGTCGGCGGTGGTCTGGTACACGATCCCGATGGTGGTCTCCGGCTCGCCGAGGAGAACGCGGTTCACGAGCTCGACCCCCTGCATCAGCGTGTGGTCCGTGTTGGCCACCTCGTACTTCCACATGCCGAACCGGCCGCGCGAGTAGATGTCGCGCACCTCGAGCCAGGGGATCACGCCGCTGAGGATTTCATCGCGGTCCACGCTCGGAGTGGGGTAGGAATAGTCGGCGTGGTAGAGCCAGGTATCGCAGATATCCTCCCGCTCGCCGGGCCCGAGCAGCCCCGCGCGCTCCAGCCCGCGGATCGTGTCCTCCACCACTCCTGCCCCGTCCACCGGCTTGTGCCCGCTCGCGCTGACCTCGCACAGCAGCGAGTAGTGGTCCGCGTCCGGGGTCATGTGCGGCGAGTAGTTCGAGAGGTAGGTCACCCTGTAGAACGGGCAATTATCCTCCGGGAAGTACATCCAGCACTTCGTGCTCGGGCACGGCCGGCGCACGCCGATCCCGACCATGTAGCCGGACGAGTGCTTGAGCCTGGACGCCTGGTCGCGCAGGCACGCGGGCACCGATCCGGTCAGCGCGTCGCGGCACAGCACGTCCAGCGGCATCGCGCTGAGCAGGATGTCGTACCGCTCGGCGGTGCCGTCGGCGAAGTGCGCCACCTTCTCGTCCACGTCGATCGCGACGACGCGCTTCCCCAGCGCGATGCGGTCGCGGATCGATTCGCCCATCCGCCGGTAGAACTCGCCCGTGCCCCCTCGCAGCGGGTACTTGAAGCGGTTGTTGGGGCCCCAGCCGAAATCGTCGGTGCCGAGCACCACATTCTTCAGCGCCCGGTCAATATCGAGCACCGCCACCCGCTCGCCGATCCACGTCTTGTTCATCATCTCCGGCGGGTGCGCCCAAACCTTGAAGTTGTACGGACGCATGAAGTACCGGGCGATGCCCTCGCCGAACACCGCGTCGATGAACTCGCCGAAGTTCGCGGCGTCCGCGTGGCTCTTGATCCGTCCCTGCCCGGTCTGGGCCTTAATCAGGCCGCTCAGGCACTCGTACGCCGCCTGCTTGGGCAGGTAGCGGATGTTGTTCTGGAACGGGTACGGGACCCAACGGTCCATCATCCGCACCCAGCTCTCGCGGTCGTTGAGGCTGTACTCCTCCCCCATGAAGCGGTCGAAGAGCAGGTCGTAATACTCATAGTGGCTGAACATCACGTGGCCGCCGATATCCCACGTGAAGCCCGCCGCGTCCGTGAAGCTCGCCGCCAGCCCCCCGACGTAGGGGTGCCGGTCCACGATCAGGAAGTTCTCGTGGCCGAGCTCGCGCAGCCGAATCCCCGCCCCCAGCCCGGTTGGCCCCGCGCCGATGATCAGGATCCGCGGCTCCGTGCCGCCGGTGCTGGAGCTTTGCCGCAGGGGCGGCGCGCTCGCCAGGGGTGCAGTGCCGTCACCCATGTTCTCGGTTCCTTCCCCGCGCTCGCATCCGCCCACGTGGTGGACGCTGACAGCGGCCAGCTCGCCCAAGCCTACCCGCGTGCAACCGCCGACGCGCGGGCCAGTATTGATTTGCGTGGCCCCGCTCGGGGCAGGGAGAGGAGGCTCGGAGGTCCGGCCGGATCGGGGTGACCGCCCGAAACCTGATCATTTTAGTCTCGCGTTTCCCCGTGCCGCGCGGGGAAGGCCCGCTTGCAGGGCCGGCGGCACGGATTCGGACGCGCGAACTCGCGGAAGCAGGGGCACATGGACAGACAGCTTGCAGACGACGACGCGGTGCTCTTCGCAGCGGCCCGGGTCGCGAGAGACTTTGCGCAACTCCCTGGGGCGCCCAGCCCCGACTGGTGCGAACGGGCGGCGACGGCCTTGGCCCAGGCCGCGCCGGACACTCGGGCGTGGGTTGCGGTCGTCCGGGCCGGGGTGGCCCGACCACCCGCCCTTGAGCGCTCCGGATACGCCGACAGCCGGGGAGGAGTGTGCGCCGAGCCCGAACCCTCCCGGACCCTCAGGACGCTGCTCGGCTCGCTCGCTTGGCTGCTCGAGTCGCCGGTGCGCCCGTGCATCGACGGCCTCGCGGAGCTCGCCGCCCGCGCTCCCAACACCGTGAATGCGTCGGCGCTTGCCCGGGCTGGGGAGATGGTGGCCGGCGTCTCGCCGGTGGGCCAGCCGTCCCGCGACGGGCGCGCGATCGCCATCCTGGTACTCTGGGGGCCCAGCGCCCCCAGCCCGGCGCGATCGCTCTCGCTGCACGACCTGCGCCGCATCCTCCGCAGCGCGATGCCGGTGCTCAGCGACCGCCTCCGGCTCGTCATGCGCGGCGGCGGCGAACGGGCCCCATGGCTCTCGGGAAGAGAGCAGCGAGTGCTGGACCTCCTCACCCGCGGCCACAGCGTGCCGGAGATCGCCGATTTCCTGGGCCGCAGCCAGCACACCGTCCACGATTACGTCAAGACGCTTCATCGCAAGCTGGGCACGACCAGCCGCGGCGGCCTGGTGGCGCGTGCCCTGGGCTACGCGGGGGACCAACTCTCGACGCGCCCAGCCGGCGGCGCGGCGGCGTGCGGGGGCCCGATGCTCGCATTCCGCACCGACGGCCGGACGGCCTTCGTCGATCACGGGCTCTTCTGACCGGCGTCCTCGCCGGGGTGGGTCTCGATGGTCTCCCGGATGCGTGCCGCGAGGCGCGACTCCAGCCGCTCGTCCCGCCTCAGCGGCACCATGTACCGAGCCCCGGCGCGCGCGTTCAGATCTGGATCGGAGTAGACCGTCGAGCCCCCGATCCACTCGCTCTCCAGCCGGCGGCCCGCCCGCTGCTGGCGGTAGACCGTCACCCAGACCGATCCCACGATCTCTCCCTCGGCGGTGCGCAGGTCGGTCGCCGGAGCCGCGGCGGCATCGCCCGGATCCGGTGCGGGCGCCGCGACGGGGGTAAATGTGACGCGGACCTCCCTGGCCTGCATGTTGAGGGCGTCCTCCCACTCGTCGCCCGGCCCGGATTGGCTGGGATCCCACGGCTCGAGCAGGCCGGGGGCGAAGTGCCGCTTGGTGGTGATGACACCGGACGCGGCATCGATCCGCTCCAGCTCAAACTGCAGCCCGCGCAGAGCCTCGCCCGTGGCCTCGAAGGCCGACTCGTAGCTCCCCGGCGCGACGCTGAACTCGCGCGGCCCGTCCACGGACGAGGCGCACCCGCCGAGCAGCGCGGAGGCGGCGAATAGAGACGCTGTGCCGACAGCTCCCGACGCGCCAAGGTTTCGCATAGGCCCGTTCCTCTCTGCCCCTGGGGGCGGCGGCGCAGCGGAGTCTACCGGAGCTCGTCCACGAGCCGAGTCACGAGCGCCCAGGCTTTCCGCACGTGCTCCTCGGTGGTGAGGACGCCCCCGATCGCCATGCGGGCGATGGGGCGGGGCCGGCCGGTCCCCGGCGCGAAGCCGGCGTTCGAGAGGAACGCCTTGCCCGAGGCGTTGACCCGCTCGACGAGGCGCGGCGTGAGCTCGTCCGGCCCGGCAACCCGGAAGCACACGAGCGCGAGGGATCGGGGGGCGGCCAGCTCGAAGCGGTCGTCGTGCCGGACGAATCGCTCCACCATCTCCGCGAGGCGGACGTGCTCGCGGATGTGCGCCCGCAGGCCCTCGAGCCCGTAGTGGCGGATCACGAACCACAGCTTGAGCGCGCGGAACCGCCGGCCGAGCGGGATCTGCCAGTCGCGGTAGTCGATGACCGAGCCGCTCTCGCTCGCGGCGTTGCGCAGGTACTCGGGCGTGATGCTCATCGCCTCGACGAGGTCGCGCCGCGCCCGCGTCCAGAAGAGGTCGCAGTCGAAGCTGGTCAGGAGCCACTTGTGCGGATTGATGCACAGAGAGTCGGCTCGCGCGAGACCTGTGGCCATGGCGCGGTGCTCCGGGCAGACGAGCGCGCTGCCCGCCCACGCAGCATCGACATGCAGCCAGATCGCCCCGGGTTCCGCGCCTCGCTCCGCCCCGGCCCGCCCGAGCTCCGCCCCTATCTCCGTGACCGGGTCCACGGCCCCGACGCCGGTCGTGCCCAGGGTCGCGACACACGCGATCGGGATTGGGCCCGCCGGGTCGCCCGCCCGCTGCTCGAGCACGCGGCGGAGCTCGCCGACGTCCATCCGGCCCTGCGCGTCGGCTCCGATCCGCCAGACACGCTCCTCGTCGTCGGGCCCTTCGGCGATCCCCGCCATCATCGCGGCCTTCACGACGGAGGAGTGCGCCGCTTCCGAGCAGATCACCGCGAAGCGTTGGTCCACCGCCTCCTCAGCGAGACCGATCTCGCCGGTCGCGCCCGCGAGCGCTCCGGCACGCGCGCGTCGGAGCCGGCGCCAGCGCTGCCTCGCGGCGATGATCGCGGTCAGGGTCGCCTCGCTGGCCGTGCCCTGGATCACGCCGCCCCCGCCCAAGCCGTCGTTGACCGCGTCGGACCGGAAGCACGCGGGCAGGCCGAACATCTCGGCGGCCCAGTCGAGCATCCGAGTCTCCAGCTCGGTGCACGCCGGGCTCGTTTGCCACAGCATTCCTTGCACACCGAGGCCTGCGCTCAGCAGCTCACCCAGAATCGCGGGCCCACTCGCGTTGCACGGGAAGTATCCGAAGAATGACGGGTGCTGCCAGTGCGTCAGGCCCGGCAGCACGATCCGCGTGAGATCGCCGAACACCTCTCCCCACGCCTCGGCCGGCTCCGCCGCGGCGCTCAGGCCCACCTCGGGGGGGTGCTCGGGAAGACGCGCGAGCACCTCGCCCGGCCCGTCCTGCGAAGCGACGGGCCACATGTCCACAGACGCCATGTAGTCGGCGACGAAATCCACCATCCTTCGCCCCAGGATCCGGAACTCCTCCGGGGTCAGGTGTCGTGGCTGGCCGGGGTTGCTCGGGTGGAAGGTCACCTGCCCAAGCATACCGCCCGCGCCGGAGCGGCCGGACGATTCCGGCCGCTCGCCGCGCCCGTCGCGCCCGGGCTTACCTGCACCCCGCCGTCCACGCGTTGAGGAATTCGATCACGTCGCGGGTGTCGATGTTGCCGTCGCCGTTGAAGTCGGCCCCCGGCGTCCGGCTGTTCCAGGCGTTGAAGAACTCGAGCGCGTCTCGGGTGTCGACGGCGCCGTCGTCGTTGAAGTCGGCGCCGCAGAAGACCCACTTGAAATCCACGATGAGCGGGATCACGTCCCCGTTGTCGGTGCGCACCCACTGCACCGCCTGCCCGGGATAGATCGGGAGCAGCTGGTCGGACATCGAGCCGTGGAGCGCACATGTGAAGATGGGGATCGGGCTCCGCGGGCTGTTCCCGATCGTGGTCTCGATCGCCATACCGCCGGCGTCCAGCACATTCTCGAGCGCGATGACCGTTGTCATGCCATCGGGCGTGGGGTCGATCGCCGCAGCGGCGGCAAGGTCGCTGCTCGCCCCGCAATGATCGGTCTCGACACATTGCCCGCTCTCGATGATGGTGACCTCGCCGGCCTGCTGCTGGCCGTCGCTGACCGAGTGGAAGTAGGTGGCCGGGGGAGCCGCGGAGCGGATCTCTCTGCCGACCTCGACCTCTTTCACCTTGGACATGCCGGTGCCGACGGAGCCTTCGTTGCCGCAGCCGCCGGCGTCCACGCGCTTCCAGCTGACCTCGGTGAAGTTCCCGGGCAGGCGGACCACATCGCCCTCGTGCAGCACGTCGCCCTTCTTGAGCTCGACCCAGTCGTCGGTTCCCTTCTTCTTGACGGCGGCGGCGCCCCGGATCTCGGTGATTTCAACCTCGACGGCGGCAAAGGCCGAGGCGGCGAGGCCGCTGACGACGAATGTCGCCGCGATCGCGGCGAGACGACCGAGCGATGCGAGAGACGTGCGTGCCATGTCCAGGACTCCTGCGTGTTGCGTGCTCCGCGCCCGAGCGATCGGGCGACAGGGAGTAAGCGACACGCGGCGCGAAGCATCACGCCTCGGCGCGTCGAGCGCGACAGCAGGTCGCCACCCACGAGTTGTCGAGGCTACTGCGGGAGCCTGGCGAGCTCGCCCTCGACGCGGCTCACGAGGCGGGACACCGTGGCGGGACCAAACTCGAAATCGAGCCCCGCGGCGCCGAACAGCTCCGGCAGCGGCCGGCTCCCGCCCAGCTTCATCGCGCGCTCGTACGCGTCGATCGCGTCCCGCTCGCCGCGCTCGAGCGACGTGAGCCAGAGCTGGAGCGCGCCGAGCTGCGCGATGCCGTACTCGATGTAGTAGAAGGGATGGCCCCAGAGGTGCGGCTGGCGCTGCCAGAGCCAGCCGTGCTCGTCGTCGAGCCCGCTCCAGTCAACCCCGGCGCCGAAGCGCCGGTCGAGCTCCAGCCAGTATGTCACGCGCTGCTCGCGCGTGTGGCCCGGGTTCGAGTAGACCCAGTGCTGGAAGGCGTCGATCGTCGCGATCCACGAGAGCAGCGAGACCGAGCCCTCGAGCTGCTTGCGCATCGCGCGGGCGTGGTCGGCGGGGTCGGGGTAGTACCCGTCGGGCCCGCCCCAGTGGCGCATCGTCAGCAGCTCCATCGACATGCTCGCCACCTCGCAGAACTCGATCGGCGCATGGCGGTAGGCGACCAGCGGCTCGTCCCGGCAGAGCTGCGAGTGGAAGGCGTGGCCCGCCTCGTGCACCATCGTCTCGACGTCGCGGTGCAGGCCCGCGGCGTTCATGAAGATGAAGGGCGTGCGGATCCGGTCTCGCATGTACTGGTACCCGCCGGGAGCCTTGCCCTTGCGGCTGTCGAGATCCAGGCACGCGCCCCCGCGCGAGCCCCGCGCCTCGGAGCCCTCGCCGAGCGATCGCAGCATGCCCGCGAGGCGCGGGTCGAGCCGCCCGAACGCGGCGACCGCCTTGCTCATGAGCTCGCGCCCGCCCTCGAAGGGGCGCAGGGGCGCGCGGCCCTTGGGGTCCACCGCCAAGTCCCAGGGGCGGAGCGACTGGACCGCCAAATCGCGCCGGCGCTCGGCGAGGCGCCGCTGGTTGAAGGGGACCACCGCTTGCTCCACCGCCTCATGGAACGCGAAGCAGTCGGCCGGGCCGTAGTCGAACCGCAGCATCGACTTGAAGGCGTACCCGACGTAGTCCTTGAAGCCCGCGTTCTCGGCGACCTTCTGGCGCAGCGCAATCTGCTCGTCGTAGATCTCGTCGATCGCGTCCTTGTCCACGAGCCGGCGCGACGCGCTCGCCCTCCACGCCGCCTCTCGGATCGAGCGGTCGGTGGACTCCTGATACTTGGCCATCTGCGGCATGGTCTGCTCGCGCCCGTCGAACTGGACGGTCATGGCCCCGGTGACGGTCTGGTACTTCTGGGTGAGCTTCTCCAGCTCCGTCTGCAGCGGAACGTTCTCCTCGCGGAAGAGCTCGACGGCGGTCCTCGTGCCCCGTTCGAGGACGCGGTAGCGGTCGCGGGGCATGGGGAAGCGGG
The DNA here is from genome assembly GCA_035654175.1 of Phycisphaerales bacterium. Lineage (GTDB taxonomy): Bacteria > Planctomycetota > Phycisphaerae > Phycisphaerales > UBA1924 > PNC22. The sequence goes on from DASRXL010000190.1 coordinate 40,956, forward strand.
CGAAGAGCTCCGCCTCGCGCTTGTCGAGCTCGAACGCCGCGGGCTTGATCTTGGGCGAAACCTCCTCGATGAACCTGGTGAACGCCCCCGCCGCCGCCGCGTCGTCGGTGTCGCAGGTCATCGAGATGTAGAGGTTGGCCTCGGCCTCGCGGCACGCCGCCTCGAGCTCGCTCCGATCGATGAGCCAGCGCTCGACGGCCGCCGGGCTCTCCACCGGCCGCTCGAGCAGCATGGTGAACATCGGCTCGATGTTCTCCCAGCTGGTGGCATCGAGGTCGGCGGGAACGAAGCTCGTGTCGAGCGCGGGCATCGGGGGCTCCTTTCGGGTCTGGCGGCATGATAGAGCGGCGCCCCGGGGCCCGAGCGCAAGAAAGGCCCCGGGGAGGCCCGGGGCCTTGGCTGCGCTCCATAGTGCTGTTCGCGCGCCTTACTGACGCATCAGGTCTCTGAGGAGCTCGTGCTGCTCCTCGAACCAGCCGTCGGGGATCCCGTTGAGGAGCTTGATATTCGGGTGCTCCTTGCAGGCCCGCTCGATGATCGCCAGCTCGCGGCGCGCGGCGCCGACGAACATGCCGCGCTCCGCACGGTCCTGCGAGGAGGCCGCGTTCTGCACCGAGATCTGGTACTTCGCGAAGTACTCGTTGAAGCGGCTGGTGGTCTCCTCGACGCTCTCCCGCCACCAGCGCTGGTGCTCCTCGGCCTTGGAGATCGGGAACAGGCTGCCGGCCTCGGGCCGCCCCACCCACTCGACCTCTTGGTACCCGAGCAGCTTCGCCAGCTCGTCCACCGTCGCCGCCGTGCCCTTGGAGAACTTGAACTTGGTCGCGGTGTTGGCGTTGAAGGTGAGGATGCGCCCCTTCGGATTGACCAGGAACTCGCCCTCGTCCGTGTTGTACCAGGACACCTGCCCGTCGCCGCCGATGTTCGCGGAGAGCGGCTCGTCGATCTGCATGGAGCGCATGATCGGGATCGGGTGGTTGCCCTTGGCGGAGACCTTCTCCATCATGTACAGCACCTCCTCGAGCGGCCGGTCCTTCATGGCCACAAGGGGCCCGCTGTAACCCGTGCAGGCGCCGTAGTTGCCCTGCGGCATGAAGTAGATCTCCTCGAGGATGTGCGAGGTCATCGCCGCCGCGGAGATCGCCGACTCGATCCAGGCCACCGTCCGGAACCTCGGCTTGTACTCCTCCTCGAGGACCTTGTGCAGGTGCTCGATCTCGAGGAGCAGGCCGCCGCCGGAGTTCACCTTCAGCACCACGACCCGCTCGCCGTCCTCGGCCGGGCCGAGCTGCGCTTCGAGCATGGGGATCGCGTCCTTCAGGGGCTTGGCGGCGAACTCGAGCCCGACCGTGCCCTCCAGGGTGAGGACCACCGCGCGCGGGACTCCCGGCCGGCGGGGCTGGGCCTTGGCCGCGGACTCGGGCGCGGGCTTGGCCTCGATCGGCGCCGCCTCGGCCGGCGCATCGCGCTCGATCCGATCGATCATCGAGGAGGAGAAGAACACACCGTTCTGCTCCACGCCGCCGATCTTGTAGTTGACCCAGACCGAGCCGTCGTGCTCACGGACGATCTCGCCCTCGATGACGCGCCCGTCCTTCAGATAGATCTTGTCCGCGGCGAACGCGGGCGTGGCGCCGCCGACGAGCACCGCTCCGGTGAGAACGAGGGCGGCCAGCGTGGCGGCGAACCTCGACAGGCCTTGGACCAGCCTCGTGCGCATGTGTACTCCCTTTCGTGCGATCTGTCCTGCCGCGGCTCGCGCGGTCAGCGGTCCTTCATCTGCTCCTGACGGATCTGCTCGCGCAGCACGCGCAGGCTGGGGACGTCGGGCAGCCCCTCGGGGTGCTCGAAGAGGCCCAGCTTGTCCACCTCGGCGTACTTCTCGAGCAGCTGGATGATCTGATCGAGCGTGCGCATCTGCCGGGCGCGTGCCATCGTCCGCTCCCGGCGCTCGCCCTGCACCTGGATCTCCGCGAACTCCTTCCACAGCCGCTTGAGCGAGCGCTCGGCGTTGCGCACCGAATCGCTCCACTCCTCCATGATGCGCTCTGAACGGCCCTCGATCAGGCGGTGCCTCCGCTCGATCTGGAGCTCGTAGAGCAGGGCGTCGAGCGTGTCGGCCGTGCCCTTGGAGACGCCGAGATCGTGAGCGACCTTGGCGGTCAGCGTCAGCGTGTCGTTGCCCTCGCCGCGGGCCAGCTCGCGGTCGGTGTCCTGCTGCTCGGAGATCGTGCCGTCGTCGGTGAGCAGGTACTCGTTGAACTCGGGCCTCGGCTCGTTCTCGACCAGGACGACCTGGCCGTTCTCGATCCGGTAGCTCAGGACGTAGTCGGTGCGGGCCATCGCCCGGATGATCCGGGGGTCGTACCCGCCGTGGATCGCCATCCCCTCGGCGTGGCCCATGCCGGCGGAGAAGAGCTTCTCGCGCACCATCTCGTCGCCGGTGTTGCCGTACTGGTAGATCAGGTTGCCGATGCCGCCCATGCGCGCGCCGCTCGAGAAGTACATGGTGTCGAAGTTGAAGGGCAGGAACGCCATGCCCCCCATCGCGCTCTTGACCCAGAAGATCACCTCGGGCTCGTAGCCGAAGATCTGCGGCATCTCGGCGGTGAAGATGGGCTCGATGTCCTCCGCCAGGAAGATCTGCCCGAACAGCGCCGCGTCGTTGGGCGCCTCGCTCCCGTCCTGGAACGTCCAGGCGTTGTCCGCCACGACGATCACGTAGTCCGGCTTGTGCTTCGCCGCGTCCTTGATGATGTTGCGGATGGGCGTCATCGTGATGTCGCGCCCGAACTTCCCCTTGAGCTCGATCACGTAGACGCTGGGAGCGCCATCGTCCGCCTCGTCGCCCTCCGGGGCCGCCGGCTTGTCCGGCCCCTCGCCGCTGCGCGGCGTGGTGGTGGCCGGCGGGGCCTCCTCGCCCCCCTCGCCCTCGGCTCGCTCACCCCGCTCGATCGCGAGGATGTCGGTCTTGCTGTAGGTCTGCTCGCCCGAGATGCCGGCCACGACCACGAGGAACTTCACGTGGGTTTCCGTCTCCTCGATCACCTTGCCCTGGATGATCCGCCCATCCTTGAAGATGAGTTGATCGGGCGCGTCGTCGGCCTGCGCCTGGGCCGCCTGTGCCGCGGCGGGAGCGACCCCGGCAGCGAGCACCGCGCCCATGGCCAATGCTCCGGACGCCAATGCCGCAAACACCCTTGCCCGCTTGATTCTCATAGCCTTCGCCTCTTCAACGAGCGCCCAAAGGCGCGTCCGCGACAAGGCCGGGGGAGAGCCCCAGCCGCGACGATCCACAGCTTAGACACCGCCGCTCTTACAGAGTTCCGCGGCCATGCGCAGCGCGGCCGCTCGATCCGCCACCCCGCCCTCAAGCTGCGCGTCGTATACCGCCGCCAGCACCCGAGCAAAGACCGGACCAGGCTCCACGCCCGAGGCGAGCAGGTCGTTCCCATCGATCAGCGGGGGCGGCGCCAGTCCCGACCCGTCCGTCGCCAGGCGCGACACCTCCGCCGAGACCGCCGCGGCGCGCTCCGGATCCCGGGCGGCGGCGACGGCGAGCGCGTCCGCGAACCAGGGCGACGCGGCCCGGCGCTTTTTCGCGGCGATTCGCAGCCCCTCCCAACCCCGCTCAAGCTCCAGCACCCCGTGCAGGGTGTCCCGCAGAGCCGAACTCTCCTCGTTGCTGAGGCACAGGGCCCGCCGCCAGCGGGAGACCAGGGCCGGCGCCTGGGCCGCCGACTCCAGCTCTGCGCGGTCCAGAGCCCAGCACGCGAGCGCCGCCCCGAACGAGGCGGCCCCGAGGCGGGACAGGGCGCGACCCGTCCCGCGGCGTCCGCCCCCGCCCAGCACCACGCGGTCCAGGCCCAGTCCCTCCAGCAGCTCGACCGCCGCGGACCGGCGCGGGCTCGCCAGCATCCGCCGGATCTCGTCGCCGATGCGCTCGCGGCTCACTCCGGCGAGCTCGGAGGCGTGCCGGCGGATCGCGGCGCCGGTGGCGGGCTCGATCGCAAAGCCGTACCGGGCCGCGAAGCGGACGGCGCGCAACGCCCTGAGATGATCCTCGGCGAGGCGCTGGTCGGGGTCGCCGACGGCCCGGATCAGCCGCGCCCCCAGGTCCGCGAGGCCGCCGACGAAATCGATCGCCCGGCCGCGCTCGCCGGAGTCGTCGGCCGGAGCAAGAGGGTCCAGGAACAGCGCGTTGATGGTGAAATCCCGCCGGCGGGCGTCGTGCGCGGCGTCGGAGAACTCGACGTGATCCGGTCGCCGCCTGTCGGAATAGGGGCCATCCGAGCGGAAGGTGGCGACCTCGACGGTCACCCCCCGCTCCTTGACGAGCACCACGCCGAAGCTCGCGCCGACCGCCGCCGTGCGCCGGAAGAGCGACCGGATCTGGTCCGGGGTGGCGTCGGTCGCGACGTCGTAGTCGGTGGGCTCGAGGCCGAGCAGCTCGTCGCGCACGCACCCGCCCGCAAAGTAGGCCGTATGACCGGCGTCGCGCAGGGCTTGGACGATCGCGACCGCCGCGTCGCGGGCGCGAGCGCTGGACCATTTCTGGGCGACGGCTGCCACCGACGCATTCTACAGGTGGCGCTCGGGCCCAACCGCTCCGGCTATCCTGCGCCCGCCCTCGGGACCGCCGCGCCGCCTATGCATGCCCGTTCGCCCATCGAGCCCGAGACCGCCGACAGCGTCCGCATACGCGTGAAGGCCGTGCCGGGCGCCAAGCGGGATCAGATCGCCGGCCCGCTGGGCGACAGGCTGAAGGTCCGGGTCAGCGCGCCGCCAGAGGGAGGGCGCGCCAATGCCGCGATCTGCGCCCTGCTCGCGGCGAGTCTCGGGGTCAGGGCGCGCGACGTCGAGGTGGTGGCGGGCCCGGCGAGCGCCGAGAAAACCGTGCGGGCGGCGGGGATCGACGCCGCCACGGCCCGGGCCCGGCTGGGCTGCCCGGCACAGCCCGAATAGGCCTTGCACGCGGCAAGACCCGCCCGACATTCGCATCCGGTTCGTTCATGGAACCCCGCTCGACGCGCCCCTTGGCCGCGGGCCCGGCCGTTTGCCACATCAGGAGCGGCATCGGGCCGCGGGCTCGGCACGAGGGATCACCACCGGGGAGGGGTGCGCATGTACACGCTCGATTCTGCTTCCGCCGCATCGGAGCTGGTGTCGGTGCTCGACGTCGCGATGGTGCGTCCGTTCGCGATGGTGAAGGTCCGGCCTCACTCGCTGCGCGAGCATCAGGCGTCGCTCCTGCGCGAGGAGCTTGCCGACGTGGTGGACCACTCCTGCGGGCGGGTGCTGCTCCGCTTCAGCGAGGGGGCGGAGCTCTGCGCGAGCTGCCTCAGCGAGCTCATCAATGAGTCTCTCCGCTGCGACGCCCTCGGCGGGCGGATGTGCATCGTCGGCCTGAGCCGCGACATGCGCCGCCTCCTCCGGGACACCGGGCTCGATCGGCGGCTCCACCTCGTGCGCGAGACCGCCGAGGCGATGAGGCACTTCGACCGGCGCACGCGCGAGAGCGCCGCCTGAAGTCCGGGGCCACGCCGCCCGTGCGCCGTCCCGCGCTCCCCGAGCCGCCGCTCAGTGACAGTCCGCGCCCCTGCGCGCCGGCTCGACCGGACGCCCGGCGACCGTGAGCGTCGCCCGCTTCGCGGGCCCGGATCGCCGCTTTCCCAGCGCCCGTCGCGGGAAAAGCTTGTAGACGATCCACGCCGCGGCGGAGATCGCGATTCCGGTGACGACCCAGAACTGCCAATCAGTCACCGGAAAGGCACGGGTGCGCGGCGCCGACGCAATCGCCGACCCGAGCGCGCCGACACCGGGCAGCCCGCCGATCATTCAGCCCGCTCCAGTCAGGCGCAGCACCTGGTACACCGCCATCGCGCTGAGATAGGCCAGGCCGCACATCCAGCCCAGCTGCAGGAACGCCCACTTCCAATGCCCCGATTCCTTCGCCGTCACCGCCAGGGTCGGCAGGCACTGCATCGCGAGCACGTAGTAGATGAGGAGTGACCAGCTCGCGGCGCCGGTGAAGACCGGCGTCCGCCCGTCGTCGCGCGTCGCCGTCGCGATCGACTGGCGGACGCTTTCGTCCTCCACGTCGTCGACGCCCGCGACCTGCACGGCCATGGTCGAGACGAAGACCTCGCGGGCCGCGAAGCTCGCCAGCACGCCGATCGTGAGTTGCCGGTCGTACCCCAGCGGCTCGAACGCCGGCCCGAGCGCCGCCCCCATCCTTCCCAGGAAGCTGTTGCGGCTGGAGTGCTTCGCGTCCATCGCATCGGCTTGGGCGGACAGCTCCGAGGCCTCGCCCTCCAGCTGGAGATCCCCGAGCGCGTCCGGCTCGACGCCCGCCAACGCGGCGGCCCGAGCTCGGAGCTCGGTGGCCTCAGGGGGCGGCGGAGAGTGGGGATACGCATTGAGCCACCAGAGCACGATGCAGATCGCGAGGATCGCGGTGCCGGCCTTTCTCAGGAACACCAGGCCCCGGTCGCGGGCGACCAGCAGCGCCGTGGTCAGGCTGGGCACGCGGTAGGCGGGGAGCTCGAGGACCATCGCCCGGCTCTTGCCGGGCAGCACCGTGCGCCGGGCGATCATCGCGCTCGTGAGCCCCGCGAGGATGCCCAGCGCATAGCACCCCGTGAACGAGACCGCCTGGAGCGCCGGGCTGTCCGGGAAGAGCAGGACCGTGAGCAGCACGTACACGGGGATCCGCGCGGTGCAGCTCATGAACGGCGCCGCGAGAATCGTGGCCAGCCGGTCGCGCCGGTCGGGAACGCCCCGTGCGCTGATGATCCCCGGCAGGGCGCAGGCATGGCTGGAGAGGAACGGCACGAACGAGTGCCCCGTGAGCCCGAACGGGCGCAGCAGCTTGTCCATCACGAACGCCGCACGCGCCATATAGCCCGTGTCCTCGAGCAGCGAGATCAGCAGGAAGAGCAGGCAGATCTGCGGCAGGAAGATCACGGTCGAGCCGACGCCCGCGACCACGCCCTCAACCACCAGCTCTCGCACCGGACCGGGGGGCAGCACGCCCGCAAGAAAGCCGCCCAGGTGAGTGAAGATCGCGTCGATCCACTCCATCGGGTACGCCGCGAGCGCGAAGATCACCCAGAACAGGGCTCCCATCGCGCCCACGAACGCGAGCAGGCCGACGACCGGGTGCGTGAACGCGCGATCGAGCCGATCCGTGAGCGTGTCCGGGACGGGCGGCTCCGCCCCCGATGCCATCTCGGCGTAGAGCTCGTCGGCCCACGCCTCGAGGCCTTCCACGCTGCCGGGCGGGCTGGTGCGCGGGATTCTCGCGCGGGAGAGCGCCGCGCCGAGCTGCGCCACACCCTCTCCCGTGCGGGCGCTGCACACGACCACCTCGACGCCGAGGCGCTCGGCGAGCACCTTCTCCTCGGCGTGGATGGCGCGCTTGCGCGCCTCGTCGACCAGATTGATCGCCACGACCATCGGCAGGCCGCGCCGCGTCGCCTCGCCAACGAGCATGAGGCTTCGCAGCATGTTGGTCGCGTCGGCGACGACGACGACCGTATCGGGCTCGCGGATGGCCTCGCCGCGCGGCGCAAGCTCCCCCGCGAGCACGCGCCGGCAGATCTCCGCCTCGCTCTGATCGAGCTCCAGCGAGTAGACGCCGGGCAGGTCGATCAGCTCGCTCCCTTCGGGCAGGCCGCGGGGCGACCCGACGCGCACTTCCTGCGTGGTGCCCGGGAAGTTGCTCGTCTTGTGCCGCACGCCGCAGAGACGGTTGAAGAGGCTCGTCTTGCCGGTGTTCGGATTGCCCAGCAGCACGAGCCGGCGCGCCTGCGCGCCGGCGGCGCGTTCGGGGTCGGCGGCCTGCGCTGCGGTGTGGGTGACGGTCTGCATCATCGGCCTCGGATCCGTGGTTCGCCTCACGAGGCGGCGATCTCGACCTGCACCTGGGCCGCCAGGTCCCGGGCAAGCCCGATGCGGCTCGTGGGGCCCCCGTTGCACCCGACCTCGACGATCCAGGGGCCCGAGGCGCGGCAGAGCCTGATCCGCTGGTTCGCCCGGAGGCCGAGGGCCCGCAGGTATGCCCCGTCGGCCCCGCCGGCCAGCAGCGAACGGATGATCCCGCACTCCCCCGGCCTCATCGCGCACAGGATCGCGACGCGCCCCGTGCCCGCCCCGTGGCAGCAGGAGGCTTCCCCACAACACGCGTTCCCTTGCCGGGGCTGCTCCGCCACGCCGAGGCCTCCCGATGGATCAACGGACCCGTCGGGGCCAGTATAGGCGAAGGTTGAGACTGGGTCGCAATGCGCCAGTTGGACCAGACTCGACAGGATTCGAAGCAGAGTTTGAGCCGCCAGTTCGCCGCGGCCGGCGGCACGCCGCCCCACCGCCAGGCACAGCTCCGTGTCCTCGACGCGAGCTTCGCCGCGTCCCGTCTCCGGCCGGGGGCATCCACAGATCAAGTGTCCACATCGGCGGCATGCAATCCATGCGGCGCCCCGCACTCCGGGCACCACACGATTCCATCCTCACCCACCGGCGTTCCGGCGAGCCGGGCCGAGCAGTTGAGGCACGCCGAGCTCTCTATGGGCGCGAGTTCCCAGGCGGCGCCGCACTCGGGGCATTCCGTGATTCTGTCCTCCGCCGATCGCACCTGGTCTATGCGATAGCCGCAGGCCCCGCACAGCGAGAGACTGACGAGGTCGCGAGCACAGCGTCTCGGCCGAGTGGCGATGCGAAGGATCAGCACGACAAGCACCGCGGCGACGCCGAGCAAGGCGGGCAGTCCGGCGTCCCACGCCCGGGGCAGGCCGAGCGCCCGCGAGAGGAGCACGATGGGCAGAATCGCCATAGCCGCCACGGCCGCGATGAACGCCGCCGCGCCGACCACGACACCCACCACACCCGCGATCGCGATGGGAGCGACGATGATCCACTCGGCGAGGCTCCCGCGCCCGGACCCGGGAGTGCGCTGCTCCTCCGACGGTTCCGCGGCTTGCGTCCTCCACCTCTCAGCGATTTCCTTGCGTCGATCGACGGCGAAGCGCTGGTACTCCCGCTGCGTGTAGCGGATGGCCACGCGTCGTCCTCGGTCGTCACGGACCCATCGCATGATCCGATGGTACTGCCCGGAGGGAGTGTGCAGCCCCGCCGCGGCTCCCCTGGCCCGCCGAGAACTCATCTGAGTCCAGGCGGCACCGCTCAGGCGCTCTGCGCCGACGGCCCCGCCGATCCCACCAGCTGCGAGTTGGTATCGAACCGTTGCATCGCCACGAGCAACTGCTCGACCTGCTGCGGCGGGGGCATGTTCATGAGGCGCCGGCGGAGGGCGGTCACTGTCGCGTGCGTCTGCGGGTCCAGGAGCAGCTCGTCCTTGCGCGTGCCGCTGGCCGCGAGGTTGATCGCAGGGAAGAGCCGCTTCTCGCTGATCTTGCGGTCGAGGATCAGCTCCATGTTGCCGGTGCCCTTGAACTCCTCGAAGATCACCTGGTCGCCCTGGCTTCCGGTATCCACCAGGCAGGTCGCCAGGATCGTGAGGCTGCCGGCCTCCTCGGTGTTCCTCGCGGCCCCGAACAGCAGCTTGGGCACCTCGAGCGCTTTGGAATCGATGCCGCCGGAGAGCGTGCGTCCGGAGCTCGCGTGCTGGCGGGAGCGGTTGAAGGCGCGGCCGACGCGCGTGAGCGAGTCCAGCATGATCACCACGTGCCGGCCGGCCTCCACCATGCGCTTGGCCCGCTCCACGCACATCATGCTGACCGCGACGTGCCGCTCGGTGTCGTTGTCGTTGCTCGAGGCGATCACCTGCACGCGGCTCGACCAGGGGAGGGGCTCCCGCACCTGCTGGCCGGTCTCCGGGTCGCGCTTGATGGGCCCGAGGAAGGTGCGCTTGAAGTCGGTCACCTCCTCCGGCCGCTCGTCGACCAGGAGCATGAACACGTAGAGGTCCGGGTGGTTGGTCAGCAGCGCGGTCGCGATGTCCTTGAGCAGCGTGGTCTTGCCGGCCTTGGGGGGGGAGACGATCATGCCCCGCTGGCCGCGCCCGATCGGGCAGAAAAGATCCACGAGCCGGCAGGAGACGGGGCAGGCCCGGTACTCCAGCGTGAGCCGGGGCTGCGGATCGATTGAGGTGAGCTCGTCGAAGCGCGGCCGGCGCGAGAAGTCGTCGGGCGGCAGGCCCTCGATCGCGACGAACGAGTCCACGACCGGGCGCGACTGGCGCTGCCCGTTGGGCTTGCCGCGCCGGCGCCGGCGCGGCTTCTTGAGCGCGACGTTGACCGTCACCTCGAGCCCGTTTCGGAGGTTGAACTGCTCCCCGAAGGAGAGCGGGACGATCGGGTCGTCGGCGCGCTGGATGATGCTCGCGTCCTGATACTGACGGACGCGACCCTCCGCGCGCTGAGGCCACTCAAGGATGCCTGTCAGCGTCTGCATAGGTTCTCTGCACTCTGTCGGACGTGCGGCCGACGGGGGCCGCCCGGCGCGGGGAGAGCTTCCCCCCACCCCAGCCGACGCGGAAGCGTGAACTCCCCCCCGCGCCGGCACACAATGAGACACGGTCCGGGGCCTGTTGTCAAGCCGAGGGCGGGCGAAGGGCAGAGTCCGCTACGATGCACGCGGCCGCGGGCCGTGGGAGCGATTCATGCAGGTGCTGCCGGGCATACCCGTCTCCTCGGGCATCGTTGTGGGCCGTGCGTTCGTGCTCGACCACGACCCGCAGCGCGTCGCCCGCTGGACGGTGGGCGAGGACCTGGTGCCCCAGGAGCTCGACCGGTTCGACGAGGCGGTGCGGCGGTCGCTCGCGGACCTCGAGCGGGTATACGAGGAGGCCAAGAGCGAGCTGGGCATCGAGGCGGCCAAGATCTTCCTCTTCCATAAAGGAATGCTCAGCGACCCCTCCCTGATCGGACCGATCCGCGAGATGATCCGGCACGAGCGGGTCAACGCCGAGCACGCCGTCATGGAGGCGTTCGATAAGATCGCGATGGCGTTCCGGCGTCAGAAGGACTCCGCGTTCCGCACGAAGACGGACGACATCCGCGACCTCGCGGGGCGCGTCCTGGACCACCTGATGGGCTCGGGCGCATCGCGTCTGCGCGAGTTGGAGCATCCGGCGGTCGTGGTCGCGACCGATCTCACCCCCTCTCAGACGGCCGGGTTCGACCGCACCAAGGTGGTCGGCTTCGTCACCGACCTCGGCGGGCGGACCAGCCACACCTCGATCGTGGCCAACGCGCTGGGCCTGCCCGCGGTCGTCGGCTGCCGCAGCGTCACCTCCGAGGCCCAGCCGGGCCAGGAGATCATCATCGACGGCGACCGGGGCCTGGTCATCCTCGACCCGGATGAAGAAGAGCTCGAGCGGTACCGGGGGTATATCGAGCAGCGGCGCGTGTACCAGCTCTCGCTGACCGACCTCGCCGACCTCCCGAGCATCACCCGCGACGGCACGCACGTGCGGATCCTCGGAAACGTCGAGTTTCCCGAGGAGTGCGCCACGGTGATAGGTCAGGGTGGCGAGGGGGTCGGCCTGTACCGGACCGAGTTTCTCTTCCTCGCCGGCGACCGCGAGCCGACCGAGGAGGACCACTTCGAGGCCTACCGGCGCTGCGTCGAGCTCTTGCGGGGCAAGCCCCTGACCATCCGCACGGTGGACCTCGGCGCCGACAAGTACACCCAGGCGCGGGCGCACACGCCGGAGCGCAACCCCGCGCTCGGCCTGCGCTCGATCCGCTACAGCTTGGCGGAGAAGGTGCTCTTCCGGCGCCAGCTGCGCGCGATTCTCCGCGCGTCGGCCCTCGGCCCGGTGAAGGTCATGTTCCCGCTGATAACGAACATCGGCGAGCTCCGCCACGCCAAGCTGCTGCTCAGGGACGTCATGGAGGACCTCGCCGAGGACGGGATCGACTTTGACCGGGAGATCCAGGTGGGACTGATGGTCGAGTCGCCCTCCGCGGCTCTGATCGCCGAGCATCTGGCCGGAGAGGCCGATTTCTTCTCGATCGGCACGAATGACTTGGTCCAATACACCCTGGCGGTCGATAGAACCAACGAGCGGGTCGCCGGCCTGTACCAGCCCGCCCACCCCGCCGTCGTGCAGCTC
>DASRXL010000191.1:0-3849 GCA_035654175.1 Phycisphaerales bacterium
GAAGATCGCCGACCCCACCCGCACCAGGTTCGCCCCCTCGGAGATCGCGATCTCGTAATCCTCGCTCATCCCCATCGACAGGATGTTGAATGAATCACCCCCCAGCCCCTGCCGCCGCATCTCGGTGAAGAGCTCGCGGCAACGGGCGAAGGTCTCCCGCGTCGCGTCCCTCCCGTCCGGGCCTTCGGCGTGCGGCGCCATCGTCATCAGGCCGCGCACCTTCACGTTGATCATCGTTTCGATCGCTTCGACCAGGTGGCCCGCCGCGGCGGGCGCGCAGCCCGATTTGCTCGCCTCGCCGGAGGTGTTGACCTGGATCAGCACCTCGGCCGTCCTGGCGAGCTTGTTGGCGGCGATCTGGATCTCCTCGGCCAGGCGCAGCGAGTCCACCGAGTGGATCAGGCGCGAGAGCTCGACCGCCTTCTTCACCTTGTTGCGCTGCAGGTGCCCGATCATGTGCCAGCGCACGGGGTTGGGCGCCGGCGGCGGAGTGGGAGCCCCCGCCTTGGTGCGGGGGAGCGTCTTCTGGCGGCTCTGCCACTCGTCGATCATCGCCGCCCGCTGGACGAGCGAGGGGACGAGGTTCTCGCCGAAATCGCGGTGCCCCAGGTTGATCAGCTCGCGCACGTCGTCGATCCCGGCGTACTTACTGACCGCCACGAGCATCACGCCCGTGGGGCTGTGCCCCGCCCGCCGCGCGGCGTCGGCGCAGCGGTCCTTGACTTCCTGGTAGCGTTCCTTGAGTGAGTCGAGGGTCGTCACGGAGCCTCCTGCGGAGTGACGGTGCAAGCCGAGTGTAGCGGGGCGGGCCCCCCGATTAAGGCGGCCCAGCGGTGGCAGCGCCGGATGCTCACCCTAATCTTGGACCCCAAGGAGCGCCCCCAATGGCCAACGAGCACCTCACCCCGCGCGACACCGTCATCCAGCCGGGCGAGACCGCGCCCGACTTTGAGCTCCCCACCGACGTGTGGGGCAAGACCTGGAAGCTCTCCGATGCGCTCAAGCAGGGCGACGTCGTGCTCAGCTTCTTCCCCTTCGCCTTCACCGGCGTCTGCGGCACGGAGATGTCCTGCATCACCAAGGACCTCGGAACCCTGGGGAGCAAGGGCACGACCGTTGTCGGCATCTCCGCGGACGGCGCCCCCTCGCTCGCGGAGTGGAAGAAGCAGCTCGGCCTTACGCAGACGCTCCTGAGCGACAACTTCCGGCGCGTCAGCAAGGCCTACGGGCTCTACTGGCCCGACCACAACGTCGCCTGGCGCGGCACCGTCATCGTCGGCAAGGACGGCAAGGTGAAGTGGAGCCAGAAGCGCGAGCCCAAGCAGGCCTTCAGCCCGCAGGAGCTCCTCGCGCACCTGAGTTGATCGGCCTCCGGCAGACGAAACGGGCACCCGCCACACGGATGCGCGCTGGCCTGGAACTGGCCCGTCTCTGCTCGATGGGGATCCGGGCTTGCACGGGTGCTAAACGCCCCTGGCGCTGTCGCTGCGCCAAAACGGTTTGCCCCCGCCCTCCAGCCAGCCCATCTTGAAACAAAAAGTCATCATTTTCTGTAAATTAGTGATTGTTAGCGACATTTTTGGCCGTAGAATACAGATATTTCCAGTTTTTCATGGTATATTCCCACCGCTTGGCGGAGTGAGTGCCCGCCCAAGCCGAAGGGATGCTTCGAAATGCACGGTGGGTATGACCTCTTCACAGTGCCCGGAATCTGGGATGCACGCGAGACCCTCGCCAGCCAGCACGTCCACTACGCCGACTGCCGTGAAACGCTTTACCTCGCTGCCAACATGCTCCACCCGCCCGCCAGCCCCGGGCGAGTTGAAGGGCTCGGCGAGCTGTTCACCTCTCCGGACAGGGCACGGGAGAACGACGGCTTTCTCTACCACGACTACCCGACCGGCAACGCGCACCCAAACCGCCTCTACGGACGCTGGCTTGAAGCGACCGCCGGTGAGCCGTGGGAGTCCATGCAGCGAGCGCTCAACGCGCTCGGTGCTCACGACGCGCTCGAGCCCGTCCGCGCCGCGTGGGGCAGGCACTGGCGGCCCGCGGCCGGCCGTGCCGAGCCGGTGTGGCTCTGGTTTGTCATCCCGAAGGTCGAGCGCCACGGAAAGATCGCCGCGCTCGTCCGCTTCATCGACGCCGTGCCCGCACGCGTCTTTGAGGCAAAGCCCGCCGCGCACTGGGGGAAGCTCTCGTTGATCGTCGCCTACGCCTGCGGTGAGCAGGCCTGAACGGGTTGAGGAGGTGTCTGATGCAGATGGAAGTCCTGAATAGCGTCATCGGCCGGCTCGCCGCCGCCGTGGCCGACCACGTCGACGGCGAGCGCATCGCCGACCCCGCCGTCGCGAGGAAGACAGCCGCCTTCCTGCTCGGCCTCTCGCACACCGAGTTCGGCTCGATCCGCGACTACCGCGCCAAGCCCACCGACATCAACGACCTCTCCAGCGCCGGAGCCCGCGCCGTGCTGACGCGCATGGCCGACGCCCCCGAGCACACCTGGTCCATGCTCCTCAACGCCCGCGAGCAGTGGGGCGCCGCCGCCCCGGCGCACAGGGATGGGCTCGTCGCCGGCGTCGCCCTCATGCTCCTTGCGCCCGCGGCCCGCAGGCCGGCCGATACCTTCGTCCCCGTCGCCGAGCCCTGGGACGCCGACGCGGTTTTCGCCAACTTCGCCCGGCTCCGGGCCACCCGGGGCTCAAAGTGGACGACCCAGGAGGACCTCGCAAAGGGCCTTGGTGTCTCCCTCGCGACCGTGAACGCGCTGATCAACGGCAAGGGGAAGCCGCAGTTCCGCACGCTCAAGAAGATCGCCGAGGGGTTCGACGTCCCCATCTCCGAGCTCACCGACCGCGCCGGGTGACGCGCGCCGCGGCGCTGTACCCTGCGGCATGCCAACCCCCGCCGGCCCCACCGTCCTGGTCATCCGTGACGGCTGGGGGATGAACCCCTTCCCCGAGCACGACGCGTTCAACGCCGTCAAGCTCGCACGCACGCCCGTCGCCGACCGGCTGATGGACGAGTACCCCTGGACGCTGGTGAAGACCTGCGGCGTCGACGTCGGACTGCCCGGCGGCACCATGGGCAACAGCGAGGTCGGCCACCAGAACATCGGCGCCGGGCGCATCGTCGAGCAGGAGAGCAAGACGATCACCGACGCCTGCACGCGCGGGCTCCACACCATCAAGGCCGTCACCGAGGCCGTCGCCGCCGCGATGAACGCGGGGCGCAACGTCCACCTCATGGGCATCGGCTCCGACGCCGGCGTCCACGGGCTGCTGGAGCACCTCTACGCCTTCGTCCGGGCGTGCCGCGACCTGGGTGTGCCGCGGGAACGCGTGTTCGTGCACCTGTTCAGCGACGGGCGCGACAGCGGTCCACGCCAGGGGATCGACTTTGCGGCTCAGGTCGAGGCCAGGCTGGCGCAGATCGGCGTGGGGCGCATCGCCACCGTCTGCGGGCGCTACTACGCGATGGACCGCGACCACCGCTGGGAGCGCGTGAAACGCGCCTACGACCTGCTCACAGGGCGCGACCCCGCCGTGCCGCGGTTCCACTCCGTCGCGGAGGCGTTCCAGGAGTACTACGACCGCCCGACCGGCGACAGCATGCAGGGGGACGAGTTCATCACGCCCCGCGCGATCGGCGAGCCGGCGCCGATAATGACCGGCGACGCCGTCTTCTTCTACAACTTCCGCGGCGACCGCCCGCGGGAGATCGCGTCCGCCTTCGTCTTCACCGACGAGGAGTGGGCGGCGGTCAAGCCGTCCCCTGACACGGGCGCCCGCGGCTTCGACCGCGGCATCGGCGGTCGGCCCCACACGCGCTTTGTCATCCTCACCGAGT
>DASRXL010000192.1:0-6326 GCA_035654175.1 Phycisphaerales bacterium
CAGGAGTTCCTCGCCGACTCCAAGCGTCTCGATTGCCTCCTCGGCGACTACCTGGATGGCCAGCTCAAGCTCCACAACCTCGCGGCCGCGCACCACGTCACCGTGGTGGAGCTCATCGCGATCCTCGACCACCCCGACGTCGTCGCCATCCTCGACGCCCTCATCCGCCACGCCGCCCTCCAGGCGGAGCGCATCGCCATCCTCGTCCGACCCGAAGCCGTCGAAAAGCTCGCGGAGCTCGCCCGCCGAGACCCCGAGTACAACACAATCCTCCCGCCCCTAATCCAGGCCCGCTCCCGCGAGACCATCCGCAAGGCCGCGGCCCAGATCGAGCGCATCTCCAATCCCAAGCCGCTGCGCTCCGCAACCCGCCCGCGCGTCACGCCGGTCGCGGCCGTGCCCCCGGTCGGCGGCGAAGGCTCTGCCCCGCCGACCGGTGCGGCCTCTCACCACCCCTCGCCCAGTGCTCCCTCCGCCCCTGGCAACTCGCCCGCCGGTGCTCCCTCGCTCGCTCCCGAGAATCCCGATCCGCCTCCCCGTGCGCCGCGGCCGTGCGCGGCGTGCGCCCTCCCGCTGCGCTGAGACACGCCGCGACTCCCCAACTCGCCGCGCACCCTTCCCGGCGATCACCGGCCGCGCCAGCGCGACCGACTGCTCGCTCACCCGCCCCGCGCCACCGCCCGGCTATCTTGTGTCCCTATGCCACAGCCCCAAACTCCGTCAACCGAACCCTCCACGTGCTACCGCACCCCCATCGGCGTCGAGCGCGAGATCCCTTGGGGCCCCGAGCCCGCCGGCGCCAAACGCACCCGCGCCTCGCTCAAGGTCCACGCCGACTGGCTCCTCGTCCGCGAGTGCGGCGTGCCCACCGCCGAGGTCTTCTTCACCAGCTATCAGCTCGAGCCGCGAACGCCCGACCGACCCATCACCTTCCTCTTCAACGGCGGCCCCGGCGCGGCCTCCGCGTTCCTCCATCTCGGCACCGCCGGGCCGCGCCGGATCGCCTTCTCGCCCACCGGGCGCGCTCTCCCCCCGCCGGCAC
The DNA here is from genome assembly GCA_035654175.1 of Phycisphaerales bacterium. Lineage (GTDB taxonomy): Bacteria > Planctomycetota > Phycisphaerae > Phycisphaerales > UBA1924 > PNC22. Next base: position 1,043 of record DASRXL010000192.1, read on the forward strand.
GGCTCGTCGACAACGCCGAGAGCTGGCTCGCGTTCACGGACCTCGTGTTTGTCGATCCTGTGGGCACCGGGTTCAGCCGCACCGTCGCCGAGAGCAAGCTCGAGCAGCAGGGCGTCGACGCCGAGGAGGACAAGACCGCCAAGCGCGCCAAGGACTTGCCCGACGCTAAAAAGCCGTTCTTCAAAGTCAAGCGCGATATCGACGTCCTCGCCGAATTCGTCACCCAGTGGCTCAGCCGGTTCAAGCGCTGGGAGAGCCCCGTCTCGATCGCCGGGGAGAGCTACGGCGGCTTCCGCGTCGGCAAGCTCCTCCGCGCACTGCCGGACCGTGGCGTCGGCCTTCGCGGCGCGATCATGGTTTCGCCCGCCATCGACTTCCTCGGCATCGGCGGCACCGATTACGACCTCGCCCCCTGGATTAACACCGTCCCCACCATGGCCCTCGCCGCCCTGTACCACAAGCGCGCCCGCGGCCCATTCGCCGAGATGAAGGCCGACGCCCTCCGCGCCGCCGCCGAAGAGTTCGCCGAGCAGACGCTCGCCCCGTTCCTTCTCCGCGGCGAGCGCACCCCCGCGCCGGAGCGTTCGCGCATCCTCGCCACGTTCGCCGAGCTCGTCGGCCTGCGCACGGAGCTCGTCGATCGCTACCAGGCCCGCATCCCGTTCGAGATCTTCGCCCGCGAGCTCCTCCGCGACGACGGCCTGCTCTGCGGCCTGTACGACGCCGCGATCACCGGACCCAACGTCTTCCCGGACCGGGAGGGCTCCCCCAGCCCCGACCCGACCCTTGCCGGCATCATGGCGGCCTTCACCGGCGGCATCAACGCCCTGCTCCGGACCGAGCTCGGTCTAAGCACCGATCGCGAGTACCTGCTGCTCGGGGAGGAGGTCCACAAGCTCTGGCAGGACGACGGCATGACCGAGTACTACCGCCGCTCACTCGACTGCGCCGACGACATCCGCTACGGCCTCGCCACCAATTCTTCCCTCACGCTCCTCGTCTGCCACGGCTGGTACGACCTCGTCACGACCTACTTCTCCAGCGAGCGCTCGATCTCGCTGCTCCGCCTCCCGCCCGAGCTGCGCCGGCAGATCTCGCTGAAGAACTACTCCGGCGGCCACATGTTCTATTCGTGGGACAAGTCCCGCAAGGCGCTCGCCAAGGACGTCGCCGCCGTCGCCGGAGCCTGACGCGGCGCAGCCCGGTCGGCGCGGCGCTCACAGCCGGACCTGCTCGCACCCGCGAATCGCCGCGATGCACATCGCCACGTGCTCATCACGATCGACGCCGAGCTCCTCCACCCCCTTCGCGATGTCTTCCCTGCTCACCGCGGCCGCGAACGCCGGCTGCTTGAGCTTCTTCACCACGCTCTTGGGCTCAAGCGTCGCCAGCCCGTCCGGCCTCACCTTCGCGCAGGCCACGATAAACCCGGCGAGCTCGTCCACCGCGAAGAGCGCTCTGGCCATCGGGGTCCGCCGCTCCACGCCCGTCTTCTCGCTGAAGTGACCCAGGATCGCCTCGCGGATCTCGCTGTCGACCCCAAGCGATTCCAGGTGGGCGGCGCCCACGAGGGGGTGATCCCCGGGGTGCCGCTCGTAGTCGAAATCGTGCAGGATGCCGGCGACCGCCCACCGCTCGATCTCGCCCGCGTTCGCCCCGGGAGCATGGCGCAAGGCCGCGTGGCGCATGCACGAGCCCACCGCCTCCATGTGCGTCCGCAGCGCCGGGTTCTCGACCCAGGCGTGCATCAATGCACGCGCCGCTCCGATGTCCATCCGCCCAGCCTAATCCCTCTCGCACCCCGCTGCACCATCCCGACTTGGCCACGCCGGGCCATCGGAGCCCTGCGCTGGCCATACTTGGCCGTGCCCCCGGTGTCTAGGCGGAAAATGACCATTCTTTCACTTTCATCTCACCGTGGCGCGGCCGTTGCAGCTTGAGAATCCGCATCCATGACGCCGGGAGCCACGACCAGAGTTTCCCGGCGAACTACCCGACTGGCGCTCAGCCTTCAAGGAGCGACGAGATGAGACCCATGACCACAGCCAGCCTCTCGGCCGCCTTGCCCGGCCGCCACCCCGCCGCCCAACCGACCATCCTCCAGCGGCTCGCACGCGGCGAGTCCGAGGCGATGCAGGCCTGCATGGACGCCTACGGCGGGCTGGTCCTCTCGATGGCCCGGCGTCAGCTCGGCGCGACCGGCGACGTCGAGGACGGGGTGCAGGAGGTGTTCCTCGCGCTGTGGCAGTGCGCCGAGCGTTTCGACCCCGAGCGGGGCGCCGAGCCCGCGTTCGTCGCCACCCTCGCCCAGCGCAAGCTCATCGACCACCGCCGCCGCAGCGCTGCGCAGCGCCGGATGGCCACGAAGCCGTACACCACGGGCCGGCGCTCGGTGCCGGTGCACGCGCCCGTGGACCACGACCTCCGCGAGGAGGCCAAGCGGGCCGACGACGTGCTCCGCCAGCTCCCGGGCGACGTGCAGCACACGCTCGCGCTCTCTCTCTACCGGGGGCTTAGCTACAGCAGCATCGCCACCGCCGTCGGGGCGCCGAACGGCACGATCAAGTCATGGGCGAGTCGGGGCCTCCAGCGTCTGCGCGAGCGCCTCCAGGCGGGCGCCCCCGGGCACCCGCCCCTCCTGGCGGAGGTGGCGTGACCCCCGGCCCGAGCGGGGCGCGTCGGCCGGCGCGCAAGGTTACAGCCCGGTGGGGAATGTCTCCGGCGTCTCCCCGTCGAGCGCGGCGAACCGCTCGAAGGGCTGGACGGCGCTGGTGCGGTCGAAGTGGAGCACGACGTCGAACTGGCGCCGGAGATCGCAATCCAGGTAGTGGCTCCACCGCTCCGTCTCCGGCCGGTACACCACGCCGATCGCCCGCTCCAGCCGGCGCTCGCCGAGGGCGTCAGCCGCACGCTCGTCGTCGAGCCGGAGCAGGAAGGCCGGGGGGCCCGCGTGGTGCAGCACCGTCTCGTAGCTGCCCGCCAGCGCCGGGAGCACGCGCTTCCGTTCCACCCCTCCGCCCCAGCGGGACGCGGCGGCGACGGTCCCTTCATACGTGGTGAAGCCGATCAGCACCACGTCGTCGCCATGCCGCTCGCGCACGAGCTGGCCGATGTTGTGCTCGCCGCGTGCGCGCATCTCGGTCGCCCGGGCGTCGCCGACGTGCGAGTTGTGGGCCCACACGACAATCTTCGAGCGGCCCCCGCCCCCGGAGAGGTGCGCGCGAAGACCCTCGAGCGTCTCGGCCATGTGCGTGTCCCGGAGATTCCACGTGTTCTCACGACCGGCGAACATCTCGCGGTAGTATCGCTCGGCGCTCACGACGAGGCGGGCGTTCTGCTCGGCGAAGAACTGCTCGTCCTCGGCGGCCATGCCGTCGCGCCGGACGAGGTCGGCCGACATGCCCCGGAGCTCGGCGAGCTGCTGCGCGGCCTCTTGCTGGCACGACGGGCGCACGCCCAGCTCGGCCCGCATGCCGTAGTGCTGCTCGTCGGCGGCCGAGTGGTCGAAGCACTCGTACCGTTCGCGGGCCCGCAGGGCCGCCGGCGGATCGATGCGCCCCAGGTACTCGAGCACAGCGTCGATGGAGCGGTACAGGCTGTAGAGGTCCAGGCCGTAGAAGCCCGCGCGCCGGCGGGGCGGGAGCGTCGCGTTGTGCTCGCGCAGCCACGCGACGAACCGCCGGACGTCCTCGTTGCGCCACATCCACGCGGGGAAGCGTGAGAAGTCGCCGAGAGCGTCCCGCGCGGTCGAATCGCTTCCCAGGCCGCGCACGAACCTGTTCACGCGGTACGCATCCGGCCAGTCGCCCTCGATCGCGACCGCCGCGAAGCCCTTCTCGCGGATCAGCCGGCGGGTGACCTCGGCGCGGGCGGCGTAGAACTCGTGGGTACCGTGGGTTGCCTCGCCGAGGAGCACGACGCCCGCGTCGCCGATCCGGTCGATCACGGGGTCGTAGTCTCCCGCCTCGCCGGCGATCGGGCGCAGGGCGGGAGCAAGGTCTTTCCCGATCGAAGCATCGCCCGGCGCAGCCCTCATGGCCGCCTCCGTGGTTCGTCCAGGGATCACGCCCAGCCGGTGGCGCGCAGGTCGTCGCGCAGCTCGCGCCCGGCGCGCCCGACCTCCTCGCGTGTGAGCCGGAGGCGGATGAAGCCCGCCTCCTCCGTGGGCGCGTCGATCACCGCCCATTCCGGGCGGTCCTCGAGGTGAAAGCCGATGACCAGCGTGACCTCCTCCTCCGACTCATCCTCGAGCTCGAACGACAGGTTGGACTCCAGGAGCTCCACGCGCTCGAGCTCGGGACGCGCGCCCCCCACCGCCTCGAGCCAGTCGGCGAGCGACGAGAGCTGGAAGAGATTCAGGCTCGGCGCCGTCTCCTCCCATGAATCATCGGCCGTGCCGACGCGGAACGAGATCGTGGCGAAGCGGTCGCCGCCGGTGTCCTGCAGGTCTTCCAGGCGCGCGTCGATCAACGCCAGCTCGAACTCGACCTCGCTGTCGGAACTTCCCAGTCGCATGGGCATGGCGGAACCTCCGCCGTGATGCTAGGTGGAGCGGCCGGAAGACTCCGAAGGGAACTTCCCCCATGCGACGGCGGCGGCGCATCAGTGGGCATTCACCGGGTGTTCATAGGAAACTTACGCGCCGGCCCGAGAATGCTGGCGTTGGTCTGCACTCGTCGCGCGGCGAGGTGGGCGAACGAACCGCGACTGGAGTACAGGAAATGGCCAGAGTCATCACAGCGATCTTTCCCACGGCGCACGAGGCGGCGGAGGCCGCCCGTGCCCTGACCGCCGCGGGCGTGCCCGTGAGCGAGATCTCGATCGTCGGCTCGGACAACATGGACCGCGAGGCGTTCGGCGTGCAATCGCACTCCAAGCTCCCCGAGGGCGCGGCGATGGGCGCGGGCTTCGGGGGTGCGGTCGGCGCGCTGGTCGCCGGCCTCACCTCCATCGGCGTCATCGCGACCGGCGGCATCGGGCTGCTGGCGGCGGGGCCGGTGATCGCCGCGCTCGCGGGCGCGGGCGCCGGCGCGGCCGGCGGGAGCGTGCTGGGCGGCCTCGTCGGATGGGCCATCCCCGAGCACGAGGTGAAGCACTATGAGGACGCCCTCAAGGAGGGCTCGGTGCTCCTCGGCGTCGAGTGCCCCGATCGCCAGCGGGAGCGCGTGGTGAAGGAGATCTTCGACACGTTCGAGACCACCAAGGTGTCGCACGCCTGAGCGGCGGGGCGCCCGGTCGCTCGTCGCGGCGGCGCGGTTCCGTGGGGCGCGCCGCCCCGGCGGGC
>DASRXL010000193.1:0-9570 GCA_035654175.1 Phycisphaerales bacterium
GAATCGGAGCCCGAGGTGATCGTCGTTCAGGATCTGGCGAGCGGCGTCGAGCTGCTGCGCATCCCCAGGCACGAGTTCATCGCCTCCTTCTCGACCGATGACCGGCTGCTTGCTCTTGGCCTGGACGACGGCCTGGCGAGCGGGCCGGGGCTGTTCATCTATGAGCTGCGCGGCGTGGGCGGGGGCGACCACGAAGGGGCGTCCGCCGGCACTGACGCAGCCGCGGGTTCGTCCGCTCCTCATGCGCCCGGCGCGGTGCTGCGCTGTCATCGCCCGGACCTCGTCGACCTCTCAGGAATCGCGTTCAGCCGCGACGGATCGCGCGCGGCGATCGCGGCCGGCAGCAGCGGTTCGCCCATCTCGATCATTGATACGTCCAAGGGGCTCGATCTGACCGTGTTCAGGGGCCAGAGCGTGGGAGGGCCAGGGGTCGTAAAGATCGCGTTCAGCCAGGACGACGCGCTGCTCGCCACAGCCTCGGCGGACGGGAGCGTACGGCTGTGGCGGGCGGACGACGGCGCTCTTCTGAGCGTGATGCACGGAAATCGGGCGACGATCACCGGCCTGTGCTTCACAGTCATGCCGGGCCGGCCGGATCGCTCCGCGCTTGTCACGAGCGGCGCAGACGGAACGATCCGCTGGTGGGGCACGACGTTGACGGCCGACCCGTTCGTCCTGCAGACGCCCGCCACGCCGTACGGCCTGGCCTTCTCGCCCGACGGGACCCGGCTGGCGGCGGCGTGCCTCGGCGGCGAGAAGCCGCTGCGCGTCTGGGACGCCGCGACCGGTCGGGAGCTTCTCGCGGCGCTCGATGGATACGGCAGCGCGCTGGCGTTCAGCCCCGATGGCGGCGAGCTGGCTTTCGGACGATCGCGCGGCCCCTCCAACGTGGTCGACTCGCGCACCGGCGCGGTGCTCGCCACGCTGCCGCAGGTATGGTGGCGGATCGACTGGATGGGCTTCGATGAGCGCGGGGGGGTGCTCTCGCTCGGGAATGGTGGCGACATGTTCGCGCACGACGTGTCCACCGGCGAGCGGCTGCGTTATGGGAAAGCGCCGTCGGGGGACGAGAACCACGGCTGCCGCGCCGCGCTGAGCCCCGACGGCTCGCTCCTGCTCGTGGCGGCCCGACGCGACCTCCACGTGCTCGACGCGCACACGTGGGAGTCTCTTGGCACATTGAGCGGTCACACGAACAGCATCTATGCCGTCGCGTTCTCACCCGACGGCGCCCGCGCGATTTCGGGTTCAGCCGACCGGACGCTCCGCGTGTGGGATGTCGCCACCCGGCAGACGATCGCGACCATGACCGGACACGCCGACGCCGTCTTCGCCGCGGCGTTCAGCCCCGACGGGTCAAGGATCGCCTCCGGCGGGCGCGATCGGGTCGTGCGCATCTGGGACGCCCAGCGCTTCGAGGAGATCACGCAGCTCCACGGCCACACCTCACTCGTGTTTTCCCTGGCATTCAGCCCCGACGGCCGCATGCTCGCATCCGGCGGCGGCGACTCGACCATCCGGTTGTGGGACACCACCCCGCTCCGAGACCGGCTGCTGGCCCGAGGCGCCGAAGCCGCAGGCGGCCAAGCAATCGGCTCGCCCGACTGATCGAAATCCCGTGGCTCCCGGCCCGGCGCGGCTTTTCGGCCCGATGCGGGCGGGGTACACTTGCGGCCCGACGTGCCGGGTCGTCCGGCGAAGGCGGGGCAGGAGCGCGCCATGAAGTCCGAGACCCACCCCAAGTTCTATCAGTGCAAGGTCTTCCACAACGGCGAGGTCGTCATGGAAGTCGGGGCCACCGTGCCCGAGCTGCACGTCGAGGTATGGTCCGGCTCCCACCCCTTCTTCACCGGCCGCCAGACCTTCGTGGACGCGGCGGGACGCGTGGAGAAGTTCCAGCGCAAGTTCCAGGGCAACTACTTCCAGGCCAAGAAGAAGAAGTGACCGCCCGCACAATCAGCCTTTCCCCGGCCGGGCTCTGCCCGGCCGCTGTTCTTTTTGATCACGTAGAGGCGTTGGGGGCTGATTCATCCACTCATCCGGATGAACGGGTATAATGGATCGTCCGGCCCGGCAGGGGCGGTCCGGTCGATTCGCCCGGTGTCGTGCCACGGAGCCCGCGCCAGGCCCCTATGCGTGCCGCGGGACCGAGCGTCCCGCCCGGAGGACGGAGGTCGGAGCTGATGCCGAGCCGCTTGCTTGCCCATCTTGAACGGCGGGTCCTGGTGGTGGACGGGGCGATGGGTACCGCGATCCATGGGATGGACCTCGACATCGATCGCGACTATCTAGGGTGCGAGAACTGCCCGGAGGTGCTGCTCAAGAGTCGGCCCGAGCTCATCCAGGGCATTCACGAATCGTTCCTGGCCGTCGGGGCGGACGCCGTGGAGACCGACTCGTTCGGGGGCGCGCGCCATGTGCTGGCCGAGTTCGGGCTCGGGGGCGAGACGTTCGAGATCAACCGGCTGGCCGCCGAAGTCGCCCGTGCGGCGGCCGACCGGCACGCGACGGCGCAACGCCCGCGTTTCGTGCTCGGCTCCATGGGGCCCGGGACCAAGCTCCTCACGCTGGGCCAGATCTCCTGGGACGACATGCTCGCGAGTTATCGCGAGCAGGCGCGGGGGCTCGTCGCCGGCGGGGCCGACGCGCTCCTGATCGAGACGTGCCAGGACCTGCTCCAGGTGAAGTGCGCGGTCAACGCCTGCCTCGCGGCGCTCGCCGACACGGGCAAGGGCCCCGAGGACGTCCCGATCATGGTCTCCGTCACCATCGAGACGACCGGGTCGATGCTGCTGGGGACGACGATCGAGGCGGCGGCGGTGGCGCTGCGCGGCTACCCCATCGCGTCGCTCGGCCTCAACTGCGCGACGGGCCCGGTGGAGATGGCCGACCACGTGCAGCACCTCTGCCGGCATTGGGATCGCCACGTGTCGGTGATCCCCAACGCGGGGTTGCCGGTGCTCCTCGAGGGTCGGACGGAGTTCCCGCTGCGCGCCGCTCCCTTCGCGGAAACCCTCTCCAGGTACGTGCGCGACCTCGGCGTCTCGGTCGTGGGCGGGTGCTGCGGCACGACGCCGGCGCACATTGCCGAGCTGGTCGGGCTCGTCGGAGGCGGAGAGCCCCGTGCGCGCGAGATCGAACCCTCGCCGGGCGCCTGCACCAGCCTGTACTCGCCGACGGAGTACCGCCAGGAGACCTCGTTCCTCATCGTGGGCGAGCGGATGAACGCCTCGGGGAGCAAGAGGTTCAAGGAGCTGCTCGAGGCGGAGGATTGGGACGGGATCGTGTCGCTCGCGCGCTCGCAGCTGCGCGAGGGAAGCCACGTGCTCGACCTCAACGTGGACTACGCCGGGCGGGATAACGCCCGCGACGCGGCGGAAATCGTCGCGCGCGTCGCCAAGCAGGCCGACGCCCCGCTGATGATCGACTCGACGCAGGTGAAGACCATGGAGGCCGCGCTCAAGCGCGCTCCCGGCAAGTGCATCATCAACTCGGCGAACTTCGAGGACGGGGAGGAGAAGTTCGACGCGATCTGCGCCCTGGCGAAACGGTACGGCGCCGCCCTCGTGATCGGCACGATCGACGAGGACAAGGAGGCCGCCATGGCCCGAACCGCCGAGCGCAAGCTCGCGATCGCCCTCCGCGCGCGCGAGCGTGCGACGCGGGTGCACGGTCTCGACGAGCGGGACCTCTTCTTCGATCCGCTCGTGCTCCCCGTCTCGACCGGCATGGAGGCGGACCGGCGCAGCGGCCTCGAGACCATCGAGGGCGCCCGGCGGATCGCCGCCGCGCTGCCGCGCTGCCAGATGACCTGCGGCGTCTCGAACGTCTCGTTCGGCCTCAAGCCCGCGGCCCGGGTCGTGCTGAACTCCGTCTTCCTGCATGAGCTGGTCGGCGCGGGCCTCACCAGCGCGATCGTGCACGCCTCGAAGATCCTCCCCCTCAACCGCATCCCCCACGACCAGCGCGGGGCCGCGATGGACCTGCTCTACGACCGGCGCCACGAGTCCGTCGGCGGCACGGGGCTGCCCGCCGGCGTGACCGACACCGGCTTCGACCCGCTGCAGGCGTTCATCGAGCTGTTCAAGGACGCCGGCGCGGCGAGCGCGGGCCCCGCGGAGAAGAAGGACCTCACCCTCGAGGAGCGGCTGCGGGCGCACATCGTGGACGGTGAGAAGGAGGGCCTCGCCGCCTGCCTCGAACAAGCCCTGACGAAGTACCGCGCGCTCGACATCATCAACGATCACCTGCTCGACGGCATGAAGACCGTCGGCGAGCTGTTCGGCTCCGGCCAGATGCAGCTCCCGTTCGTGCTCCAGTCCGCGGAGGTGATGAAGAGCGCGGTGGCGTATCTCGAGCCGCACATGGACAAGTCCGCGACCAAGGCCCGCGGCTCGATCGTGCTCGCGACCGTCAAGGGCGACGTGCACGACATCGGCAAGAACCTCGTGGACATCATCCTGAGCAACAACGGCTACACGGTCTACAACCTCGGCATCAAGCAGCCGCTCTCGAACATCCTCGAGAAGTGGCGGGAGACCAAGGCGGACGCGATCGGCCTCTCGGGGCTGCTGGTCAAGAGCGTGCACGTGATGGAGGAGAACCTGAGGGAGCTCAACGGGCAGGGCCTCGCCATGCCCGTGATCCTCGGCGGCGCTGCGCTCTCGCGCCACTACGCCGAGGACCACCTGCGCTCGGTCTACGAGGGATCGCTCTACTACGGCAAGGACGCCTTCGAGGGCCTGCGCTTCATGGACAAGCTGGCCGGCGCCGCGCTGCCCGAGCTCGACGCCGAGATCGAGCAGCGCCTGAGCAAGCGTTCCGACGCCGAGCGCGTGATCGCCGAATCGAAGGCCCGCCAGGCCGCCGCCCAGGAGGCCTTCATCGCGAGCAAGGCCGGCGGCGCCGCCGTCGCGGTCGCGCCGGCGCGCAGCGACGTCGCGACCGACGTTCCCGTGCCCACCCCGCCCTTCTGGGGCAGCCGCGTGATCGAGCACGTGGACCTCGACGAGGTCTATCCCTTCATCAACACGGTCGCCCTGTTCCGCGGCCAGTGGCAGTTCAAGAAGGGCCGGCTCAGCGAGGAGGAGTACGAGCGGCGGCTGGAGGAGACGATCGTCCCCGTGTTCGAGCGGCTCAAGCAGCGCTGCCGCGACGAGCAGATCCTCCGCCCCAAGGTGGTCTACGGCTACTGGCCCTGCGCCAGCGAGGGTGACGACCTGATCGTCTACGACCCCGCCCCCCTGGCGGGCGACGCCGCCGCCTCCGCGGAGATCTCTCCCGGCGCCCTGCGCGAGGTCCTCCGCTTCACGTTCCCCCGCCAGGAGGGCAAGCGCCGGCTGTGCCTGAGCGACTTCTTCCGGCCGGTCGAGTCGGGCCGGGCCGATGTGCTCGGGCTCCAGTGCGTCAGCATGGGGGCGCGGGTGGGCGAGCTGGCACGCGAGCTGTTCGAGCGCAGCGAGTACACCGAGTACCTCTACCTGCACGGGATGGGCGTCGAATCGGCCGAGGCCCTGGCCGAGCTCTGGCACAAGCGCATCCGCCAGGAATTGGGGATCGCCGTCGACGACTCGCCGAAGATCCGCGAGCTGTTCACGCAGCACTACCGCGGCAGCCGGTACAGCGCGGGGTACCCCGCCTGTCCGGACATGAGCGACCACGAGAAGATCTGGGCGCTGCTCAGGCCCGAGCGGATCGGGTGCGTGCTCACGGAGAACTACCAGATCGTGCCCGAGCAGTCCACAAGCGCCTGGGTGGTGCACCACCCGGAGGCGAAGTACTTCAACGTGTGAGCTGCGCCCGGGGGCTATGCTCCACTCCCGCCGGTTTCCGGGCGGTTGCCGGGGATCGGATCGCTTGGCGGGCGCGGGGCGCGGGCCCCGCGCACACCGGCGTTCGCGGGATCCGGGGTGTCCCGCGCCGAGAGCTTGGAATGAAAGAGACGCTCAACGTGCCCACGACCGAGTTCGAGAAGCGCGACCGCTGCGCCGACCTCGACCACCGCCCAAGGGTGCTCCTCGGCAAGATGGGCCTCGACGGGCACGACCGGGGCGTGAAGGTGATCGCGCGGGCGCTGCGCGATTCCGGGATCCACGTCATCTACTCCGGACTCTGGCAGACTCCCCGATCCCTCGCGATCTCCGCGCGCGACGAGGACTGCGACGTGATCGCCGCGAGCATGATGAGCAACTCGCACCTTAAGCTCGGGCCCATGCTCGTGGGCGCTCTCGCGCAGCTGGGGCGTCCCGACATCCCGGTGTACATGGGCGGCATCCTGCCGCAGGAAGACCTGCCCGCCCTGCGCGACGCCGGCGTCGCGGCGTGCTTCACCACGGGCACGGGCCTCGAGGACATCGCCGCGGCGGTGCGCGGGGCCGTGCGCCCGTACACGCCCTCGACCGCGACCGACCACCCGGTCGCGCAGCTCGCGCGGGACATCTCGCTCGCCCACCTCCAGCGCCCGGTGCGCGCGACCGCCGCACGCCGGCGCCCCGCCCGGGTCATCGGCGTCACCGGCTCGCCCGGCGCGGGCAAGTCGACGCTCGTCGCGCAGCTCGTCAGCGAGCTGACGCTCCGTGACCAGAAGGATGCGCCGCTCGGGCGCTGCGCCGTCGTCGCCTTCGACCCCATGAGCCCGATCACGAGCGGCGCCCTCCTGGGCGACCGCCTGCGGGTGGACTTCAACCGGCTCGGCGACGCCGTCTTCTACCGATCGCTCGCGATCAGCGGGGAGGACTACCGATCGCTGGACGAGATCGTCGAGCTGATCGGCGGCGTGGAATTCCCGGACGGCTCGCGTTTCGACACCGTGTTCGTCGAGACCGTGGGCGCGGGCCAGAACGAGACCAGGATCCGCCAGCACGTCGACCGCACCGCCGTCGTGCTCACGCCCGGCATGGGCGACGCCGTGCAGATGGACAAGGCGGGAATCCTGGAGATCGCCGACGTCTTCGTGTGCAACAAGGCCGACCACCCCGGCGAGAACGAGCTGGTGCGGGACCTGCGCGACATCGCCGGCAGGCGGCCCATCCTGGAGACCGTCGCCACGCACGGCAAGGGCGTGCCCGAGCTCCTCGACACGCTTTTCCGCGTTTGTGCGGGCTAGCATCCGCCCTGTGAGCCGGTTCCGATCAGAGCTGCGCCGGCGTCTGTTCGCCCTCGGCGACTGGCGCGGCGTGAGCGGCGTAACCGCCCCAGAGGTCCACGAGAAACCCGCCGGCCTCACGCCCGACGGGCGGCTCAGGACCGGCAGCCTCGCCGGCCTGAGCATGGGCGCGGCGATCTGGGCGCTCACCTGGCCCATCCTCATCGAGTCGTTCCTGAACTCGTTCGTCGGGCTCACCGACACGGTGCTCGCGGCCCAGTTGGGCGTCGACGAGACCGACGCGGTGGGCAGCGCGTCCTACGTGATCTGGTTCATGGGCCTGGTCGTCATGGCGATCGGCGTCGGCACGACCGCGCTCATCAGCCGCAGCGTCGGGCGGGGCAGGCTCGCCGTCGCGAATGCGGCCGTCGGCCAGTCGCTCCTCCTCGCCGGCGGGCTCGGCACGGTCGTCGGCGTCCTGATCGCCGTCGCAGGGCCCGGCCTCGCGTCGCTCCTGACCCAGACCGACGCGGGAGCGGCCGCCTTCTCCGACTACCTCCGGATCGTCGCCGCCGGAACTCCCTTCATGGCCATCCTCGGCACGTGCATCGCCGCGCTGCGCGGCGCCGGCGACTCGGTCCGGCCGCTCTGGTCAATGGTCGTGGTGAACGTCGTCAATATCGTGTCCAGTTGGCTGCTCTGCGGCGTGGACCTCACGCGCCTTGTGCACGAGCCCGACGGCGCAACCAGGCTCGAGGTCGTGCTCGCCAACCCCTCGCCCGTCCAGCTCGGCGTGTCCGGCATCGCCTGGGGCACCGTGATCGCCAACGCCGCGGGATGCGCCATCGTGATGCTGATGCTCGTGCGCGGCGTCGGCGGCGTGCGGCTGCTCCGGCGTCGGCTCCGCCCCCACTGGCACACCATGCTCCGGCTCGTGCGCGTCGGCCTGCCGAATTTCTTCGAGACGTTCGGCATGTGGGTCGGCAACTTCCTCGTGCTCGCCTTCGTGATCCATCTGAGCGAGGGCCCGGGCATGACCGGCGCCCACATCCTCGCGATCCGCATCGAGTCGTTCAGCTTCCTGCCCGGATTCGCGATGAGCCTCGCCGCGGCGACGCTCGCGGGCCAATACCTGGGGGCGGGGAGCCCACGCCTCGCGCGGCGCGCGGTGTGGCGGTGCGCCTTCATCGGGGCGGCGCTCATGGGCTGCCTCGGGCTGCTGTTCCTGCTGCTGCCGAGGCAGCTCGCGTCGCTGCTGAGCTCGCAGGAGGAGCACCTGCGCCTGGTCCCCGACCTGCTGGTGATCGCGGGGTTCGTGCAGATTCCGTTCGCGCTCTCCATCATCATGCGGGGAGCGCTCCGCGGGGTGGGCGATACGCGGGCCGTGTTCATCATCACGTGGGCGACGACCTACCTCGTGCGCCTGCCCCTGGCCTACCTGTTCTCCGGGGTGGAGATGCCGCTCCCGGGAGGCGGCACGCTGCCGAACCCCTTCCCCCACGAGCCGACGCTCACGGGCCTCTGGATCGGGCTGTGCGTCGAGATCCTGATCCGCTGCGCACTCTTCGTCGGGCGCTTCATGCACGGCGGGTGGGCCGCGCAACGGGTGTGAGCCGACGGGCGGGTCGGCCCTTCTCGCGTGCCGTGCGCCGCGCGGCTCAGCCGGCGGTCGTCGCGGGAGCCTCGGGCGTCGCGGCGGGGGGCGTCGCCTCCGCGCCGGCGTCCTCCTCCTCCTCCTCGGGCCCGCGCCGCATCGAGAACGCGTGGCGCTCCTTCAGAGGCTCGAACTGGAACGGGAACGGGATCCCCACGCCCTCGAACGTCCGCTGCCAATGCACGCGGGTGGCGTAGTCGGCGTAGTTGGGGAGGGTCTCCCAGGTCAGCGGCTGGACGCCGTTGATCTGCGCCACGAGCACGCCGAGCTTGCTCGGGACCGGCGCCGCCGTGATCCGCTGCTCCATCGGCACCTCGTCGATGGGCTTCAGCGGGTCGATCGTCGTCGCCTGCTCCCGGATCGCGTCGATCGCCTCGGGGCTGTTCTCCGCGGCGCCCAGGCCGCTCGTCTGGTCCTCGAACACCCGCGCATTCTTGTCCACCGTGACCTTCTGGCGCGGGGCGGGCGGCTCTGCGCCCTCCTCGGCCGGCGGCTCGGCCTCGGCGGCGCCGAAGCTCGCGGCGAACGACTCCAAGCCTTCTGCGGCGGCGCGGGCGGCGAGTTCGGAGCCCGAGCCGGCGAGCTGCTCGCACCTGCGGAGGGCGCGCCAGTCGGCGACCATGGCCTCGCGGTCGAGCACGTCATCGATCGACGCCGGCACGGCCTCGGGCGCGGCGTCGAGCACGGTGAAGAAGTAGCGGCTGCCGTCGGCCCCCTCGGCGACCAGGTCGGTGACGGGAACGCCCACCTGGAGCCCCAGCTCCGAGTCGCCGGCCAGCTCGCGGACAGAGAGCACGACCTGCGCGAAGTTGAACGTCCGCGGCCCGAACTG
>DASRXL010000194.1:0-9721 GCA_035654175.1 Phycisphaerales bacterium
CCTCACGGACCCTCGTGCGGGTGGCCCCCTCGACAACCACGGCGGCGGGATCGACTCTCGCGGGGAACAGCGATGCGATGGTCAGCTCTCCCCGGAGATCGGCCCACTCGATGATGCCGGCGCAGTGACCGGGGCGCTCGAGCGTGACGATGCGCACGGGGCCCTCGCCCTCGTGGTAGGCGACCGCGTCGAGCAGGTGCCGCCGACAGGCCGCCTGTGGGTCGTCCCACGAGGTCAGGTCGAACCACTCGACCCGGGCCGCGCCCGGGGCGCTCGCCAAGGCTTCGGCTTCGTCGGCGGGCATGCGCAGCCCGATCCGGAGCGGGCGGGTGGGCCAGGCCAGTCGCGCGAGCCACTCTTCGGCACGAGCCCGGGCGCTGCCCACGTAGGCGACCTCGGCTCCCCACAGCGGCACGAGCGCCGCTCGTACGGCCGCGCCCGCGGCGCGGGTGGACGCGTCCACGATTGAGGCGGCGACACTCCCCCGGGGCCACCACCCGACGCCGCGGGTGTTGGGCTCCGCATCCGTTGCGCGGGGCCGGGCGCGAACGCCCGGCTCGATCAGGCACCAAGCGGCGTCAACCGCCCCCGCGATGCGTCGGCGCGTCGACGCGCTGCACACGCACGCTCCCAGGCCGATAACCCACAAGCCGGCGGGCAGGCCGAGCACCGTCTCCGAGAGCCACGCCACGCCGAGTAGATGGCCGGTGACCACCACTGCGCACGCCGCGAGAACCGCCTGCGGGGTGCTGAGCCCTGCCGCCCGGGTTGTGCCGCTCTGAAGGTCGGTGCTCATCGCGCCGGAACATCGGCCGGCGTGCGCGTCGACCCAAGCTCGCAGGGGCGAGAGGCCACGGACACGCGCCCGCTCAGGCGGCAGAACCGTTCCGCGCCGGCCAGACGGGACCTACCGCCCTGTGAACCACCTCGCGATGGCGTGGATGGTGGTGGCGCGTCCCACGGCGCCGATGGATTCGGTGAGCGGGATCTCCTTCGGGCACACTTTCACGCAGTTCTGCGCGTTGCCGCAGTCGGTGATGCCGCCGGGCCCCATAAGCGCGCCGAGCCGCTCGCTCTTGAGCTGGGCGCCGGTCTCGTGGAGATTGAAGAGCCGGGCCTGGCTGATCGCCTGGGCGCCGATGAAGGAGCTGTCCCATCCGGCGGGATCCTCCCCGAGGAGGAACTGCGGGCAGGCCTCCAGGCAGCAGCCGCAGGTGATGCAGGTCGAGAGCACGTAGCGGACGGCCTGCTTCTCCGGCTTCTCGCGCGGGCCGGGGCCGAGGTCGTAGGTGCCGTCCACGGGCACCCAGCCCCTGACGCGCTTGAGATAGTGGAACATGCGCGAGCGGTCCACCCACAGGTCGCGGATGACGGGGAACTTGCTCATGGGCTCGAGGGTGATCTCGTCGCCCTCGTTGGGGGCGTAGGCGTCGATGAGCGCGGAGCAGCTCTGGCGCACCTTGCCATTGATGAGCATGGTGCAGGCGCCGCAGATCTCCTCGAGGCAGTTGGCGTCCCAGACCACCGGAGTGGTGCGGACGCCCTCGACCGTGACGGGCCTGGCGGCAACGGACTGCAGGCAGGAGATGATGTTCGAGCCCGGCTCGACGGGGACCTCGAAGGTCTCCCAGCGCGAGGCCTTGCCCGGCCCGTCGCATCGCTTGATGCGCAGGCGGATCTTTCTCCCGCTCCGCGGAGCGGCTCCTCCGGGCCGGCCGTTCGAGGTTCCCGACGTCATGGACAGGGTCTCCGTCGATGCATCACACGGCCGCGGGCGCGGCGGGGATCTGCGTTGCGGTGGTTTCGGGCTTCTCGACGCGCCCGTACGTTCGGGCGCGGGGGCGGACGAGCGAGCAATCGACGTCGCGCAGCTCGACGCGGGGCTCTCCGCGCGCGGAGTCGTAGCTCACGTACGTGGTCTTGAGGAAGTTGTCGTCGTCGCGCTCTGGGTAGTCGATCCGATAGTGGGCCCCGCGGCTCTCCTTGCGGGTGACGGCGCCGAGCACCATCGCCTCGGCGACGATGAGCATGTCGCCGACGGCGCGGGCGTGGCTGAGGGCCTGGTTGGACCACATCGCCCCGTCGGCGAGCCGGAGGCGGCGGTGGCGGTCGCGCAGCTCCGCGAGCCTGGCGCGGCACTGCTGCAGCCGGCGCTCCTCGCGCACGACCGTGCACGCGGCGGTCATCTCGACGCCCATCTCGCGTCCGATGATGTACGGGTTCGTCTCGTCGGCGGCGTCGCCTTTGCCGACGGTGTCGAGGATGGCCTTCTGCTTGCGGCTCTCCTGCTCGACGACCGCGTCGAAGGCGGCGGCGGGCAGCGACTCGGCGGGCGCCCTGGAGGGCGAGCCCTCCCTGACGTAGTTGGCGACGCTGACGCCGCTGAAGAGGCCGTCGAAGATGCAGCTGAGCAGGGCGTTGGCGCCGAGGCGGTTGGCTCCGTGGAAGGCGAAGTTGACCTCGCCGAAGGCGTAGAGGCCCTCGATATTGGTCTGCATGTTGTTGGGGGCGCCCGGGAGCATGCCGCGCCCGACCTCGGCGTCGCACGGCGGCACCGCGCCGGACTTGTGCGCGGGCTTGGGCGCGTCGGGCCGGTAGTTGCCCGGCGTGTACTGCGTCCACAGGCCGCCCATCGAGTAATGGACGCCCGGGAAGATGCGCATCGGCTCGTGGCGGGGATCGACGCCGACGAACTTCTCGTAGATCTCGAGGATGCCGCCGAGCTTGCGCGTGAGATACTCGGGGTCCTTGTGCGTCAGGTCGAGGTAGACCTGGTTCTCTCCGCCGACGCCCATGCCGTGGTTCACGCAGATGTCGAAGATCTCGCGCGTGGCGATGTCGCGCGGGACGATGTTGCCGTACTTGGGGTATTTCTCCTCCAGGAAGTAGAGCCGCTCGGACTCGGGGATCTGCGTCGCCGGGCGGGCGTCGCCCTTCTTGCGGGGAACCCAGACGCGACCGCCCTCGCCGCGGGCCGACTCGCTCATGAGGCGGAGCTTGTCGGCGCCGGGCACGGCGGTCGGATGGACCTGGATCATCTCGGGGTTGCCGTAGGCGGCGCCGGCCTGGTAGCAGCGCGACAGCGCAGCGCCGGTGCAGATGACGGAGTTGGTGCTCTTGCCGAAGACGAGCCCGGCGCCGCCCGTGGCCATGATGACCGCGTCGGCGCGGAAGGCGCGGACCTGCATGGTGCGGAGGTCCTGGGCGACGATGCCGACGCAGCGCGCGGCGCTGGCGCCCTCTGCGAGCACGGGCCAGAGGAACTCCCACGATTCGTACTTGGTGACGAGGCCGTCGGCCTCGATTCGCCGCACCTGCTCGTCGAGGGCGTAGAGGAGCTGCTGGCCGGTGGTGGCGCCGGCGAAGTGCGTGCGCTTGAAGAGCGAGCCTCCGAAGAGGCGCAGGTCGCGGAAGCCCTCGGCGGTGCGGTTGAAGGGCACGCCCATGCGGTCGAGCAGGTCGATGATCTTGGGGGCCCAGTTGGCCATCTCGAGCACGGGGTGCTGGTCGGCGAGGAAGTCGCCGCCGTAGATCGTCTCGTCGAAGTGCTCGTACTCGGAATAGCCCTGCTGGCGCGCGACCTCGTTGCAGGCGTTGATGCCGCCCTGGGCGCACACGGAGTGGGAGCGCTTGACGGGCACCAGGGAGAAAAGGTCGACGGCGAGCCCCGCCTCGGCGATGCGGATCGACGCCGCGAGGCCCGCGAGCCCGCCCCCCACCACGATCACGCGTTGTTGTGCCATCGCTTGAAGTTCCCTCGTTCGTCGTCGCGCCCGCGCAGGGTCGGGGCTTGCCGGCTCAGGAGCCGGGCCGGGTTGCCTCGGGATCCGGCGCGGAGGCGACATCGGGCGCGGGCCCGCCCGCGTCGGTCTCGGGGCCGTGCCCGCCGAGAATCCCATCCTCGATCAGCCTCGCCTCGGTGTGGCCGAGCGTGGCGAAGCCGATCACGCCGGCCCACGCCATCCCCATGAGCACGAAGCCAATCGCGGCACACACCTGTCCCCAGCGGCGCTGGGCCTTCTCGGAAATCGTGAGCCCCCAGGTGATCGCCGCCGTCCAGAGCCCGTTGGCGAGATGGAAGACCAGAAGTGAGACACCCACCATGTAGAAGGCGGAGACGAGATAGCCCAGCGGCGTAATCCCGGCCTCGCCGCCGCGCAGCGCCGCCGCCATCGTGGACGCCGCGTACTCGGCCTTCCACTCCGTGCCGCCGGGCACAAGGAATGTCCAGCCCCATCGCAGCGTCGCGACGTGGTAGAAGATGAAGAGGAAGCCGACGTAGCCGCTGACGCGCTGGAGCGAGTAGCGCCAGTTGTCTTGGTAGCCGTAGCGCGACACGTTCGATCGCCCGCCGGCGGCGTACACGATGCCGAGCAGGGAGTGGAAGATCAGGGGCAGCCACAGCCCGAAGATCTCGATGAGCAGCAGGGCGGGCAGGCTGTGGATGAAGTTGACCTCGTGCTGGAAGGTGGTGACGCCGCCGTGGCCGCCGTACGCGCCGCCGCCGCTCACCCGCCCCCAGACGATCGAGGCATTGGTGGTGAGGTGGAACAGGAGGAAGACGCCGATCGGCGCCACCCCGGTCAACGAATGCAATCTGCGGAGGAGGAAGTGGTGACGCTCCAACCAACCATCGGTTCTGGCCACGACTCGAACCCTTCCAAAGACGCGCACCGGATCGCGGCGGCGTCGCATCCAAGCGGTGGAGGTGCAGGCTCGCACGAGCGAGAGGTCGCAAAAGTGTAGCCGAGCGTCCGAAAGAGTCGCCCCTGCGATCAGCTCCGGGGCATCCCCGGTGCTGCCCCCGGCGGCGTTCCCGGCGAGTTCATGGAGGCCGCCTGCGCCGGCGAGATGCGCCCTTCCTTGATCGCCTGGTCGATCGCCTTGCCCAGCTCGACGAACTGCATGCGGAGCTCGTGGAGCACACCCTCCAGGAGCTTTTTCTCCTCGTCGGTGAGATTGCCCCTGGTCTTCTCTTCAAGCACGCCGAGCAGGTCGATGTGCGCCCTGGCGACCGGCGGCGAGACGACGGCCCGGCCGCTCTGCGGATCCGGGAACGCGCCCATGTAGAGGAGAGCTTGGCTCGCGAGCACCTGCACAAGGTCCTGGAAGCCGATCTCGTCCGACTCGGCGGGCGCGCCGGGGGCCGCCGGCCCTGGGGCGCCCCCTGCGGCGGGGCGAACGGTCGCCGTCTGCTTGGCCCTCTCCTGCTCGGCGAGCTTGGCCTTCTCGGCCTGCGCCTGCGCCTTCCAGTCGTCGTCGATGATGATCTTCGGCCGGTCGGCTTCGGACATGGTGGTCGTCCTTTCTGCTACGCTTCACTGGCATGGTAGACGGACCCGCAGCCCCCCGACGCCGCGCACCGCGGCCCCTCGTCCGCGTCGCCGCGATAGCCGCGGCGGTTCTCGCGCTCCACGGCTGCGCCTCGCGCTCGGGACCCGCGTTCCGATCGGTCGAGCGGCTCACGCCGGAGGATTTCCGCGCCCCGGATGCGCCGGCCGCCCCGGAGCGTCCGCTCCCGGCGTACGCGCCCGAGCGCCCGCGGGCCGAGCGGGTGCAGATCCGGACGCTCGAGGAGTCGGAGGCGCGGGAGGGGGTTGGGGAGGTCGTGGTGGAGGCGGGCGCGCCCCCGGAGGCATCGGCCGACGCGCCGGCCGAGGGAGAGGGAACCGGCGCGCCGGCGGACGGCGCATCCGGCGCGGAGCTCGGCCCTGAGGATCTCGAGCTGGTGGATGCGCTGGTGGGCGACATCAACGGGCGGCCGCTGCGGGCGCGCGAGTGGCTCGAGCCGATGGGGGCGCGCCTCCGGGCCGAGTCGGCGGGCAGGTCGCGCGAGGAGTGGCGCGAATTCGCGGTGCAGGCGATCAAGGGCGAGCTGTACCGGCAACTGACCGACGAGCTGCTGCTCGCGGAGGCGCGGGCCGCGCTGACGCCGGAGGAGACGGCGGGCCTGCGCGTGTTCCTGGAGCGGTTCGAGCGGGACGTCGTGGCGGCGAACTACGGCAGCCCGACCCTGGCCGACGAGCGGCTGCGCCAGACGCTCGGGACGAGCCTGGAGGAGGCCAAGCGCGAGCGGGAGCGGCTGCTCCTGATCCGCGAGCAGGTGCAGAACAAGGTGTGGAACCGTGTGCAGGTCTCGTCGCGCGACCTGCAGCTCGAGTACGAGCGGAACCTCGACAAGTACAACCCCCCGCCCCAGGCGGTGTTCCTGACGATCGCCGTGCCGACGGCGGACGCGGAGGCGGTCGGGGCGATCGGCGAGCGGCTGAAGTCCGAGCCCTTCCCCGTTGTGGCCGAAGACGAGCGGAACCTCGATCCGTCGCCGCACGTCCGGCAGATCCCGGAGGGGCTGGAGAACACGGAGCTGTTCGGCATCGCGGCGCAGCAGGAGGCCGCGGCGGGGCTCTCTCCGGGCGAGTGGGCCGGGCCGCTGGAGCTGGGGACGGTGACCCGGTGGGTGTACCTCGACCGCATCGAGGACAACTCGCAGTCGCTGTACGACGTGCAGCTCCAGCTCCGGGACCAGATCACGGAGCAGCGCCGCGCGGAGGAGCAGACGAGGTATCTGCTGAAGATCCTCACCCGCGCCGGCATTAACGAGAACGATCTGCGCTCGCTGACGTTCGGGCTGGTGGACGTGGCCGAGCAGTGGTACTACCAGCCCGACGGGCCATGACGCCGACCAAGCCTGGGGTTAAGTCGCGGGCCGGAGCGCTGCTGGGCCGGTTGATCCCCGGCGGCGCGGGGGCCAAGCACCTGCGCCTGGGGCGGCGGGGCGAGCGGCTGGCCGCGGCGAGGCTGCGCCGGTCGGGGTACCGCATCCTGGCCCGGAACCTCGACACCCCGGGCGGGGAGGCGGACATCGTGTGCCTGCACAGGGCGAGCGGCGCGGCGGTGCTGGTGGAGGTGAAGACGCGGGTACGGGCCGAGGGCGACCGCTCGCCCGCGACAACCGCCGCGATCCACGCGGACAAGCGGCGCCGGCTCGCGCGCACCGCCCGCAGCCTGGCGGCGCACCCGCTGCTGGCGGGGCGCGCGGTCCGGATCGACGTGATCACGGTCGAGTTCCGCGATGCGCGGGATCGGCGCCCGGAGATCCGGCACTACGTGAACGCGGTGACGGGCGATGGGCGGCTGCGGTAAGAAGCGACGGAGCCAGGGAGCGACGAAGGGGAATCATCCACCCGCAAACAATCGGGGGCTCATCCTTCATCCTTCGCCTCACCCCCACCGCCGTCTTCCCGCCAGCGCCCCGCGGAATCGCCCTTCGAGCAGCTGCTCGGCGGCGCGGGCGTGGTTGAACGTGACAGGCAGGATGAGGCTGAACATCGCCCCGCGCCCGACGTCGCTCACGACCTGGATCTCGCCCTGGAGGAGGTGCGCCAGCTCCCTGGCGATCGCAAGCCCGAGCCCGGTGCCGCCGAACTGGCGCGTCGGGCCCTCCCCGAGCTGGCGGAACTTCTCGAAGACGCGCTCGTGCTCCTCGGGCGGGATGCCGGGCCCGTTGTCCATCACGCTCACGCGGACGCGCTCGCGGTCGTCCTCGGCGTGCCCCGGCGGCAGGCGCTCGGCGCGGAGCACCACCTCGCCCTGACGGTGGTCCGAGCCCTTGGGGCCGGTGAACTTCACCGCGTTGCTGAGGAAGTTAAAAACGATCTGCTGGAACCGGCGGGGATCGGTTTCCAGCAGGGGCAGATCGCCGATCACCTCCCCCCGCACCAGCACGCCGCTTCTATCCGCCTGCGGCTGAATCAGCGCCACCAGCCCCTCGCACGCGTCGCGCACGTTGACTCGCTCGAGGTGCAGGTCCACGCGCCCGGCCTCGAGGCGGGCCATCGTGAGCAGGTCCTCGATCAGCGCGAGCAGGCTGCGGCTGGCCGACACGATGTTCTCGAGGTAGCGCACGCGCTTGCCGCCGTCGGCGCCGGCCTGGGCGGCGGCCGCCCGCTCGCGCTCGGCGATCTCGAGCAGGAGCTCGGCGAAGCCGATGATCGAGTTCAGCGGCGTGCGCAGCTCGTGGCTCACGTTCGCCAGGAACTCGCTCTTGAGCGTGTTGGTCTCGAAGAGCACGCTGTTGGCCTCGGCCAGCTCGCTGAGCTTCACGTCCATCGCCGCGTTGATGGCGCGGAGCTGGTCGTTGGTCGTCGAGAGGTTCTCCAGCATGCCGTTGAAGGTCTCGGAGAGCTCCTGGAACTCGTCGCCGGTCTCGATCTCGCTGCGCACGCTCAGCTCGCCCGAGCGCACCCGGTCGGCCGTCTCGCGCAGGCTCCGCACCGGGCCCAGGATGATCTTGTGCGTGATCTGGTAGAACACCACCAGCGCCAGCCCCAGCACCAGCGTGCCCGCGCTGAGCAGATAGACCGTGTTCACCACCAACTGCCCCGCGGCGACCGTCGAGCGGCGGGCGAGGTGGACCACCGTGAGCAGTTGGTGCTCCGGGTCGCGCTCGGCCCCGAGATACCGGTACACGCGGGTCGCGCCCTCCCAGCGGGCGTGCTGCGCCCCCTCCCGTCCGGGGTCGGACTCCAGCCGGCGGAGCATCCGGCGCAGCACCCGGTCCCCCGCCGCGCGCGCACGCGCTTCCTCGGGCGTGAGCCGCTCGGCCTCGAAGCCCGCGGCCCGGGCCATCTCCGCCGCGACCGCCCCGCCCCCCTCAGCCCGGTGCGCCTCCGACCAGACGATCGCGAGGTTGCGGCTGAGCTCGAGCTGGCCGACGTCGACCAGAGCCCCCATCCGCAGCCACGGCACCGAGAGGGCGACCAGCACGATCAGCACCACCGCCCCGCCGAAGAGGATGACGCACTTGTCCGCGAGGGAGATCCGCTTGAGCCATTCGGATTGGATGGACCAGGCCATGCCGGGCGAACCTCCGTTCGGGCGATGGTACCGCCGAGCGAAACCCCGCCGCGCTCCGGCGGGAGCGGCTTGACCCGGGCGTCCGGATCCTCATAATGAGAATGCGTTCGCAAGAGGGGGCGGTGCGTGACGACGAGGCTGCCGAGATCGAGGGCGTTGACCAACGGGCCAAGGGCTTGGCTCGTCGTCGTCGGCGTGCTCGTCCTCGGGATATGGCTGCCGCTGGCGCCGGGCGTCCACAGGCTGCTCGACCGCTCCACGATTGACGCGGCGCACGTCCACGCGTCGGCCGCGGGCGAGACCTCCTCGGGCGGGATCGACCACCGATCCGATCGCCGCGGCCCCGCGTCCCCCGGCGATCACGACGAGAGCGAATGCTCGGTGTGCGTGCAGCTCGGCCTGGCGAAGCGGGCCGGGGTTGCCCCCGCCGCCTCGCTGGCGCTGCGGCTCGATCGCTGCGCGGAGCCTGTGGTCGAGCGTGCTCCGGCTCCGGTGCGTCCCCGCAAGCTCGGCTCCGAGAGCAATCCGCGCGGTCCGCCCTGGCGCCTGGCCCGCGCCTGACGCTCGTTCATCATTCACGACACATCCGCCCTCGTAGCGGCGTGGCCTCGCGCCCGCCGGGGAGGCGACCATGCACCGACAGGGATTCACCCTGATCGAGCTGCTGGCGGTGATCGCGATCATCGCCCTGCTCGTCGGGATCCTGCTGCCCGCGCTGGGGAAGGCCCGGCTCGCGGCGCAGGCCGTGCAATGCCAGAGCAATGTCCGCCAGCTCGAGATCGCGCAGGTGCTCTACGCCGGCGATCAGGACGAGACGCTGATCGACGCGGGCCTCCCCCACGGGGGCAGCGGCGACCAGCCCGAG
>DASRXL010000195.1:0-4965 GCA_035654175.1 Phycisphaerales bacterium
TGTTCATGGCCTCGGCCATGTCCCAGATCACCTGCCGCTTGTCCGTGTACTTGTCCGTGTGGATGTCGAGGAACAGCGCCATCACCTGCGAGCAGCACGTGCCGAACTTGACGGGCTTCCGCGTCCGCGCCTGCGTCATGCGCCAGAGCTTGTCGTAGCCCAGCGGCCGGTGCTCGATCTTGTCGGTGACGACCGGCCACCGCCAGCCCGTGTAGATCTCGTTGAGCAGCGTCCCCGGCGGGTAGCGCAGCCAGGGCGAGCGCGCCTTCTCCGATTGCAGGTTGTCGCCGTCGAGCCCCGCCCAGCGCTGCAGCGGATAGTGGTGCCACGAGCGCCCCGCGAGGTCCTCGTCGAGGTGAAAGTCCCCGTGCGTCACGAGGTCGAGCCCCGCCCGCTCCTGGTCGCTCACCACCACCGCCAGCGCGTCCTGCAGCTTCTCCCGGAACCGCACGTCCAGCATGCACGCGTCCAGCGGCCGGCCCCACATGCCCGCGTCGAACCAGCGGGGGCGCGGCCAGGATCCCGTCACGGTGCTTGGGAGAATGACTCCGGCGCTCGCGGTGTACATCGGCCCTGCTGCTCCCGGTTCCCCCACGCCCCGCGGGGCCGGCAGTCTACACGCCGCGGCGCGCGCTGGCCCCGCCCCTCCGTTGAGCCTGTGCGCGAAGTGATAAGCGATTGCTTATCACTCGCGTCGAAGCGCGGCGTTCCCCGGCCCGGGCCCTTCCCCGCCCCGGCACCGAGTCCCTTTGTGCCCGCCGGGAGAGATGTGCCGGCCGAGTGGGCCCGCGTTCGTGGGGCATAATCAACAAGATCGTCTGTGCCTATTGACTCCGGGCCCGAGGGAACGCACACTATGGATGCCCCCGGGCTCCAGGGAGAGCAGCGGTGCGGCGGAGGATGCGGGGAAAGCCCGCAAAGAGAGACAGGGAGCACACCATGACTGCCAGACTTGTTGCAATGGGCGCGATCGTCTGCGCGCTCGGCTCGGCCGCAAGCGCGGACATCGTCGGGATCTCGGGCTCGATCGGCGACAGCACCGAGCAGACCGGCGCCACCTTCAGCGGTTCGATCGATTACACCTTCAACGGCGGTTCCAACGGCACCGTCGTGATCACGCTGAACAACGACACGCCCCCCGCCGTTGGCGGCTATCTCACGGGCTTCGTGTTCAACATCGACTCGATCGATCCCACCGTCGCCGCCGCGCTCTCGTCCGCGACCAACGCCAACTTCCTCGACACCGGCAACGAGGCCGCGCCCCCCTTCGGCAACTATCTCGCCGGCGCCGCCCTCGGCGCTGATTGGACCGGCGGCGGCTCGCCCAACGGCGGCATCCCCGTCGGCGGCTCGGCCATGTTCACCTTCGCCGTCACCGCCTCCGACGCCGGCTCACTCTCCGCCTCCTCGTTCGTCAACGGCCCGAACGAGTTCGACTTCGTCGCCCGCTTCCGCGGCCTCAGCAACGGCGGATCCGACAAGGTCCCCGTGCCGGCGCCCTCCGCAGCCGCGCTGCTCGGCCTCGGCGGTCTCGCCGCGATCCGCCGCCGCCGTTAAAGCAGCACAACTCCACGCCGACCACACGCCCCCGAGCACGCCGCTCGGGGGCTTTGCTTTGGTTGCAGGCCCCCCCCACGCCGCGCGACACGCCCCGTCCGGCGCGATCGCGCCGCCCGCGCTAGAACCCCACCGCCTGCCCGTCGCACCGCAGGTCCGAACCGGCGCAATACCCGTCCTCCAGCCTGAAGATCACCTGCCCGCGCCCGAAGCTCGCCCCGCGCCTGCCCGCGACCTCCAGCTCGTGCCCCATCCCCCGCAGCCGCTCGTACACCTCCGGCGCAAAGCCCGGCTCCACCGTCACGCCCCGACCCCGGTCCACCTGCCAGCGCGGCGCATCCAGTGCGCTCTGCGGGTTCTGGTTGTGGTCCGCCATCCGCATCAGCACCTGGATGTGCCCCTGCGGCTGCATGAAGCCGCCCATCACGCCGAACGCCATCACCGGCCGCTCGCCCCCCTCCCCCGCCCGCGTCACAAACCCCGGGATGATCGTGTGATACGGCCGCTTGCCGGGCGCGGCCTCGTTCGGATGGCCCCTCTCCAGCGTGAAGCAGCACCCGCGATTCTGCAGCGCGATCCCCGTCCCCGGCACAACCACGCCCGACCCGAACCCGGTGTAGCACGACTGGATGAAGCTCACCATGTTCCCGTCGGCGTCCGCCGTCGTGAGCAGCACCGTGCCCCCCGGCTTCGGAGCTCCGTGCGCGAAGTCCTGCGCACGCGAGCGATCGATCAGCGCCGCTCGCTCGGCGAGGTAGCCCCGATCCAGCAGCCGCGCGACGTCGACGTCCATCCACGCCGGGTCCGCGATGTACCGGTGCGCGTCGGCGAACGCCAGCTTCATCGCCTCGATCGAGAGGTGCAGGCTCTCGACCGTGTCCGGCCCCTGCGCCGCCATGTCGAGCTCGCGCAGGATGCCCAGCGCCAAGAGCGCCGCCAGCCCCTGCCCGTTCGGCGGGATCTCGTGCAGCCGCCAGCCCCGATAGTCGAGGCTGATCGGGCGCACCCACTCCGCCTTGTGCGACGCCAGGTCCCCGAGGCGGAGGTCCCCGCCGCCCGCGACCGCGGCGGCCTCGATCTGCTCGGCCAGGGCGCCCCCGTAGAACTCGCGCCCCTCGCTCGCCGCGATGCGCTCCAGCGTGTCCGCGTGGTGCGGGAGCTTGAACACCTCCCCCGTCCCCGGCGCGCGCCCGCCGCTCGTGAACGTCTCGAACCACGGCGCGAACCTCGCCGGGTCGTACGCCCGCGCCGCGATCCCCCAGTAGTGCGCGATCTCCGGCGGGACCGCGGCGCCCTCACGGGCATACCGGATCGCCGGCCCCGCCAGCGTCGTGAGCGGGAGCGACCCGAAGTCTTTCGCCAGCGCCACCCAGCCCGAGACCGCCCCGGGAGTCGTCACGCCGTCCCAACCGCGCGTCGGGATCGATTCCATCCCCTCGTACCGCTCCCGCCGCAGCCCTTGCGGCGCCCGCCCCGACCCATTCAGACCGTGCAGCCCGCCGCCGGCCCACACCAGCGCGAAGTTGTCCGCGCCGATCCCGTTGGACGTGGGCTCCAGCACCGTCAGGGCCATCGCCGTCGCGACCGCGGCGTCCGCGGCATTGCCCCCCTGACGGAGCATCTCCAGCCCCGCCTGCGCCGCCAGCGGATGGCTGGTCGCGACCACGTTCCGGGCGAAGACCGGCGCCCGTTGCGACGAATACGGGTACGAGTAATCGAAGGCCATGCCCGCAGTCTAGCCGAATGGTCCCGCGGCTCCCCCGGGCATCCCGAGGTAGACTGCACGCTCAAGGTCGTCAGAACCCCCAGGAGCAAGAGCCATGTCACAGCGAAAGAGCATCGTCGTCGTGTCGGTCGCCGGGGCCGTCGCGTTCGCGGCGGGTCTCGTGGCCTCGCCCTCGTTCTTCCAGCCCGACCAGCCGGAGAGGGACGAAGCCGCGATGGCGTGGATGCAGCCCGGCGAGCACCACAAGGCCCTCGAGCCCCTCATCGGCGAGTGGGAGGGCACGGTCAAGATGTGGATGACGCCGGGCGCCGAGCCCATGGAGTCCGTCGGCTCCGTCACCCGCGAATGGGCGATGGACGGGCGGTTCGTCATCGAGCACGTCACCGGCTCGATGGAAGGCTCCGACGACGAGTTCCGCGGCATGGGCATCATCGGCTACAACACCGTCGAGCACCGATACGAGAGCGTCTGGATCGAGAACATGGCGACCCACATGAGCTTCATGAACGGCGAGATGAGCCCCGATGGAAAGACCATGACCTTCGAGGGCGACGTCCTCGATCCGATGACCGGCCAGCGCGTCCACTCACGCTACGTCAGCGACATGTCCGATCCCGACCGGCACACCTCCGTCGGCTACGGCACCGGCCCCGACGGCAAGGAGTTCAAGAGCTTCGAGGGTGTGATGGAGAGGAAGCACTGATGCCCGCACGGGCGCGAGCCAGCCGGACCGCCGCCGACGCTCCCCCGCGGCGGCGGCGGTCCGCGTGCTGAGCGAGAGCGCCCGCCGCTGGTCGCGCGCCCGCTTCACCGCCGCGGCTCGAGAACCAGCCGCCGGACGGGTCGCTCGCCCGCCACGAGCCCGAGGCCGATCGCCCGCAGTGCCGAGTGCAGCCCCTCCGGCGCGTCAAGCGCCGCCGTGAGATCCCACCTCACCCGGAAGTCGTACCGTCCGTCTAGGCCCGTTTCATCGATCACCGGCTCCGGGAACACCCACCCGATGAATCCCGCGAGCTCCGCGCTCGCGGCGCCCGCGGATCATGATGCCTCCTCCCGGCGTGCGGCCCTTCGCCGAGCCGCCCAAGCACCTCGATCCGGATGCGCGTCAACCCGCGGCCCCGTCCGCCTCTGCGCGCGGTGCTCCAAAAAGCCGACCCCCGCGCGGCCGGACGTGCCGCGCGGGGGTGTCAGTTCGTGTGTGCCGCCGGGAGTTCGCGCCCGGCGCCGGCGCGCGACGCCGAGGCCGCTCCCGCGTCAGGTTCTTGCCGACGTCGCCGTGCGCGACGTCGTGGACCGCTCGCTCGTCGAAGCCCCATTGCCGCGCTGCGACCCGGACTCGCCCGAGGTGCGTCCCTCAGACTCCGAGCGCTCGCTCTGCCGCTTCACCCGGAGCTGGTTGATCACGTCCTTCACGCCGAGCACCGATTCCGCGAGCCGCTCGGCCTCCCACTTGTCGTTGCGCGACGTCACGCTGCCCGTCAGCGTCACCTCGCCCTCCTTCACCCCCACCTCGAGCTCCTCGGAATCGAGGTCGTATGCGCCCATCAGCATGTCGCACACCTCTTCCTTGATCCGCTCGTCGGAGCGCTTGTAGCCCTTGGGACCGCGCCCGGCGCGCATCTGCGTGCCCTGCTGCCCCTGCGAGCCCCAGCCCGACTGCCCGCGCGAGCCATACTGGCCCC
>DASRXL010000196.1:0-4299 GCA_035654175.1 Phycisphaerales bacterium
AACGGCCTGCGCACGGAGTTCCGCGCCGGAGGCGTGTGGATCGAGCCGCGGGACGTGTGCGCGGGCGGCGAGGCGTGGGGTTGGGGGCTCTCGTTCGGGGGGCTCTCGCGCGGTTCGCCGGGGCAGTCCGTCACGGGCGTCGAGCCGGTTCCCAACGGCAACCGCGTCGAGTACGAGCGTCCCGGGATCGTCGAGTGGTACATCAACGGCGAGCGCGGGCTCGAGCAGGGCTTCACGATCACCGCCCCACCGATTTCGGGCGACCCGGGCGAGCCGCTCCGCGTGGAGATGACCATCACCGGCAGCCTGACCGGCACGCTCTCCTCGAACGGGCAACGCATCGACTTCCGCACGCCCGACGGCGACCCCGTGCTCGTCTACGACCACCTCGCGGTGTTCGACGACCAGGAGAGAATCCTCCCGGCCCGGCTCGCGCTGGAGGGATCCACGCTCTCGATCGTGGTGGACGACCGCGGCGCGGCGTACCCGATCACGATCGACCCGCTCGCGTCGAGCCCCTCGTGGGTGGCCGAGAACGTGGGCGAGTTCGGCACCAGCGTCTCGACCGCCGGGGACGTGAACGGCGATGGATACGACGACATCCTCGCGAGCGCGCCCCGCTTCGACGGCGGCGAGTTCCACGAGGGCAGGGTGTTCCTCTACATGGGCTCCGCGGCCGGCCCGGAGGAGGACCCGAGCTGGACCTTCGAGCCGAACCAGGTGCAGGCCGGCCTGAGCGCGGTCGCCAACGCCGGCGACGTCAACGGCGACGGGTACAGCGACATCGCGGTGGGCGCGCCTGGATACGACGACGGCGGGAGGGTGTGGGTGTTCCACGGTCGGGCGAACGGCCCCGGCGCGGGCGCCACCTGGGCGACCGAGCATCTCCAGGAGGGCGCGGCGTACGGCGTTGCGGTCGCCGGCGCGGGCGACGTGAACGGCGACGGCTATGGCGACCTCCTGATCAGCGCCCCGCTGCACGACTCCGGGGGCGTGGAGGACGCCGGCCGCGTGTTCGTGTTCCACGGGAGCGAGGACGGCCTCGCGGACATTACCCCCGAGTGGACCTACTCCGGCGACGCGTTGAACAGCGACATGGGTCGCTCCGCCGCCCACGCGGGCGATGTGAACGGCGACGGATACGCCGACGTCATCATCGGCGCACCGCGGGCGCGCGAAGATCCGGACGAGCGCTTCGGCAGAGCGTTCGTGTTCCACGGCTCCGCGAGCGGGCTGGGGGTCAACCCCGCATGGACCGCCCAGAGCAGCCAGGACAACAGCGCGTTCGGCGAGGCGGTCTCGACGGCGGGCGATACCAACGGCGACGGGTATTCGGAGGTGATCGTCGGGGCGCAGTGGTACGACGCGGGCCAGCAGGAGGAGGGCCGCGCCTTCATCTACATGGGCGGATCGCGGGGGCTCGCGGCGTCGCCGGCGTGGACAACCGAGAGCAACCAGGCGGATGCCCAGTACGGGAGCAGCGTCGCCTTCGCGGGTGACGTGGATGGCGACGGCTACGGCGACGTCGCGGTCGGCGCCCGGTACTTCAGCGAGAACGGCTTCAACGCCAACGGCAAGGTCTGGGTGTTCCACGGCTCGGCGGACGGCACGAGCGACTCCTCGGGCTGGCGCGAGTCGGGCAACCGGGACGGCGGCGTCTTCGGCAACGGCCTCTCGACCGCGGGCGACGTCAATGGCGACGGGTATGCCGATCTGCTCATCGGGCAGTCCGGCATCGGCGGCAACGTCGACCCGGCGCAGGTGTACGTGTATCTCGGCGGGCCGGACGCGATCGAGGCGGCGCCGTCGTGGAACGTCTTCAGCGACCAGAGCCAGGCGCAGCTGGGATACTCGGTCGCGCCGGCGGGCGACGTGAACGGCGACGGCTACGCCGACATGATCGTCGGGGCTCCCTTCTTCGACAACGGCCAGGCTGATGAGGGGCTTGCCGCGGTGTTCCACGGCGGGCCGGAGGGGCCCGAGGTCTTCGCCAGCTTCTTCGCCGAGGGCGGGCAGGCGGGGGCGCAGCTCGGGACCTCGGTGGCCGGCGCGGGAGACGTGAACGGCGACGGCTACGACGACGTGCTCGCCGGCGCCCCCTACTACGACAACGGGCAGAGCGACGAGGGCCGGGTGTACGGCTTCCACGGCGGTGAGGGCGGCATCAGCGGGCCGGCGGAGTGGAGCGCGGAGCCCAGCCAGGCAGACGCGCGGCTGGGCACGAGCGTCGCCGGCGCCGGCGACCTCAACGGCGACGGGTTCGCCGACGTGGTCGCGGGCGCGCCGTTCTTCGATGGCGAGGGCGGGGCGTTCGTGTACCACGGGGCCGACTTCGGTCTGCTGAGCCCGGAGATCATCCTCCAAGGCGGGCACGCCGGGGCCCGGTACGGCTGGGCGGTCTCGTCGGCGGGCGATGTGAACGGCGACGGGTACAGCGACGTCGCGATCGGCGCCCCGCGCTGGGACGACGGCGGTGCGGACGTCGGGCGCGTGTCGGTGCACCACGGGTCGTCCGGCGGCGTACACGCTGGGCACGACTGGGAGATCGTTGCGAACCAGGCGAATGCGTACTTCGGCCAGGCCGTCGCCGCGGCCGGCGACGTGAACGGCGACGGGTTCAGCGACCTCATCGCCGCGTCGCCCCGCTACGACGGGGGCGAGACGGACGAGGGCCGGGCGTTCGTGTATCACGGGTCGGGCGCGGGCCTCTCGGGCAGCAACGACTGGAACACGCAGGCGAACCAGGCGCAGGCGCTCTACGGCACGTCGGTGGCGTCCGCCGGCGACGTGAACGGCGACGGGTACAGCGACGTGATCGTCGGCGCGTACGGGTATGACAACGGCGAGACGGACGAGGGGCGGGCGTGGGTGTTCCACGGCGGGGACGACGGGCTGAGCGCGGCCTCGGGCTGGCGCGACGACCCGGACGTCGCCGACGCGTTCTTCGGGTTCAGCGTCGCGGGCGCGGGCGACGTGAACGGCGACGGGTTCGACGACGTCGTCATCGGAGCGCCGCGCGAGGACGGCGGCGCGGCCAACGACGGCATGGTGTACCTCTACTACGGCGGCGGCGGGCCGGGCATCGTGCACAACCCGCGTCAGCGGCAGGAAGACGACGAGCCCCTGGCGCACCTCGGAATGTCCGACGACGAGGACCGGTTCCGCATCCGCGCGATCGGACGGGGGCCGGTGGGGCGCACCCGCGTGAAGATGGAGTGGGAGGTCAAGCCGCTCGGCGAGGCCTTCGACGGCACGGGGCTGCAGCGCGGGGCGCTGTGGCAGACCTCGAACCTGCTGGGGCGGGAGCTGACGGCGCTGGCCACCCTGCTCTCGGAGGCCGAGGCGCAGCACTGGCGGGTGCGCTTGCTCTACGAGCCCGCCGCCTCGCCGCTGGCCCAGCGCGGCAGGTGGATGAGCCCGAACGGGAACGCGTGGTCGGAGACGGACCTGCGCACGCTGGGCATGCCGTGCCCCGTTGATCTCAACGGCGACGGGACCGTGAACACGCAGGACTTCATCGAGTTCCTCAACCTGTGGAACGCCGGCGACGACACCGCCGACTGGAACGGCGACGGCGTGATCAACACGCAGGACTTCATCCAGTACCTCAACGACTGGAACGCGGGCTGCTGAGCGCTCGCGGCGTCAATCAGGAGCGGCGCCCGCCCGAGGCGGGCGCCGCTCGCGTTTTTGCATGGACGCTGCGGCGCGGGGCGCGCGTGCCGCACGTCTCACGCCAGGCATCGCCCGCTCAGGACCGCACGCGGGGATCGCCTTCGGCGAGCACCTTCTCCGCGGCGGCCTTGCGGTGGGCCTCGACAGCCTCCTGGTAGTCCCGCCTGGAGCGGCCGAGGATCATGGTGGCGAAGATTGCGGCGTTGACCGCGCCGGCTCGGCCGGTGGCGAAGGTGGCGACGGGAATCCCGGCGGGCATCTGCACCGTCGAGAGCAGCGAGTCGAGGCCGCCGGCGAGCTCGGTCTTCATCGGGATCCCGAGCACAGGGAGCGTCGTCTTCGCGGCGCAGACGCCCGCGAGGTGCGCCGCGCCGCCCGCGCCCGCGATGACCACCTGCGCGCCGCGGGCCTGAGACTCGGCCAGGAATCGCTCGAGCTCCTCCGGCGTGCGGTGCGCGGAGAGCACCCGCACGTCGTGCGGGACGCCGAGGGTGTCCAGCGTGGAGCTGGCGTGGGACATGGTCTCCCAGTCGGACTTGGAGCCCATGACGATGATGACGAGGGGGGGAGGCGTGGGCATGGGGGGAGATTAGGCGGGGAGGGCGGGCTTGGGTCTCAAGTGCG
>DASRXL010000197.1:0-2939 GCA_035654175.1 Phycisphaerales bacterium
CGAACCACAGCAGCCGGAGCGAGTGCAGAACCACCGCCACCGTGCCCCCCTCGTGCGCCACCACCCCGAGCGCCATCGGCACGCGCTCGCCGCGCAGCGAGCCCGCGAGCACCAGGGCGGCCATGCACGCGATCACCGCGATGGCGAACGCGATGTTCAGCGCGACCGTCCTCCGCGTCGCCCGCGCCAGCCGCACCGCCCACGGGATCCGCGAGAGGTCCTCGCTCAGCAGCACGATGTCCGCGGACTCCAGCGCCGCGTCCGAGCCGATCGAGCCCACCGCGATCGAGACGTCCGCCGCCGCCAGCGCCGGCGCGTCGTTCACGCCGTCGCCGATCACGGCGATCCCCGGGCGCTTCTCCCCCGCCCGCTCCCGCTTCATCCCTTCGACGATGGCGACCTTCTCCTCCGGCAGGAGCGACGAGTCGTACGCGTCGAGCCCCAGTTCGGTCGCGATCCGCCGCGCCACGATCTCGTCGTCCCCGGTCAGCATCCGCACGGGCTTGATCCCAAGGCCGTGCAGGGCGCCCACGAGCGATCCAGCCCCCACGCGGACCTCGTCGCGCAGCGCGATCACGCCGCACGCCCCGCCCGCGAGCGCCACCGCCACGCCGAGCTGCCCCTCGCGCCTCACCCGCTCCAGCGTGTCCCGAAGCCACCGGTCGCACGCGTCGTCGGCGACCTCCGCCACGAAGCGCAGCGCCCCGATCCTCGCCTCGACCCCGTCGGAGAGCCCGGCCATCCCCAGACCCGCCACCGCGCGCACGCCCGTCACCCGCGCCGACTCTCGGCCCGCGCCGTCCGCCGCGCCCGTGATCGAGGCCGCCGTCGGATGCGTCGAGTCGCGCTCCAGCTCCCCCGCGATCTTCAGCAGCCGGAGCGCCGTCGCCGGGTCTCTCGCGATGAGCTCGCGGTACGCGGGGCGGCCCCGCGTCAGCGTCCCGGTCTTGTCAAAGCACACCGCGCCCGCCCTGCTCAGCCGCTCGATCGACTCACCACCCTTAAAGAGCAGCCCCACACGAGCCCCGCGCGCGATCGCCGCCAGCGTCGCCGTCGGCGTCGCGATCACCAGCGCGCACGGCGAGGCGACGATCAGCAGCGTGATCGCCGTGTACGCGGCGTCCGTCGCCGCCCTCCCCAGCGCGAGCCACCACGCCGCGAACACCAGCGCGCTGCACGCGAGCACCGCCAGGGTGTACGGCTGGCCAAGCCGGTCGATCAGCCGCTGCAGGGGCTCGCGCTGCCCGCGCGCCTCGGTCACCAGCTCCAGGATCCGCTGCACGCTCGATTCCGCCGCAACCTTCAGCACCCGCGCCCGCAGAGTCCCGTCGACGTTGATCGCCCCCGCATACACCCGCAGGCCCGGCTCGACCGTCCGCGGCACGCTCTCTCCGGTGAGCGTCGATTCGTCCACCGACGACACGCCCCCGAGCACCGCCGCGTCCACCGGCACCCGGTCGCCCGGCCGGATCCGGATCTCCTCGCCGACGCGCAGCTCCTCCGGACGGCATTCCACCCACTCCCCGGCGCGCAGCGCCAGCGCCCGGTCGGGGATCACCGCCCGCAGGGCGCCGATCTCCCGGTGCGTGCGCGCCATCGCCAGCTCTTCGAGCGCGCCGGCGAACGTGAAGAGCGCGAGCAGCAGGGCCCCCTCCTCCGCGTGGCCCACCGCGCCCGCCATGATCGCGCCGACGACCATCAGCACGTCGATATCGACCCGCCGCTCCGCCAGCGCGAGGATCGCCGCGCGCGTGCCATACACCAGGCCGATCGCCAGACTCGCCCAGTACAGCGCCCGCGCGCCCCCGATGCCCGCCGCGCGCTCGCCGACGAATCCCAGCGCCAGCAGCGCTCCAGCGCCGACCGAAAGCCAGAGCTGCACCCGCGCCCGCCAGAGGACGAACTCGCCGCGACCTTCGACGTGCGGAGCGGCCGGGATCGCCAGCTGCGTATGCATCGTCCGGAAGGCTATCGGCGGCCCCGGGGCCCAACCCCTGCCGACGGCGCGGAACGCCGCTCATGAGACCAACCCGAACCCGCCGGGCTCGGGGGCCGCTGCTCGACTCCCGCTCCATCCCGCCGCGGCCGGTGCGCAATGTTCCTTCGCCCGGA
Organism: Phycisphaerales bacterium; assembly: GCA_035654175.1. Classification (GTDB taxonomy): domain Bacteria; phylum Planctomycetota; class Phycisphaerae; order Phycisphaerales; family UBA1924; genus PNC22. The sequence goes on from DASRXL010000197.1 coordinate 2,113, forward strand.
GGCATCCCGCTCGAAGTAGATAAATATATCCAATTTCGTGCCACAGGAGCTTTCTACAGGATTTGAAGATATACTTCTCTGAATAACGGCCGTGTCACTGCCGGTCCCGTTCGCCCGACACGTGACTTCCCTGGAGCCGCCGCCATGCTCTCGAGAACCACCGAGTACGCGCTCCGCGCCGTCGTCTTCCTCGCGAGAGGCGAGGGCGACAACACCACCGCCCAGCGCATCGCCGAGGTCACGGGTGTGCCGGATGGCTATATGTCCAAGGTGCTCAACACCTTAGCCCGCGCTGGGGTCGTGATATCCCAGCGCGGCCCCACCGGCGGCTTCACCCTCGCCAGCCCCGCGGGCCGGCTCACCATGCTCGACGTGGTCGAGGCCGTCGAGCCGCTCCCGCGCATCAAGACCTGCCCCCTTGCCCTCGCGGAGCACGCCGGAGCCCTCTGCCCGCTGCACAGCGTGCTCGCTTCGCTGGTCGACGAGGCCGCTCGGCGCCTGGCCGAGACCACGATCGCCGACCTGATCGTGGCGCCGATCGCGCCTCCCGGGGGGTGCGAGTTCCCCCCGCGATGCATGCAGCCAACGGTGGATCGGGTCCCGGGAGGCCATGGCGCCAAGGCCTGAGGGCTGCTCGCCACCCGCGGCGCGCCCGCTCATCGCCCCGGCGACGGCGCACTCTCCGCACCCGCGGCCTCGGGGCCGCGCACCAGGCGGGGCGTCTCGTTCGCCAGGATGAAGACGCCCATGAGCACCAGGAACACGGCGAAGATCCTGCGCAGCGCCCGCTGGTTCACCCTCGACGACACCTGAGCGCCCACGACGCT
>DASRXL010000198.1:0-15648 GCA_035654175.1 Phycisphaerales bacterium
TTCGAGCGGCTCGAACTGCTGGAGCACGCGCGAGCCGTAGCCGACGACCCGCACCGCCGCCTCCGCATCGCCGGGGCGTGCCCGCCACTGGTCCACGGCGGTCTGGTAGAGCAGCCGCTCCCCCGAGCGCGCATGGACGCCCTCGGTGCGGTGCAGGTCGGCCGTCGCCCGCGCGATCAGCTCCTCGTCGTCCCGCGCGATCCCGATCTGCAGCCGCCGATACGCGAGCTCCCCCGCGACGGCGCTCAGGTCCAGGTGCATGAAGGACGCCACGTCGTCGAGCAGGTCGAGCAGCCGCCCGGCGCGGGCCACGTCCGGCACGGTGATGCTCAGCGCCGCATCCAGCGCCTGACGCACGCGCAGAACCACGAACTCCGCGGCCCGCTCCGACTCCTCGCGCGCCCCCGAGCGGACGGTCGCGACGTCGATCTCGATCAGCTCCTCGGCGACCTCGACGAACCTCGCGGCGGCGTAGTCCCTCTCCGGGCCGCGCGACGCGCGGTACTGGCGGTACATCAGGCGCGAGGCGTGTCGCCGCGCCGCCTCGTGCAGCGGCGACTCCTCCGGCACGTCGAGCAGCACGGCGATGGCCTGCTCGTCGGTCAGCAGGCCGTCGTCGATGCGCCGGAGCAGGAGCTGGGCCGCGCGGTCCGTGGCGGGGAACGACTGCAGGTACAGCGTGGCGAGGCGGTCGCGGTCCTCGGCCATGCCCCGGCGCCCCGACTCGACCGCGCGGTCGAGCGCGACGATCGCGTACCACAGGGCTTCCTCCTTGAGCTCCGGGCTCTCGGCCCGTCCGAACACCGACTCGAAGAGCTCCGACGCCGCCAGCAGCTCCCCCGCGTAGTACAGCGCCAGCCCCCGCATCATCCTCGCCTGCGTGAACTCCTTCGGGAATCGCTCCGCGTCCGGGGCCGCCTCGGCGACGTCCAGCGCACGCACCGCGTCCATGTATCGGTTGACGACCGTCGTGTCGGCGGTGGGCTCCTCGCCCCCGCCCGATGCGCCGTGCGACTCCCGCGCCCGCTCGTAGGCGCGCAGGCCGCGCACGTAGAGCACCACGAAGCCGGTGTCGCCCATCGGCGTCGTCCCGAAGCGCTTCACGAGGTCGAGGACGTGGCCGATCTCGCCCGCGCTCACCAGGTCGCCCATTGCGACCTGCGCCAGCGCCTCCAGCAGGCCGGCGCGGTCCGCGCCCACGCCCGGCTGCGCCCCGCCGGTCTCGATCGCCGCGAGAGTCACCACCGCGACCAGGCGCGCCTCGGCCACCGGCAGCGGTGTCGGCTGCGCCGGATCGGCCGAGAGCCGCCGCCGCTCGATCAGCCGCTGGAGGTCCGCCCAGCGCCGCGCCCGCGCCAGCACCTCGATCCGCCGCGCCCAGAGCTCCTCGCGCACCTCCGGCGGCGTCTCGCCCGCGCTGTCCAGCGCGTCCAGCCACTGCACCGCGATCGTGTCCTCACCGCTCAGGGAGTGCGCCAGCGCGCAGGCCATCGCGGCCCTGGCGACGTGCTCGTATCGCAGCAGCGACGCGGGGAGCAGCGACAGGTCCGGCTCCCGCCCGCCCGAGGCGTTGAGCAGCCAGCCGAACGACTCCCTCGCCGACTGCGCCTCGCGCGGGTCGCCGGTCATCAGCGCCGTGTAGTACTGCGACCAGCCGGCGTAGTACATCGCGAGGGAGCGCAGACGCCTGGCCTCGGCCAGCTGGTCGCGCACCACCCGGAGGTCGCCCGACGTCGACCGGCTCTCCATCTGCTCCAGTGACTGCACCCTCCGGTCGATCCGCCGCCCGATGTCCAGGAACGCCGGCTCGACCGCCCGGAACGTCTCGAGCGCGTCGTTCACCTCCTCTGTCGCCGCGAGCTGGATGACGAAGCGCGAGGCCACCTCCTCGGCCAGCAGGAACGAGGCCTTGAAGAGCGTGATCCGCAGCTCGAACGCGTCCGAATCCGGCACGAGCGCGAGCAGCTGCCGCGCCTGCTCCTCGATCTGCCGCTGCCGGTCGGCCCCCGTCGCCGCCGAGAGCTGCTGGGCGTAGTGCTTCCCAGCCGCTCGGCGATGTCCGGCCGCTCGCCCGCCGGGGCCGCCGCGAGCTCGTCGAGCAGGTAGCGCGAGAGCAGGTCCTCCAGATCGTGCGACCGGAGATACAGCTCCACCGGATCCGGCGCCTCCAGGCCCGGCTCCTCCTCGCCCTGCTCCTGGGCCGGCGCACGCCCCGCGTGCGCGCTCAGAAGCAGCGCGAGCAGGACGCCCAGCCACCGGCGCCCGGCGATCGTCTCAGCTCGATGGCACATAGCTGACCTTCACGAAGCCCGCATCCTTGCACGTCTGCAGCGCCGCGGCCGCGCTCTCCACAGACACGTCGTTGGCCACCTTCACGATCACCCCGCTGTCCCTCGGCAGCTCCAGCAGCAGGCGGCGCAGCTCCGCGCGATCCGTGATGGTGTGCGCGCCGAGGCGGAACACCGCCCCCTCGCCGCTCCGCTCCACCAGCACGATCTGCGGCTGGAAATCCCCCGCCGCGCCCTTGCCGGAGCGCTGCAGCACGGACGCCAGGTCCGACTCCGGCGCGGTCGCGGATGCGGTGAACAAAAAGAAGATCAGCAGCAGGAAGACGACGTCGATCATCGACGTCATCGGCAGCCCGGCCTCGCCTCCCAGGCCCCGGTGTGGTCGCGTCAGCTTCACGGGACGCCGCCCTCCGCTCCGGAGACCGCCGTGCCGAGCTTCCACGTCCGCACGCCCGCGTCCGCCAGGCTCGCCGCAAGCCTGTTGAGGTGCGCCGCCGGGCAGGAGCGATCGGCGCGGATCAGGAGGTCGAGCGCTCCTCCGGCGGCGACGGCGCGCTGCTGCTCGGCCGCCACGATCGCGACCACCTCGTCGAGCGAGCGCTCCTGCCCCTCCACCAGGAGCGTGCCGGCGACCGTCAGGTCGACGACCATCTGCTCGGGGCCGTCGGCCTGCCCCGGGTCCCCCCGCTCCTGGGGCAGGTCCATCGGCGAGCGCATCGCGTGCGAGAGCTGCGACGTGAAGAGAAAGAAGATGATCAGCTGGAGCGCCACGTCGATCATCGGCGTCATGTCGAAGCCGGTCGTCGTTCGCCTGGACTGCCGGAGGAAGTTCATGCGCCCCCCGCCCCCTGCGCCGCGGCCGGGGCCTTGGGCGCGGCCTTCGCCCGTGCGCCCGCCTGCGCCGCCGCCGGCTGCTCGGCCGGCGCGGCGCCCTGCTCCACGTGCGCCGCCAGCTCCTCGATCAGCTCACCGACCTCGGTCGCGAGGCCGTCGATGCGGTTCCGGAAGTAGGAATGCACCGCCGTCGCCGGGATCGCGACGACCAGGCCCTGCACCGTCGTGATCAGCGCGAGCGAGATGCTGCCGGCCAGCTGACCGGGCTTGGCGACGCCCCCGCCCAGGCCCAGAGTCTCGAACGCCAGCACCATGCCGACCACCGTGCCCAGGAGCCCCAGCATCGGCGCCACGCTCGCGATCAGCCCGATCGCGTCCGTCGACCGGTGCAGCCTCGCGACCTCCTGCTGGCCCGACTCCTCGAGCGCCGTCCGCAGCTCCAGCAGCCCGAACGGCGAGCGCGAGCAGCGCAGCAGCGCCGCCCCCATCACCCGCGTCAGGAACGAATCGTGCTCCGGCGATGCGCAGTAGTTGAGCGCCTGCTCGACGCTCCCCGCCCGCAGCATCCGGTCGAGCGCCGATACGTCCTCCTCCGGCGCGAGCTTCGATCGGCGCAGGCGGACCAGCGCCGCCACGGCCAGCACGACCCCGGTGAACGACAGCCCGATGATGATGTAACCGATCGTGCCGCCCTCGGCGACATACTGCACGAGCGTCTTGTCGGGCGTCGCATCGGGCGCGGGCGCGTCCTGGATCGCCAGCACGCCCGCCGCCAAGGCCAGGAGAGTCTCAACCATTCGCCGCCCTGCTTTCCAGAGAAATGGGTGAACCCGGCTGCGCTGGGTTCAAGGCGGCCGCGCCGCCGGACCGGCCTGCATCATGAGGCCACACCAGAATCCGCTCCCACGACGCCGCGGGATGCCCGGGAAACCGGTCCAGAAACTCCCGGCGCATGGCGCTGCCGCCCCGCGCGTCGCCGAGCTCGGCGAGCGCGACCGCCGCCTCGGCCAGCGCAAGGCCCGCCAGGTACGGGCAGTCGCGCCCGTGCAGCACGCGCACGCGGAGCAGCTCGATCACGCCGCGCTCACGATCCTCGGGCGCCCCGCCGAGCAGGAGCGACCTCGCCAGCGCCGTGCGCACCCACGCGTCCTCCCAGCCCACCGGCCCGCGCTCCAGGCGCGCCCGAAGCGCCCTCGCCCCCGACGCCCGCTCCTGCTCGTCAGCGCTCTGCGCCGCCACCAGGTCCCACACCAGCCGCACGGCCTCGTCGCCGCTGGCGACCTCCGGCATGGGCCCGGCGCTCCCGGTCGCGAGCCTCGCGGCGTGGACGTACAGCGCCGCCAGGTCGCGCTCGCGCCGGCCGAAGCCGCCCGCCTCCGGCGGCGCCCCCGCGAACGCCGCCACAGAAGGGAGGTCCAGCCAGATCGGCGGCAGGTCGGGGAGCAGCCCGGTCGCCTCGTCGATCGGGAACTCCGCCACCGACTCGCCGGCGTCGGCGCGCGCCCGGTACCACTGCGGCCCGTCCCCAGGCGTCCGCGCGTTGAGCCACGCGAGCCACGCGCCCGTCGCGAGGGTGTGCGCGCTCCGGCGCAGCCTGCACCGCAGCAACCCTTCGCACACCGCGGCCGCCGTCGGCCCGCCTCGCTCCTGGTACGTCGCGAAGAGCCGCTCGAAGAGCGGCTCGGCGGCGGGCACGTCGCCGCGCCCCAGCCGCGCCGCGGCGCGCCACGCCATGTCGGCCACCTCGGCGAACTGCTCGGCCTCGGTCGCGTGCTCGCCGCGCACCTCACGAACGCGCTCCCAACCGATGATCACGGGCGCGGTCACGCCCGAGCCGACGACCACGCCCTCCGGAACGATCGCGAGCACCGACCCGCTCGGCGCGGGCTCGCCGGCGCGCAGCACGAGGTCGGGTCCGGAGGACTGGACAACCGCGGCGCAGGCCAGCGCCGCCAGGAGACCGCCCATCATTGCCCCCCCATCGGCGCCGGCACGAACGTGTATGTGCCGCCGGACTGGGCCGCGATCCGGCGCATAAGCGGCTCGGAGTCGCGGCTGACGAACGCGATGCAGTGGATCGGCACCTTGAACTCCGAGTTGAGCGCCGCGATCTCCGACGCGACCTCCTCGTTGAACTCGCCGTCGGTCATGAAGTAGATTGAGTCGGGCGGGGGGCGCATCGCGAACGCCATCTGGAACGCCGGCGAGGGGTTCGTCGCGCCGTGCGACTCGAGCCGGCCGATCCCGCGCCGGGCGAACCGCCTCCCCCTCTCGTCCGCGTCGATCCACGCGTGCTTGCCGTCCAGCGGCGAGGCCGAGCTGCTGTACGTGATGACCAGAAAGTCTGCCGACTCGAGCAGCCCGTCGACCGACTTGATCAGCTCGGCCTGGAGGGCCTGCAGCTTGCCCCCCACTCCCATCGAGCCGGACGTATCGACGACATAGATGAACCGCGACCCCGTCGCCTCGACGCCGAAGAAGCTCGCGCTGCCCGAGCCGGAGCCGGAGCCGCCCTCGCCCAGGCCCGAGCTGTCGCCGATGTCGCCGGCGCCGGTGCCCAGGGTCGTCGGCGCGATCTCCGAGAGGGCGCCGGTGATCTCCTCATCGGCCGGCAGCTCGAGGGCCTCGACCTCGGGCAGTTCCTCCTGCCGGATCTCGGGCACGCTCGGCGACTCGAACGACAGCTCCGATTCCTGCAGCTCCGCCAGCTCGGTCTCGGTCATGACCGCGAAATCGACCACGGCCGGCATCGCCGCCGCCCGGCCCGGACCCTCGCTCCCCACACGCATGTGCGCGGCGATGAACCACGCGACGAGGTGCACCAGCAGCGAGACCGCAATGCCCACCACCGTCGCCCGGCGCAGCCAGCGGAGCAGCCGCTCGTCGAAGGGCGCGGGGTCGGCCACGGCGCCGGGCGCGGGGCGCGGAGCGTCCGGCAACCCCGGGCGGGGAAGCCCGGCGGGCCGACCTCCATGCCTCAGCTCCGTCATAGGTGTACTCATCGGTGGGCGGGCCCGAGCCTCCGGTGATTTCCGCAGGATCGCCGCCCGGAGCGGCTCCTGCAGGGCCGCTCTCCCCCAACAATACCGGGCAGAGGCCCGCCGCGTTGCTTGACCGCCCCCCCCGCGGGCGTTTCAATCCGCCGGCCGAGGGGAGTATGCGTACCCGGCCCCTGTTCGGTTCCATTGACGGTGCGCCAGCACCCGGGAGAGATCCGTGCCCGATGATCAGGCCGCCGAGGGAGAACGACCCGTCTACCGCCGCGTGCTCCTCAAGCTCAGCGGCGAGGCGTTCGCCCGTCCGGGCGGGTTCGGCATCGACGCCGACGAGCTCGGGCTGATCGCCGGCGAGGTCGCCTCGGCCGCCCGGCTCGGAGTGCAGCTGGCGGTGGTGGTCGGGGGCGGGAACATCGTCCGGGGCGCCCAGCTCGCGGCGGCCGGGCACATCGAGCAGGCCACCGCCGACTACATGGGCATGCTCGGCACCGTCATCAACGCCCTCGCGCTGCGCGAGAAGCTCCTCACGATCGGCGTCGATTCGCGCGTGCTCTCGGCGCTCGAGATCCGGTCCGTCGCCGAGCCGTTCATCAGGGGGCGCGCGATCCGCCACCTCGAGAAGGGGCGGGTCGTGATCCTCGCGGCGGGGACGGGCAACCCCTTCTTCACGACGGACACGTGCGCCAGCCTCCGCGCCCGCGAGCTCGAGTGCGAGATCCTCCTCAAGGCGACCAAGGTGGACGGCGTCTACGACTCGGACCCGCGCAAGCACCCGGGCGCGAAGAGGTACGAGACGCTCACGTTCTCGCGCGCCATCAACGAGCAGCTCGGCGTGATGGACATCACCGCGATGGCCATGTGCCGCGAGCACAACATCCCCGTCGTCGTGTTCGACTTCAAGACGGCCGGCAACATCCACCGCGTGGTCGCCGGCGAGCGCATCGGCACCATCGTGCGTCGCGACGAACGCTGAGCGACGCGCCGTCAATCCGACAGGAGCCCGACATGTCCGACCCTGACACCATCCTGCTCGAGGCCGAGGACAGCATGTCCAAAGCCCTGGACTACCTCAAGAAGGAGCTGCGCGGCCTGCGGACGGGGCGCGCCAGCCCCTCGCTGGTCGAATACCTGAAGGTGGACTACTACGGGTCGCCGACCGACCTCAAGGCGCTCGCCGGCATCAGCGTGCCCGAGCCGACCCAGCTCCTGATCAAGCCGTTCGACGCGGGCGCGATCGGCGACATCAAGAAGGCGATCGAGTCGTCGGGGCTGGGCCTCAACCCGATCATCGAGGCCAAGCAGATCCGCCTCAACATCCCCGCCCTCTCGCGCGACCGGCGGCAGCAGCTCGCCTCGCAGGCCAAGAAGCTCGGCGAGGAGCAGAAGGTCGCCGTGCGGAACGTGCGGCGCGACGCCAACAAGCACGCCGACGCCCTGGCCAACCAGACGGGCCAACACTTCTCCGAGGACGAGGTCAAGCAGCTCAAGGAGGAGATCCAGGAGCTCGTCAAGAAGTACGAGACCGAGATCGACAGCGCCGTGGACGGCAAGACCACGGAGATCATGGAGATCTGAGCAATGGATGGAGGATGAGGCCGAACGGACGAGCACCGGGCCTGTCCGCCGCCTCATCCTCCATCCCGTTCCCGGCGCGATTCACTTCAGGATCAGCACGCGAGGCATCACGACCTGCACCGGCTCGCGCCGGAACTGGAGCAGCGCCCGGCCGGAGTTGGACACCTGACGCCACGCGTCCGAGCCGAGCAGCTCCTCGGCCGCGCGGGCTCCGGCGAGCGCGCCGCCAACGGGCGAGCGGACGAAGCCGCCGAGCACCTCCTCGAGCACCTCGTCGAGGCTCTTGGGCCCGGGGTAGCTCATCACGTCGTACTCCTCCAGCCCGAGCTCGGCCGCGAGGTCGGTGATCGCGGTGTCGAGCGAGCCGAGCTCGTCGGCCATGCCCAGCTCGATGGCGCGCCGGCCCGTGAAGAGCCGCCCCTCGGCCGCCTCCTCCAGGTTGATGTCCGGGCGCCCGCTCTCCACGCGCGACGTGAAGAGGTTGTACGTCTCGGACATCTTCGCGCGGATGAACGCCTTCTCGTCGGGGCTCCAGGGCTCGGTGGAGGAGAAGAGATCGGCGCGCGGTCCGCGCGACCGCTCCACCACGTTGATGTGCAGCTTGTCGTACAGCTCCCCCATCGAGAACTTGCCGCCGACGACGCCGATCGACCCGACGATGCTCGAGGGGTTCACGTAGATCTTCTCGCCGCCCACGGCCGTGTAGTAGCCGCCGGAGGCCGCGAGGGTGCCCACGCTGATCCACACCGGCTTCTCCTCGGCCACGCGGCGCAGGCCCTGCCACATCACCTCGCTGGCGATGGCCGAGCCGCCCGGCGAGTCGATGCGGACCACCACGCCCTTGATCAGGTCCTCGGCCAGGATCTCCTCGAGGGCGTTCCGGATCGTGCGGCTGCCGACCGACTCGCCGCCCATCAGCCCGCCGCCGGCCGACTCGCCGTCCACGATGGCGCCGACCACGTGCAGCACGGCGATCGTCTCGCGCTCCGGCGTGTGCTCGGGCGCGGTCGAGAGCAGCCGGAAGATCGCGAACGGGTTGGACGGATCGAACCCCTCGACCGGCGCGGGGCCGACCTCGTCCCACGCGATCTCCTCCCCGTAGGCGGCCCCGAGGTGATCGCCGAGCGTCGGCAGGTCGACCTCGGAGTCGATCAGCCCGGCCTCGACCGCCTCCGAGGCATCGGAGAACCAGCCGGTCTCCATCGCCGCGTCGAGACGGGCGTCGTCGAGGCCGAGGTTCGCGGCGAGCACGCGGCGCATCTCGCCGTAGAGCCCGTCGAGGAGCTGGTTGATGTTCCAGTCCCACGCCTCGCTGGGCTCGGCCTGCACGAACATCTCGTTCGCGCCCTTGTAGTCGCCGATCTGCACGAGGTCCGCCTTCACGCCGATCCACGAGAGCGTGTCCGCGAGGAACATCTCCTCCATGTACAGGCCCGTGAGCGACACCGTGCCTCCGGCCTGCACGATCGCCTCGTCGGCGTACGACCCGAGCATGAGCTCGCCGGTGCTGTAGTTCTCCGCGAAGACGTGCACCTTCCGCCCGGACTCGCGGAGACGCCGGATCGCGTCGCCGAGCTCCTGCACCTGCGGCACCGAGAGCACAGCGTCCTTCAGGCGGAGCACGACGCCGTCGTGCTCGCGCGACTCGGTGATCTTGTCCAGGGCGGCGATCAGGTCGCTGAGCGTCGTGAACGAGTCGCCGCTCTCGAGCCACGCCAGCGGGCTCGGCTGCTCGGCGAGGGGCCCGGAGATCTCGATGAGAGCGATGTCCGCCTGCGCCAGAGCGCCCGCCGCTCCGCACGCCGCCGCCAACGCCGCGCACAACCCAGTGAATCCAGTCCGCAGAACCATGCAACGCTCCTTTTCCGTCGCGGCGGCTGCCGCGCCGAGTTGTTCTCTACGCGTAGCCCAGCCCGTCAAGATCGTCCTCTTCCAGCCCGAAGTGATGCCCGATCTCGTGCAGGAGGGTCACCCGGATCTCCTCCTCGATCTCGCGCGGCCTGTCCCAGCCGCCCGCCATCTGCACGATGCCCCGGCGGAACAGGTGGATCTGCTCCGGCAGCTCACCGGAATGCTCGACGCTGTGGTCCAGCACGGAATGCCCCGAATGGAGGCCGCACAGGCCTGCGGCCTCTTCCTCCCATTGTTCGCGGGGCACGCCGAGGGATTGCAGGAGCTCGGCGGTCGGCTCGTCGAGCACGATCACCGGCACCTCGTCGAGCAGCGCGAGCAGCGCCCGCGGCATGTCTCCGAGCACGCGCTCGAGCATGGCGTCGAAGCGATCCCTCGACGCGTCATCCATGGGCGTCGGCCCCTTCCCGCGGCGTGACCGGCGTCACCACGTCGCGGCGCGCGAGGGGGCGATGGATCACGGAGGGGAGCACGCGGTAGACGTCGATCGCCACGCCCACGATGCCCAGGGTCATGAGCACGGCTCCGAGCAGCACCAGCACCTCGCCGACGAGGACCAGCGAGCCCGCGGCGCCGCCGCCCCAGGCGGGTGCGACCAGGCCGATGGCATCGCCGAGCGCCGCCACGAGGAGCGCGGCCACGCCCGCCGTGACGGTCTGACGATCCACCCGCTGCGCCCGGAGCACGAGCGACCTCGCCGCCAGCATGCGCAGCGGGCCGCGGAGCAGGGCGCCCCCCGCGGCCAGGAGCAGCCAGAGCACCATTCGCCGCGCCCGCCAGGGCGCCGGCTCGGGAGTTCCGGTCCACGCGCCCAGCAGCGACTGCTCCGGCCCAAGCGCGGCGACCCGGCCCAGCGTGACGTAGAGCCAGATCGTGGCGGGGTAGAGGGCGACGCCGCAGGCGGCCGCGATCAGCCTGGCTCGCGGCACGCCCGGGTGGGGCCGGACGATGGCGAGGGCTCCGAGCGCGGACAGGGCGAGCGCGACGGCCCCGGCCACGATCAGCCGCTGCTGCGCGGAGGGAGAGAGCGTGCCGGGGGCCACGCCGGACACCCATACCGCCCAGCCCGCCAGGGCCGCCAGGATCGCGCCGCCGATCCACGCGACGAGTCCTGCGCCGACGAGGCGGGGGTGCGCCAGGGGTTGGAGTTCCTCGGCCTTCGGGTCCACGATGCTCAGAAGCGTCGCCTGGATGGGCAGGCCGCATTCGGGGCACTCTCCCATCACGCTCAGCCCGCGCAGCTCGTACCGGCAGGAGGCGCAGCGCAGGCGCCCGGTCAGTTCCTCCGCGAGGGCGGACGGCATGGCGACACCGGAGCGTGGAGCCCCGTGTTCCGCGACCGACTCCCCGCTCCGACCGTCCGAAGGCATGCGCTCCACCACTTCCGCGACCGCAGCACCCCCATTTCGCGTCTGAAGCATACCGGCTGTAGCGGACGACACCCTCTATACTGCCCGACCCCGTCCCGGGGTCGCGCCCGACATGACCACCAGGAACCACATCGGGAAGCTCCGCGCAGCCATCGGCGGCGTGTTCATCGGCAACCCGGCGGCGGTTGACCGGGTGATCTGCTGCCTGCTGGCCAGGGGCCACCTCCTCATCGAGGACGTGCCGGGGGTGGGCAAGACCATCCTCGCCGCCGCGATCGCCAGGAGCGTGCGCTGCTCGTTCAACCGGATCCAGCTCACTCCCGACATGCTCCCGGCGGACCTGCTGGGCGTGAGCGTGTACGACCGGGAGACCGGCTCGTTCGTCTTCAAGCGGGGCCCGATCTTCGCGAACCTGGTGCTCGCCGACGAGATCAACCGAACGACGCCGCGGACGCAGACGGCGCTGCTGGAGGCCATGAACGAGGCCAGCGTCTCGATCGACGGGCACGTGTACCGGCTCGAGCCGCCGTTCATGGTGATCGCGACGCAGAATCCGTACGAGTTCGAGGGCACCTACCCGCTGCCGGAGAATCAGCTCGACCGCTTCCTGATGCGGATCAGCCTCGGGTACCCCTCGCCGGAAGACGAGCGTCGGATCCTGATGACCCGTCCGGCGACCACGACGCTAGAGCGGCTGCAGGCGGTGATCTCGCGCGAGGAGCTGATCGAGCTGCAGGAGCAGACCGACCGCGTGGAGATCGAGAGCTCGATCCTGGACTACATCGTGACGTTCGCGAGCGCCACGCGGGCCGACGATCGGCTGCGCCTGGGCCTTTCGCCCCGGGGCTCGCTCGCGCTGGCGCAGGCGGCGCGGGCGACGGCGCTGTTCCATGGGCGCGAGTACGTGGTGCCGGAGGACGTCCTGGACAACGTGCACAGCATCTGCTCGCACCGGGTGATCCCGCGCGCGACGCCCGAAGGCGTCGAGCTGGCCACGACGGAGCAGGTGCTCACGAGCATTCTTCAGTCGCTCGAGAGCCCGGTGTGAGCGGCGGAACAGCCGGAGGAGAACCGCGATGGCGCGAGTGGTCCGCCACGAGGCGATGAAGCCCTACCGAATCAATCCCGAGGACTTCCCGAAGGACAAGCCGATCTTCATCTGCGCCTGCGGCCTGTCGGCCAACCTGCCGTACTGCGACGGGGCGCACAAGGCCTGCGCGGCGGAGGACCCGGGCAAGCTCTACGAGTACGGGCCCGAGGGGGCGCGGGAGATCGGCGGCTGAGGCCTCAGGGGAGGAGCCGCTCGGCGAGCCACTGCACCGGGTGCACGGCGCGCCGGCCCACGCCTTCGGCGAGCTGGTGCCGGCAGGAGGTGCCGGGGGCGAGCACCGCGGTGTCGGCGGGACAGGCCCGCACCTGGGGGAACAGGGCGAGCTCGCCGATGCGCATGGAGAGGTCGCACTTGTCGCGGTCGTAGCCGAACGAGCCGGCCATGCCGCAGCAGCCGGTGTCGAGCACGCGGAGCCCCCCGGCGCTGGCGCGCCGGAGCAGCGCCGCCGCGGGCTCGACGCCCCAGAGCGCCTTCTCGTGACAGTGCCCGTGGTACACGGCGTCGCCCGGGCTGAAGCGCGGACGCTCGGGGTGCGAGGCCCACTCCCGCCCGAGAAACTGCTCCACGGTCTCGGCGCGGGCCGCGACGGCGCGCACGTCCCGCGCGGGCGCCTGCGAGCGGAGCTGGAGCCAGTCGTCGCGGATCGAGGAGAGGCAGGAGGGCTCGAGCACGAGCACGGCGCGGACGCGCTCGTCGCGCACCCAGGGCATGAGCCTCTCGGTGGTCCGCGCGATCGCCCCGCCGGCCTCGGCCAAGAGGCCGTTGGAGATCATGGCGCGCCCGCAGCAGCCGGCGTCCGCGAGGGCGACCTGGTATCCGAAGGCTTCCAGGAGGCTCGCCGCGGCGACGCCGATCGCCGGCTCGTTGTACATGGTGAAGCAGTCGCCGAAGAGCACGACGGCGGGCCGGGCGGGCGCAAGCCGGCGGGGCGAGCGGGCAACGTCCCGGCCGAGCTGTCGAGCGAGCGATCGCGCGAACGGCGGCAGCCCTCGCTCGGGGTGCACGCCCATGAGGCGCTCGGCGACGAACCGGCCGACGGGCGATCTCGCACCGGCGTTGGCCAGGCCGGGCGCGAGCGAGCCGAGCCGGTTGAGCGTGCGCACGCGGCCGAACGCCCGGGCCCTGCGGGGCGCGCGCCCGCGCTCGCGGTAGCTCTGCGCCAGGTACTCGGCCTTGAGGCGCGCGACGTCGACGTTGCTCGGGCACTCGCTTTTGCACGCCTTGCAGCTCAGGCAGAGGCGCAGCGTCTCCATGGTCTCCGGGTCGTTCCAGAGTGGGGCGCGCCCGTCGCCGAGCTGGCCGGTGATCGCCAGGCGCAGGGCGTTGCCGCGCCCGCGGGTCGCGTGGCGCTCGTCCAGGGTGGCGTGGTAGGAGGGGCACATCGTCCCGCCGCTCCGCTTGCGGCAGACGCCGGCGCCGTTGCACATCTCGACCGCGCCGGGGAATCCGTGCTGATCGCCGTAGTCGAAATAGGTGTAGACCGGCGGCACGCGCACCTCGGGCCCGCGGGGATTGAGGCGGGTGCGCTCGCTGATGGACTGCACGGGCCGGGGGAGGGCGTCGACGCCGAGGGGCTCGACCATGTTGCCGGGGTTGAAGAGCCCGCGAGCGTCGAAGAGCGTCTTCACTTCCCGGAACGCGCGGACGAGTTCGGGCCCGTAGAACCGCTCGAGCAGCGGGGAGCGGGCTTTCCCGTCGCCGTGCTCGCCCGACATGACGCCGCCGAGCTCCTTGGCCAGGTCGGCCACCTCGGCCGCGATCGCGTGCATGAGCGGACGGTCGGCGGGGTCGTGCAGGTCGATGAGCGGGCGCACGTGGAGTACGCCGACGGAGGCGTGGGCGAAGAACGCGGCGTACGTGCCGTGGCGGCGCACGATCTCCCGGAAGCGCCGGACGAACTCCGCGAGGCGCTCGACCGGCACCGCGTTGTCCTCGACGAACGTGATGGGCTTGCGTCGGCCGGCGATGCCGTGGAGCAGCGGCTCGCCGGCCTTGCGGAGCTTCCAGGCCTGGAGCATCGCCGCGGGCTCGGTGTAGGTCGCGGTGGCGCCGGGGCCGACGATGCGCCCCAGCTCCTCGAACGCGCCGGCGAGCTCGGCGGGATCGCGCTCTGCGGAGTACTCGACGTAGAGCACGGCGCGTGCGGGCCCGCCCCCGGAGCGCGGGAGCAGCTCGACGTAGCGGCTGTATTCGTTGTTGTGGCCCGCCAGGCCGATGACCATGTCGTCGAGCAGCTCGACGGCGCTCGGCCCGGTGGCCAGGATCGCCGGGACCGCGCCGATCGCCTCGTCGACCCCCGGGAACGCGACGACCGCGAGGGCACGGGCGCGGGGCAGCGGGTGCAGCCGGAGCTCGGCGCCGAGCGTGAACGCGAGGGTGCCCTCGCTCCCGCAGAGGAGGGGGACCAGGTCCAGGGCCTCGGGCGCGACGCCGGCATCGAGCTGTGCGAGCACCATGTCGAGGGCGTATCCGGCGTTGCGCCGGAGGGTCTTGGGGAAGCGCTCGCGGATGAGCCGCTCGTGCCGGCGGGCGACGTCGGCAACGGCGAGGGCGAGCGCCCGCGCCCGGGGATCGTGCAGCCCGGCGCCCGGCGCGAAGCGCACGCGCGAGCCGTCGGCGAGGCACGCGTCGATCGCGAGGACGTTCTCGCTTGTCCGCCCGTACTTGATCGACCGCGCTCCCGCGGCGTTGTTGCCGATGCACCCGCCGATGCACGCGTGCCGGCTTGTCGCGGGGTCGGGCGCGAAAAACCAGCCGGAGGGTGCGAGCGTCGCGTTCAGGTCGTCGATGGCGACGCCGGGCTCGACGCGGCAGCGACCGGCGGCGGCATCGACCTCGGAAACGGCGCAGCAGCTGCGCGAGAGGTCGATCACGACGGCTCGCGCGGTGCATTGCCCCGCGAGGCTCGTCCCCCCGCCGCGCGGGAGCACGGGCGCGCCGTGGCGCGCGCACACGGCGACCGCCGCCGCGCCGTCGGCGACTGTCGTGGGGATGACGACGCCCAGCGGCTCGACCTGGTAGAGCGAAGCATCGGTCGCGTAGAGCATCCGGTCGTGCTGGTCGAAGCGGATGTCGCCCGCGATCGAGGCGCGGAGCTCGACCTCGAGGGCGGAGCGCTCGCGCGCCGGCGGCGCGCCGAGCACCGGCAGCGAAACCCGAGCCTCGGAGCGGGGGTGCGGGACCACAGCGGGACTATAGCGGGAGGGGTGGTCGCGACGGCCGGGCGGGGCGAGAGGCGAGCGGGCGTTGAAGCATGCGGGTGGCGGCGCGCGACCGTCGAGCATGCGGCGCGCGGTGGTTGTGGATACCGGGCGCGCCGCGCCAGTCGGCTGCGCAGAGCCCAGCGACTGGCGCGGAGCGCGCCGATCTGTCGGTCGGTACGGGGTATGGAGATGGAGGAGAGATGGAGCCGCCCCGGAGGGGCGGGGTACCCGGCGATGTGCGCCGTGGGACAGTCGGGGAATGGTGAGCGGGGCGGGGGTTCCTTTCTGAGTGCCGATCGGGCTTGCGAGACAGTTGCACGTTTGATGGACCGGTCCGGTGACTCCGGGGACCAGCCGCTG
>DASRXL010000199.1:0-11515 GCA_035654175.1 Phycisphaerales bacterium
GAACACGCTGGGCGGCACGGGCCTCTGGGACGAGCGCGACGGCTTCTACTACGACCGCATCCGTCTGGGGGACGACGCGATGCCCATGCGCATCCGCTCGCTGGTCGGCATCCTGCCGCTCATCGCCTGCGAGGTGCTCGAGGAGCAGGCGATCAGCAAGCTCCCGGGGTTCTCGAAGCGCCTGGCCTGGTTCATGGAGAACCGGTCCGACCTCGCCAAGCACATCAGCTATCTTGAGCCGGCGGGCCGCCCCGAGAACGCGTTCCGGCTGCTGGCGATCCCCTCGCGCGACCGGCTGGTCCGCGTGCTCGGCTACATGCTCGACGAGAAGGAGTTCCTCTCGCCCTACGGGATCCGCTCACTCTCGAAGGTCCACGCCTCCCAGCCCTTCATCCTCAAGATCAACGGCGACGAGCACCGCGTCGAGTACGCGCCGGGCGACAGCCCCACGCAGATGTTCGGCGGCAACAGCAACTGGCGCGGGCCGGTGTGGCTCCCGATCAACTACATGATCGTCAAGTCGCTGGAGCGCTACCACCGCTTCTACGGCGACGACCTCCGCGTCGAGTGCCCCACGGGCTCCGGCGTGCGCATGAACCTCTGGCAGGTGTCGCAGGAGCTGCGCCGGCGCCTGGCCCGCCTGTTCGAGCGGGACGGGGCCGGCTCGCGCCCCTTCCTCGGGGCCGGAGCGCCCTTCACCACAGCCGACGGCGAGGAGATGCTCCTCTTCCACGAGTTCTTCCATGGCGACAGCGGGCGCGGCCTCGGGGCGAGCCACCAGACCGGCTGGACGGCGCTGATCGCCTCCGTGCTCGCCGGCGCCTCCATCGGCGCGGCGCCGGGCCAGAGCGGACACCCGACGGGCTCGTGAGGCTTCGGCGCGCCGCCGGCCGGATGCGACGGCCCGAGCCGGCTCAGGGCGGCTCGACGGCGCGGCGGTCGCTCTCCAGCCGGCCGGAGATCCGCACCTGCTCGCGCGCGAAGAAGTCGCGCCAGGCCTCTTCGCTCTCCATCAGCAGCGCGCGCCGGACCTGGTCCAGCCGGCGCTCGTCGGCCTGCCCGAGAAGGTGGGCCGCCTTGAGCGCCCCGCGCAGCGCCTGGAGCCGGTCGGGGCTGCGCTCGAGCGCCAGGTCGTAGTACTTCAGCGATTCCTCGGCCCAGCCGGCCCGGGCGTAGACCAGGCCGAGGTTCTCCGCAGGGCGCGGGTCGGTCGGGCTCAGCTGCATCGCCATCGTGAAGGCGTCGGCCGCGCCGACGAGGTCCTCCTGCTGCATGAGGAGGACGCCGAGATTGTTCCAGGCGTCCGGCATCTCGCCGGAGACGGTCAGCGCCTCGCGGTATTCGGCGATCGCCTGCTCGCGCAGGTCGCCCGCCTCGTCCTCGCGCCCGCGCGACTCGGCCCGCTCGGCCTTCCGCGCGGTCGCGTCCGCGACGAGGGCCGCCTGCCTGGCCTGGCCGAGCTGCTCGACCGGCGACGGAAAGCTCGCGCCCCGCCCCGATCCGGAGGCCCCGCAGCCCGAGACGAGCGCACAGGCCGCGGCGGCGAGCACGGCGGCGAGCACGGCGGCGGCGAGACGAGATCTGATCATGAAGAGCGCTCCCACCTGACGAACACCACTCTCAGTTTCCAGTTCTTGGGCTGGGGCGTGATCTCCACCTGCGAGACCTCGAGCCCCGGGACGAGGCGCTGCGCTTCCCGGATCCACTCCAGCAGCGCCTCCAGGCTCGCGTCCTGCATGGTGTAGGTGTACTGGTACTTGAGCGCCCCGCCCGAGCGCAGCGGGTCCGGGGTCGCCGGGATGGGCGGCTTCTCGCGAAGGCCGGCGCCGGTCGCCGCCTGCTCAATGCGGGTGAACAGGTCGGGGATGCGCTCGTTCCGGCCCGTCGAGGCCGCGGCGCCCTGCTGCTCGAGCACGCGGAACTGAGCCGCGAGATTCGCCACCTGCCCCGTGCGGTCGGTCTGCACCCGGAACTGCCGCACGGCGATGTCGCGCTCGCGCAGCGTCAACACCAGCGCGACGCCCGCGACGACGAAGAGCAGCGTCGCGAGGATCAGCAAAGAGCGCGGGCGGTTCGACATCTCCGCCACGCGCGCGGTGTCCGCCAGCTCGTACCGGAAATCGTCGGAGATGCGCCGGCCGGAGAGCGTGCTCATGAGACGCCCCCCGGGGGCGGCGGCGCGTCGCCCCAGAGACCGGTCAGCTGCGCGCGGATGCCCCCGCCGGGCGCCGGGCGCGGGCTCCGCTCCCACTGCCGGATGGCCGAGCCGCCGATCCGGCTGAGCGATTCGACCAGCTCCTCGTACGCGGCGGTATCGGGCACGGTCACGTCCACGATCACCGCGTTGCTCGAGAGGTCGAGCCGGGTGAGCTGGTAGTCGGGGTTGCCGAGCACGAATGAGAGCGTCTCGAGCTCGGCGAGGATAGGCTTCTCGGGGATGCTCTCCACGGGGGCGAGCAGCTTCCGGCGCCGCTCCAGCTCCGTGCGCAGCTCGCCGACCGCATAGCCGTCGAAATTCGGCCCGGCGGACTGGCCCTCGTTCACCAGCGGGTAGATCTCCCCCGCCATTCGGCGCCACTCGGTGCGCGCGGCGGCGCCCCTGACCTCGGCTTCCTCCGCGGAGTTGTGCACGACGAACGCCGCGACGGCCATCACCGCCGCCGCCAGCGCGATCGCCGCGGCCCCCCATCGGTACATCGCGCGGTGCTGGCGCCCCGGGCGCGCCTGGAGGGCGGCGATCGCGGGCATGGCCTCGGGCTGGGCGCGCACGCCGCCGATCGCGTCCGCGAATCTCGCCAGGGCCGCGCCGATCGGGTCCTCGTCGAAGGCGATGTCGGCGGTCGCTCCCGGCCAGACGCCGGCGACGCTCTCGCCCAGGCTCGCGTCGTCGGACCACGCGCTCTCGGGCAGCAGGACGCGCACGCGCGCGGGCGACGCCCCGAGCTGCGTCGACCAGGCGATCCACTCCGAGGCGAGGCGGGAGAGGTCGGGGCGGGCGAGGACCGTCCTGATCTGGTCGGGCGCGCCCGCCCTCACGAGGCGGAACCCGCCGGCCGCGACCGGCTCGCCCTGGCGCGACCACACCCACAGCAGCCGCCCCGAGGCGCCGTCGACGAGCAGGTGGGCCGCGGTCGCGCTCGCCTCGGCGACGACCCGCTCGGCGCGGGCCGCGCCGCCGGAGCTGTCGAACGCCTCCGCGATCGCGTGCCACACCGCGACGACCCGGCCGACCGGGACACCGGCGCCGTCGAGCTCGTCGATGAGCAGGCGCACCGTGGCGTCCGGCACGACCAGCACGCCGAGACGACGGCGCGCGCCCGCGGCTCCGTGCGGCCCCTTGCGCGCCGCGAGCCCGTCGCCGGAGCCCGCGCCCGCCGGCGAGCCGACGCCCAGCGGCTGGACGCTCGCCCCGCCGGGCGTCTGCACGTCGGCCGAGAGGGCGAGCTGCGGCGGCGAGCCGACCGCGTGCATGGCGTCCTCCTCCGGCGCGGGCGTCCCAGCGAGGCGGAGCATCGCTCCGATCGCGTCGGGGTCGGCGTTGGGCGTCGAGAGCCACGAGCAGAGCGAGCCGTCGGCGTCCAGGACGATCGCGCCGAGCCCGGCGCGCCCGTGCGCTTTGAGGCGCGCGGCGACCCAGGCGGCGCCCTCGTGCAGGCCCCGCTGCAGCGCGGGCCGATCGTCGGACGCGACGTCGGGGAAGGCCCACGCCTCCTCGGCGCGCGTCGACACCAGCCGCAACCGGACCGGCAGCAACCCGCGCTCGGTCCGCTCGATGTAGCAGACGAACTCGCTCAATTGTCGATCCTATCGGGCGGGAAGCGTTCGCCGCGCTCGTCGCGGTCGCGCTCCCAGCGGGAGCGCTCGTCGCGCGCCCGCTCGAGCAGCATGGCGCGGCGCTCCTCACGGCTCATGTCCGGCGTGAAGCGGGGCGGCTCGGCAGAATCGCCGGCGACCACGGGGGCGGGTTCGGGCTCGGGAGCGCCGCCGACGACCACGCTCACCGCGGGGCCCTCGCGATCGGCCTTCGCAACCGCCTCCTCCGGGCCGCCGTCGATCGCCACCACGACCCGCTCGTCCTCCACGGAGACCAGGCGCACGCCGTCGTGCTCCTGGCCGGGGCGGAGCAGCTTGGTCACGCCCGCGATGTTGATGAACGCCGCCCTGCGCTGCCCCATCCGCACCGCGCCGACGTAGCGCACGTTCTTGGACGAGGTCGGCGCGACGTCCGGAGGGGCTTCCTCCGCGGCGAGTTCGGGCTCGGCGTCCGGCACCGGCTTATTGGCCAGGTAGCTGAAGTTCTCGCCGATCACCGCGGCGTCGTATGCGCGCGGCTGGGCGTCGATCGCCTGGGCCGGGACCGGCTGCTCCGGCGACTCCACCCCCGGTGCCTCGGGCTCCTCCACGTCGAGCAGGCGCGGGCCGAGCATCGCCATCGCGGCCCCCGAGGCCAGGAGCACCACCGCCCCGGCCTGTGCCGCGGTCGTCGCCCGCCGGGCCGCCCGCTTGTCCCGAATTCGCCAGTTCATGCCGTCCTCCGGGGGGCAACCCCCGTCCTTACTCTACACCCAGCTTCTCCCACGTGAGGAACGCCGAGCGGCTCGGCCCCGTTGCCCCGCGCGAGGTGCCCACGACGAAATATCCCCCGTACCGCGCCAGGGGCGGACCCTGACCGGCGCCGCGCAGCTCCACCGTGGAGTAGTACAGCGTCGGACGCACGGTGAACATGCGGCTGAGCAGGGCTCGCGTCTCGTTCTCCACGCCGGCCGCCGCGGCGGCGGCGCCGATCGCGCTCGGCGTGCACTGACCCCCGTTGGACTCGCGATCGTTGATCAGGCTCGTCGCGAAGAGCGAAGCGCTCCCGGAATCGCCGATCAGCGCCGCGGCGGCGATCTGCAGCAGCTCGGGGGACGCGGTGTGCGCGCTCAGCGCCGCCGGGCCCACGGTGCGGAGGCCGTCCGGCGGCCCCTGCTCGCCGAACGCGAGGGCGACCGCGTCGGCGATCGCCGCGGCGGCGTCGACGCTGGCGTCCTCCACGGCCGCCAGATCGGTGAGCACCGCGTTCTGGCGCTCGTGCAGGAAGACGACGGCTCGGGTGCCGTCGCGCAGCTCCAGGTCGAGGAAATGGCCGTCGGCGGGCAGGGCCGCGCCGACGTCGAACCCGGAGGGAAGGGCGCGCAGCCACGCCTCGATGCCTTCCTGGAGCCCGAGGCGGGCGTGATGCTCCTGGTACCAGCCGAGCTGCCGAGAGACGATCATGCGCTGCGCGGACTGCCGCTCGAGCATCACCGCGCTCATCACGCCCACCACGACGACCAGCGCCAGCACCATGGGCATCGCAAACGCCCGGCAATCGGAGCGCGCGCTCATCCGCCACCCCCCCGCCGCTCGCCGCCGCCGCCCGGGCCGCGAGTCCCCGAGGGCCGGCCGGTGACGGCGCCGCCTGGGCGGGAGCCCTGGGGCGTCAGCCCCTTGGGCCTGGCGCCGTTCTCGCCGACCGCCCCGTCCCCGCCTCGTCCAGCGCGAGCGCCGCCCTGGCCGTTGCCGGCCTGGCCGTTCTCGCCCTCGGCGCCCTGGCCGTTCTCGCCGCTTTCGCCGCCGGACTCCGCCTCCTCGTCGATCGCGTCGACGGTCCACACGACCTCGAAGAGGTAGTTCGCGTAGAGGCCCGTGAGCGTCTCAACCTCGAGCTGGATGTAGGTGGGGATCTGGTCCGCGTCGTACGCGACGAGCTCGCTCTGCATCTGGCGGTCGAAGAACATCTGAAAGCCGCACGCGGCGAGCCCCGAGGCGATGCGCGCCGGCTGGCTGCGATCGTCGAGCGGCTGCCACCACAGCGTCCAGCCGATGCGGTCGTCGCCGCGGGCCTCGCGCGCCCGCGCCCGCCGCCCCGTGGCCTCGTCCGGGCGCAACACGAATGCGCCGCGCACGCCGGCATACTCCTCCACGCCCGCGGCTTCCGCTTCTTCCTCCTCCTCGACGTCCTCCACGCCCACCAGCGCGTCGGCCCAAGCCGTCGACTGCACGCTCGGCGGGCGGATCGGCACCGACGAGAGCACGAGCTCGAGGCGCTGCGGCGTCGCGACGGGGCCCTGCCCGGAGCCAGAGGAGCGCGACCGGCTCAGCATCTCCGTGAGCATCGGGTCGGTGTCGGCCTGGAGCAGGATGCGCGGCATCTGGGGGGGCTCGGCCTCCGCGGCCTCGGCGTCTTCCACCGGCTCGTCGCCCGACTCGGCGGCAGCCTCCTGTACCTCCTCGCCCTCGCCGGGCTGCTCGCCCGCCGCGCCATTCGCCTGTTCGCCCCCGGCGTTCGCCTCGGCCTCGGTCTCGGCCTGCTCGTCCTCGGGCGAGGATTCGGCGACGAGGAGCGTCGCGAACGCCCGCTCCATGGTCCGCTGGATGCGGGCGAGATCGCCCGCCTCGTCGAACCGCGCCGAGAGCGTTTGATCGGTGCGCTCGAGGGCGAGGAACGCGGCCATGCAGCCCAGCACGACCACCGAGGCGAGCGTCGCGGCGAGCACTGTCTCGAGCACCGTGAAGCCGCGGGAGCGCACTACTCGTCCTCCTGCGTGTCGTCCCCCAGCACGCGGTTGAGCAGCGTTCCCCGCTCGATCTGGTTGGTGATCGAATCCGGCGGCCTGCGCGCGAAGGCCCAGGGGTCCACCACGCGCACGAGCGTCGTCTGCGGGGCGCCGCTGTCGGGCAGCATCGCGCCGCCGGAGCGCTCCGAGAGCCACACGGTCACCGCGACTTTCTTGAGCCGGTCGGGCGACTGGGCGCCCTGCCGAGCCTGCGATTCCTCGACCGCCCGCTCGATCTCGGGGTTGAGCGTCGAATCCACGGTCGTGACGCTCTTGCGCCAGCGGTACTCGCTGTCGCCGTAGGAGACGGTCTGGTTCTCCGAGGGCATCGACGCGTCGTCGTCGAGATACTGGATGATCAGCCGGTTCGCGAGCTCCGCGCACGCCAGCAGGTGGCGCGATCGCGACTGCTGCCCGCTGATCGCGTTCACCGCCGAGGCCATCGTCGCGACGGTCAGCGCGAGGATGATCGTGGCGAACACCACCTCCAGCAGCGTGATGCCGCGGGCCGCGTGGCGGCGGGGGCCGGGTTGTGCGGCCGGTGCGCCCATGAGCGTTCTACTGATCGAGGTCCATCGTCCAGATATCGATGTCGTCGCTCGGATCGTCGATGTTGCCGCCCATCGATATCAGGTCGTACGCCCGCCCCGAAGAGCCGGGCGTGCGGTACAGGAAGTCCCGCTTCCAGCCGTCCTTGATGGACTTGTTCTTGGAGAGGAAGCCCTCGAGCTGCTGCAGGAGGGCCAGGTTCGGGGGGTATGCGCTGTATTCGAGGTGGTATGAATCGAGCTGGGCCTGGATCGTGTTCATGCTCGCCTCGGTCGCCCGCCGCTTGGCCTTCTCGCCCTGGCCGAGCACGTTGACCGCCACCACCGCCATCAGCACGCCGAGGATCACCACCACGAGCGTGAGCTCGATCAGCGAGAAGCCCCGTGCGCTCCGGACGCGGATCCGGCGGGGTGCAGAGTCCGTCAACATCGACATCTCCCTTCGGGTCGTACACCGTGCCCAGGTGCAATCCCCGGGCGCGTTCTGTCCGTTCCTGCTTACCCCGGGACGAGTACCCCGGTTGCAATCCTAGTCGTCCGCCGGGTCGTCCCGGCCCGAGAACCGGCGCGAGAACGCCGGGGTTCCGTGTCTACTGCATCAGCTGGTTCGGCATCGTGAGCATCGGGATCATGAGCGCCAGGACCAGCGATCCGATGATCAGGAACATCACGACGATCACCGCGGGCTCGAGCAAGGCCATCAGCCGGCTGGTCCGGCGGTCCAGCTCGTCGGCCATGTCCCGCGCCAGCCCCTCGAACGC
The DNA here is from genome assembly GCA_035654175.1 of Phycisphaerales bacterium. Lineage (GTDB taxonomy): Bacteria > Planctomycetota > Phycisphaerae > Phycisphaerales > UBA1924 > PNC22. The sequence continues at coordinate 7,888 of DASRXL010000199.1, forward strand.
GGTATCCAGGTCGCCGGCCCGCTCCGCCGCCATCAGCAGGCGCCGGGTCGCCAGGGGCAGGGCGGACACCCTGTCGATCAGGCTGTGCAGGACGCCGCCCTCGACCAGGCGGCTGCGCAGCGCCCTGAGCTGCTGCGAGAGCTTCGGGTGCCGCACCGCGCCGTTGGCGATGCCGAGGGCGTCGGCCAGTGGCACGCCCGCGCGCGTGAGCGCCGCCATGACCGAGAAGAAGCGGGCGGACTCCTGGACCAGGATGACCTGCTTGAGCGCCGGGAGCGAGCGGGCCACCCGCGCAACTCCGGCGATCACCTGCTTGTGCCCCACGATCGCGAGCGCCGCGAGCGCGCCCGCCCCGATCACGAACCACATCCACTCGGCGCGCACGAACGAGCCGACGCGCACGAGCACCGCGGTGTAGACCGGCAGCTTCGCCCCCGCCCCCTCGAGCGCCTCGCCGATCCGCGGCACAACCGCGGTCAGCAGCACCGTGCCCGCGCAGATCGCGATGATGAGCACCACCAGCGGGTAGAGCATCACCGTGCCGGCCTTGCCCTTGATCGCCTGCTGGCGCCGAGCCGTCTCGGCCAGCTGGGCCGCGGAGCCGCCCAAGTCGCCCGTGCGCTCGGCCGCCTGGTACACCGCGACCGTGATCTCGTCAAAGACGCCGACGCGCCGGCACGCGTCGGCGAAGCTCGTCCCGCCGGCGACCAGCTCGCGCATCCTCTCCACGACCGGCTGCATCCGCGATGAGACGACCGTCGCCGTCACCTCCAGCGCTTCGACCAGGGGCACGCCCCGGGTGAGGAGCATGGCCAGTTGGCTGTTGAGCTCCACCTGGTCCTTGAGGTTCAGGCGCGGCTCGACCGCCAGCGCGCCGGGCAGGCGCCACGTCCGCAAAAGCACCAACCGGTCCTTGCGCAGCCCGTCGGCGAGCGCCCGCTCGGAACGGGCCTGACGCACCCCGAGCGTGCGACCGCCCTTCGGCGTCGCGGCAAGATAGAGAAAGGGGCTGGGGACGCCGACGCGGCTCACGGCCCAAGTCTACCGACCGCCCGGCCGAGCGGTTCCCCCGCGCGCGGGCGCCGTCGCACCGGGGAGTTGATTCGCCCCCGCGCGGGGTCCACAATCCCTCCGCCCCCGATTTGCTTCGAGCCGTCCCCGCCCCCCGCCGCCGGGCCGAAGAGCCCGCCGCGAAGGAACGCCATGCGAGCCCTCATCAAGCATCACGCCGGACCCGAGCTCCAATTCACCGACCGCCCCAAGCCCACGCCCGGCCCGCGCGACGTGATCGTGCGCGTGACGCACGCGGGGATCTGCGGCACGGACCGGCACATTTGGGAGTGGGACGAGTGGTCCGCCTCGCGGATCCCGGTCGGGATCATCACCGGCCACGAGTTCGTCGGGGTGATCGAGTCGGTGGGCAGCGCGGTGACCAAGTACAAGCCGGGGCTGCGCGTGAGCGCCGAGGGCCACACCACCGCCTGGACCGACTACAACAGCCGCACCGGCAACGCCCACATCGCGAGCGACACCAAGATCATCGGCATCGACCGCGACGGCTGCTTCGCCGATTTCGTCAGCGTGCCCGAGGAGAACGTCTGGCCCGTGCACCCCTCGATCCCCGACAAGGTCGCGGCGGTGCTCGACCCCCTGGGCAACGCGGTGCACACCGTGATGGCCGCGGACGTGAGCGCCAAGAGCGTGCTGGTCTCGGGCGTGGGGATCATCGGCCTGATGGGCGTGACGGTCGCGAAGGCCGCGGGCGCCAGCCGCATCTTCTGCACGGACATCAACCCGCCGCGCCTGGCGCTCGCGAAGAAGCTGGGCGCGGTGGAGGCGTTCGACGCGCGGAATGGCGACGGCTGGATCAAGGAAGTGCGCAAGGCCACCCGCGGCGAGGGCGTGGACGTGCTGCTGGAGATGTCGGGGGCCGAGTCGGCGTTCGACCAGGGCTTCCGCGCGCTCCGCAACGGCGGCACCGCCGCGCTCCTGGGCTTGCCGGCCAAGAAGGTGACGTTCGACTTTAACCAGAACATCATCTTCAAGGGCTGCAAGGTGCTCGGCATCAACGGGCGCAAGATGTTCGAGACCTGGTACCAGATGGAGGAGCTGCTGCTCAGCGGCCGCCTCGAGCTCGACGAGATCATCACCCACCAGTTCCCGCTCGAGGACTTCAGGGCCGCCTTCGAGACCATGATCTCGGGCAAGGGGATCAAGGTCGTGCTGCAGATGGGGTAAGGCCGGAGAGTCGATGATCGGGGCACGGGCGTCCCATACACCCGCGGCTTGGTTCGCTGAGTCAGCGGTTCGTGCACGGGGCTCGATGCCATGTGCCGCGTGCCTTGATGCCCCTCTTCGGATCGAATCCTGCCTTCAGTGCCGGCCGGTCGCTCCGGCCGACGCCACACCGGCAACCCCGTGACTCCGAAGCGGTATGAGCGGGAGGACACGGCGCCGATCGCGGATGCGGCGCCAGCGCATCATCGCCGAAAGGAGCCCCATGCGTCACGCGCACTTGGTTGCTATCCCTACCCTGGCAGCGGCCGCCAGCCTCGCCCATGCGGACCTGCTCGTCGAACCCGAGGCCCTCGAGGCCGGCTACGAGTACATGCTGCTCCGACAGCCGGGCGACCCGATCTCCGGAAGTCGTGAGCACGTTGGATTCGAGCCCCGCTGGGGCTCGGCCTCCGGGGGCCACTTCAGCGGCGGGGGCACATCGAGCCGGCATGGGGCCGGTGGATTCGAGTACTCATTCTTCAAGACGATCGACGGCGAACAGAACACCATCTCCGGCACCGGCTATGCGATCGCGGACGTCTGGCTGGCCAACGACGAGGGCGAGCTGACCTCGGCCTCGGGCGCGAGCCACACCATGATGCGGTGGGACGTCATCGAGCCGGTGACGCTCACGCTCTCCGGCTTCGTGAGCATCTCCGACGTGGTCATGGAAGGGGAGGGAATAGGGAGCGCTCAGGCCGGCCTACGTTTCCAGGGACGCGGCCTCGACGAGGTGGCCCGTCTCGACCGGTTCGCCGACGATGTCGCGTCGTTCGACTGGACCCTCTCGCTCAGCCCCGGCACATATACGCTCGAAGCATGGGCATACTCGCTCGCGCTTTCCCAAGGCCTCAACGCGCAGATCGCGGCCGAGCCCGAGTATTCGTTCCGTGGCGAGTTCTTCCCGATACCCTCGCCGGGCGCGCCGGTCGTGCTTGCGCTCCTCTGCTCGCGAGCAGCGCGCAGGTCCACGCGTTAGGAACGGCACGGCCAGGCGCGCTCGCGGTTCCCCGCGCGCCTGTTAGTTCCGCCACTGCTCGTGACAATCTCTGCAGGAGGCGGAGAGCTCCTGGTAGGCCGCCTCCGCGGCGCGGGAGTCCACCACCTCCGCCGCGACAACCCTCTCGAGCGATCCCGCCCGCTCCATCGCCGCGCGCATCGCGCTCACAAAGTCCTCGCCCTCGAGCCGCGCCTCTTCGTCCTCGGCCAGCGCCCGAAAGTGGTCCGCGAGGATCCCCGCCTCCGGTGCGGGCGCGACGTCGGGGTGGTCGGCCGGTGTCCGCCAACCCGCCTCGCGGACGAGCTGCACGCGCGCCCACGACTTGTCGATCGCGACCATGCCCTCGACAAG
>DASRXL010000200.1:0-6828 GCA_035654175.1 Phycisphaerales bacterium
GCCCACCGTGATCATGTCCGGCACGTCGCCGGGCGTGCGGACGCTGTCGATCCCGAACGACGAACCCTCGTTGCCCGCGGCGAAGACCACCACCGCGCCGGTCGCGAAGGTGTTCTCGCAGAGGGTGCGCCAGGTGACGCGGTCGGGGTTCCACGCGTGGAGCCAGCCGAGCGAGGCGGACATCACGTCGGCCCCGTTGGCGACGCCGTACTGCATGCCGTTCCACACGCTCGACTCGCCGGCGAGGTCGTTGTAGAACTTGAGCGTCTGGATCTCGGCGTCGGGGGCCATGCCGCACTGGGTGCCCTGCGCGCCGTCGCCGGCGACGGTGCCCGCGGTGTGCGAGCCGTGGCCGTTGTTGTCGCTGATGTTGGAGTTGCTGCCGTTGAAGTCCCAGCTCCAGCCGTGGACGTCGTCCACGAAGCCGTTGCCATCGTCGTCCTGACCGTTGCTCGGGGTCTCGGCGGCGTTGGTCCAGACCTGGTTGGCGATGTCCGGGTGCGTGATGCAGGTGCCGGTGTCGATCATGCCGACGACGATGCCGGCGCCGGTGTAGCCCGCGCCCCACGCCGAGGGGGCGTTCATGGCCTGGACGCCGCACTCGATCGCGCTGAGCACGTCGCCGTCGGCCGGGACCGTCGGGAAGACCTCCTCGCCGACGGGCCGGTCGTAGTTCATGTATGCCACGTCGTTGCGGGCAGCGATCTCGAGGGCCACGTCGGCGGTCACGCGGGCGGCGACGACGTTGACCAGCCAGAGCGGGTTGACATGCTCGGCGGCGCCGGCGTTCTCCGCCTGCGCGAGCCGGGCGATCACGCCGGCCTGGCTGCCCTCGGCGACCTGCTTGAGCGAGCCGACGACGAAGTCGCGCCGCTCGGCCTTGCTCATGGCGCGGAGCTCGTTCAGGTCGAAGGGCTCGGCCTGGGCCTTCATGACGATCGTGACCGGGACGAGCTCGCCGTCGCCGGCCTGAGCGAGGACCTCGCCGAGATCGCCGCGGAGCTTCCCGCTGTTATCGGGCCCCGCGATCGCGGCGACGGAACAGATGGCCAGCGCGGCGCCAGCGGCCGCAAGCACTCTCTTCAGATACATATCCACCTCCAGCAAGGGTTGAGAACATCCCCCTCTCGGGCGACACGTGCCGCGAGCAGGGTGTTGGTCGGGGGGGCGTCGGCCAGTGTACCGGGCGGCGGCTCCGCGCGAAAGGGAAAGTGGGCGGCTTGCCCCTGTTCTTGCACGGTTCCCGCATCACCCCTCCTGTGGGGAGCGCGTACGTTTGCGTACGCGTCGGCGGAATCCCCTGGGAGCATGGCGGAGCTCTCTCTCCGGAAACGGGCGTGGGCGCGCGAGCACGGCGACGCTCGGGTGGAGTGACGCCCGTCGCGAGCCGAAATGGAGGAGCGGCGTTTCCGCCGACCGATCACAGGGCTCCACGCATGGACTCCGCGTCCCGACACATGCTCAGGCGCAACTTCCGGTCTCTGGTGCCGGGGCTGCACGCGCTCGCCACGAGCTTCTACGACATTCTCTTCCGAGATCATCCGGAGCTGCGCCGGCTCTTCCCGAGCGACCTCGGGCAGCAGAAGAACTATCTGATGACGGCGCTCGCGCTCGTCGCCAAGCACGTGGACAACATCGCCGCGCTGGAGCCCTCGCTCCGCGACCTCGGGCGAAGGCACGTGGGCTACGGCGCCCGGCCGGAGCACTACCCGATGGTCCGCGACGCGGCGCTCGGGGCGCTCGCGGCGGCCTCGGGCGCCGAGTGGACGAGCGAGCTCGCGGCGGCGTGGGGCGAGGCGATCGACACGGTCTCGGCGGCGATGCTCAAGGGGGCGGCCGAGGCGGCTGGAGGCACGCTCGCGGCGTGACCTCGGGCTGAACCCGCGACACCGGGAGGCTCCCGCCGCCTTCGGGGGCTCGGCAGGGGCGAGCGGCGCTCCGCGCCGGCGTGCACGGCGTCTGCGAGGCCCTCCCTATACTCCCGCCCGCACGCCCATCTCCGGAGATTGTTCGGCATGTTCCAGCGCACGCACAACTGCGGCCAGCTCCGCGAGGAGCACGTCGGTCAGACGGTCAGCCTCGCGGGGTGGGTCAACTCCTATCGCGACCACGGCACCGGCCTGATCTTCCTCGACCTGCGCGACCGGGAGGGGCTGACCCAGCTGGTCTTCGACACCGAGGACTCGAGCCAGGGGCTGCTGGACGTGGCGGACAAGATCCGCAACGAGGACGTGATCCGGGCGACGGGGACGGTGCGGGTGCGCGCCGGCGGCCCCAACCCCAAGCTGGCCACCGGAAAGGTGGAGGTGGTGGTCACCGAGGTCGAGGTGCTCAACAAGCCCGACGCCTTGCCCTTTATCCCCAGCGACGAGGAGAACCTGCCCGGCGAGGAGCTGCGCCTGCGCTACCGCTACCTCGACCTGCGCCGGCAGCGGATGCAGAAGATCCTGCGCACGCGGCACCGGGTGACGAAGGTGGCGCGGGACTACTTCGACGCGCAGGGGTTCACGGAGATCGAGACGCCGATCCTGTGCAAGAGCACGCCGGAGGGGGCGCGGGACTTCGTCGTGCCCAGCCGCCTGCAGCCGGGGGAGTGGTACGCCCTGCCGCAGAGCCCGCAGCTCTTCAAGCAGATCCTGATGGTGGCGGGGTGCGAGCGGTATCTGCAGATCTGCCGCTGCTTCCGCGACGAGGATCCGCGCGCCGACAGGCAGGCGGAGTTCACGCAGATCGACTGCGAGATGTCGTTCGTCGATCGCGAGAACGTGATGGAGATCATGGAGGGGTTCGTCCGCACGCTGTGGAAGGCGGTGCTCGGGTACGACGTGCCGCTGGTGGCGCGGATGACCTACCAGGAGGCGATGGATAGGTACGGCATCGACCGTCCGGACACTCGGTTCGGGCTGGAGATCGTGGACGTCTCGGACCTGGCGCAGAAGATGGACTTCGGCGTGTTCAAGGATGCGCTCGCGAAGCGCCGCGGCGTGGTGCGGTGCATCCGCGTGCCCGGCGGAGCGGACAAGCTCACGCGCAAGCTGACCGACGGGTACACCGAGTTCGTCAAGCAGTTCGGGGCGGGCGGCGTGCCGGTGGTGAAGTACACGGCGGCGGGCTTCGAGACGGGCATCGCGAAGTTCGTCGAGCCGGTGAAGGCGGAGCTGGTCCAGCGCCTCGGCCTCGGGCCCGGCGACACCGTGGTCTTCGGGGCCGACGCGTACGCCACCTGCTGCAAGGCGATGGGCGAGCTGCGCCTCAAGATCGCGCGGGACCTCAAGCTCATCCCCGAGGGCAAGTGGAACTTCCTCTGGGTCGTGGACTTCCCGATGTTCGAGTACCACGAGGAGGACGGGCGGTTCTACGCGACGCACCACCCCTTCACCGCGCCCAACCCCGACCAGGTCGAGGCCTTCCTCGCGGCCAAGGAGGACGACCGCGACACGATCGAGGGCATCGTGAGCGCCGGGTACGACATCATCGTGAACGGCTCGGAGATCGGCGGCGGGTCGATCCGTATCCACCGCAAGGAAGTGCAGGAGCGGGTGTTCACGCTGCTGGGGATCTCGCCCGAGGAGGCGAAGGAGAAGTTCAGCTTCCTGCTGGATGCGCTCCGGTTCGGGGCGCCGCCGCACGGCGGCATCGCGTTTGGGCTGGACCGGCTCGTCATGCACCTCTGCGGCACGGACAACATCCGCGACGTGATCGCGTTCCCGAAGACGCAGACGGGGGCGGACCTCATGAGCGGGGCGCCGGGGATGGTGAGCGAGGCGCAGATGAAGGAGCTGCATGTGAGGAGCACGTGGGAAGCGCCGGCGTGATCCTCCCTCGGTGTTTCCAATAGCTCCTCGCGCCGTGGTCTGTACAACCGGTCGCTGTCATCGCGACGTGATACGTGCGCCGTCAGGTCTCGATGGCTGCCGCACAGTCCCAGTTCGCCTTCGAGAATTGAGAAGATTCTCTGAATTACACACCTCTCCCTCCGCAGAACACGGAGAGCCACGCTACACTCGGCCCGCGCCGGCATGGAAGCCGTCGCATTCGGCACGGAGGTCGATCATGGCGCAGCGAACGTCGGGACGAACGGCACCTTTGGCGAGGACGGTCCTGGGACTCATGCTCGGCGGCTCCATGTGCGGCGCGGAGCAGGCCGCGGCAGAGAGCCTTGACATCACATGGCACACAGTTGGCGCTCCCGGGAATCACCCCTGGGAGGACGACCGCTACCCCAATCATGCGTTCTACGGGCGGGGACGGGTCGAGCACGTCTACAGGATGTCGGAGACGGAGGTCACCGCGGGGCAATGGATCGACTTCGTCCGCGCCTATGGGCCCCACGCCGACGACCCTTTCGAGCAGGGCCTGCTCGGCTGGTATATCTCCGGCTCGTATCAGGACGGCCAACTGCGGTACGAGGTGCTGGACGGATTCGAGAATCACCCTACCGATGCGGACTGGCGCATGGCCGCGAGATTCTGCAACTGGATGCACAACGGCCGGATCGACGAACCCTGGGCGTTCGAGGGCGGGGTGTACGATACCTCGACGTTCACGTCCAACAACGATCCGCCGCCGTTCTACAACGACGAGGACACACATGCGCCCGACGCGCGGTACTGGATCCCCACGTTGGATGAGTGGATGAAAGCCGTCTACTACGATCCCGATAAGGACGGCGCCGGTGGCTGGTGGGAGCAGCCCAACGGCACGGACACGATGCTCATCGCGGAGTGGCCGGAGAACGGCGGGGAGACGAACGCGGGGCTGGCCGCCGTGTACGGCGGCGGCACGTGGGACCCACGCCTGCACGCGGGGCTGTACCCGGATGTCCGCACTCCCTGGGGGTTGCTGGACGCCTCAGGCGGGCTGCGGGAATGGACGGAGGAGTGGACCGATCCTGATACTCACCCGGGGAGATACGTCAAGGGCTCGAACATGGACGATTGGTTCATGTATGACTGGCACGACTGGGTCGCGAGCGATTCTTACTCTGCGCCCGTGTACTCGATCGGCGTTGGCGTTCGCCTCGCGGCGGCCGTTCCGACACCATCGGCAGGCATTGCTATCTGCGCGTGGCTCGGCCTCCGAATCATGAGAAGAAGGAGCAGATCGTGAAGAGAATCGGATGGAACCTTGTGGCTCTGGTGATCACCACCGCTCACGCGTGTGGCGGGCTGACGATCGAGGATCCGGCTGGCAACGACGTATCCAGCGACTGCACCGTGAACTGGGTCGGGGGCGAGGCCTACATCAGCATCAACAGCCGTGTGCCGGGGAACGTCATCATCTTCCGCAGCGATTCAGGCCAGAGCATCGCTCGGATCGATTCACTCGCGATCTCTGATGGCAATTCAGGCACTCAGGTCGTAATCCGGGTGCTCTCTGACCGGGGCAGCGGCGTCAACAACCTGGGTCGCATTTACCAGGCAGGAAGCGAGATCGTTATCGTCAATGAAGTCCTGGTTCACGGTACCATCGGCTCCATCGAGTGCGACGCCATCGGAAACGTGACTGCCGACGGGACTATCTACGGCCCGATTGTTTCGACAGGCGACCACTTCACACCGGGAGTGACCGCCGTCAAGTCGAACAATGGCAACATCTTGGGCGAGATCAGCGTCGCCTCCTACCCGGGCACGACGCTCGACCGCATCGGGTGGGTGTCGGCGCCGAACGGAACCGTCGGACAGAGCGCGAATGTTCGTGCGTCGCTCAGCGCGGCGTCGTACATCCAGAGCGTCGTCGCTCGGCAGATTTATGCGGACATTACGCAGCCTCGAAACTGACGACATCATGGCCTGGATGAACGATCCTGTGGACACCACCCTCGACGAGATGGCGGACAACGCGAACCTGATCGACGTGACCGAGGCCGTGGCCACCTACGGCAGCGACTGACCCGACCGGCGTCACTGGATTCATGCGGCGGAAGGCACCTCGCGAAGAAGAGTACAACGCGCCTCGCCAAACAGCACCAGCCATCCTGATCGCAGGAGGTGGCTGGTGCTGCTCTTCTTGTCGGCGCCCCGCCGCACGGGGCATCGCGTTCCCGAAGACGCAGACGGGGCAGACTGCATGAGCGGGGCGCCGGGGCCGGTGAGCGAGGCGCAGATGAAGGAGCTGCATGTGAAGAGCACGTGGGAGGGGCAGGGCTGACGGGAGCACCGGCAGGGCGTCTGGTGGACAGTCTCGATCCTGAAGAAGGCATCAAGGCACGAGGCATCGAGGCATCGAGGCATCGAGGCATCGAGGCACCGAGCGAGTGTGCCGGCCGGTGTCCCGAGCCGGGGACTACACTGCCGCGGTCCATCCGTCATCACAGGAGGCCGCCATGCGCATCTTCCACGTTGACGCCTTCACCAATCGACTGTTCTCCGGCAACCCCGCCGCGGTCGTGCCGCTGCAGGAGTGGATCAGCGAGCAGACGATGCAGGCGATCGCGGCGGAGAACAACGTCTCCGAGACTGCGTTCTTCGCGCCGGAGAAGGACAGCGACTGCGAGTTCCGCATCCGATGGTTCACGCCGGCGTGCGAGGTGGACCTGTGCGGGCACGCGACGCTCGCCTCGGCGCACGTGCTGACGCGGCACCTGGAGTACGCGGGGGAGATGATCCGGTTCGACAGCGCGAGCGGGCCGCTGGCGGTCGGGCGCGAGGGCGACCGGCTCGTGCTCGACTTTCCCAGCCGGCCGGCCGAGCCGATCGAGGTGCAGGACGAGCTGGTCCGCGCCCTGGGCATCCGGCCGGCGGAGGCGTACAAGGCGCGCGACATCCTCGCGGTGTACGAGTCGAAGAAGGACGTGCTCGCCCTCCAGCCCGACATGGACCGGCTCGC
>DASRXL010000201.1:0-5233 GCA_035654175.1 Phycisphaerales bacterium
GGGGACGTACACGGTGCGGATCTCGGGGCTGTGCGGCCACGTCGAGAGCGAGCCCGCGACGCTGACGGTCGACCCGGTGTGCCTCGCCGACTTCAACGGCGACGGCGTCGTGGACACGCGGGACGTGCTCGGGTTCCTCAACGGGTGGACGGCCGGGTGCCCGTAACGGTGATCGGAACGGTGGCGAGCTGACATCCTGAGCGATGTGGCGGCGCGGCCGGCGGGCCGCGCCGCTTCCGCGCGCCGAGCTTCCGGAGCGCCCGGAGTGACCGGCGCGGGGAATCTTCAGCCCGGCTGTCCGGTGGGTCTCCCGGAGTGCGGATGGGTATGGGCGGCGGCATACGGGCCGGCGCGAGGGAATCTGCGGAAAGGAGATCGGCGATGTCCAAGGCAATGAGGAACGTGTCTGTGGCGGCGTTCGCGGGCGCGGTGGCGGTCGTTGCGGGATCGGCCCGCGGCCAGACCTGCTACGGCTGGGAGACCACCGGCTGGGGACCGCCGGTGACGGATTCGTGGAACTGCGCGATGGCGTACTTCCCGCCGCACGAATCCGTCGTGCTCTACGACGGGGAGACGTCCGAGCTGTGGGAGTGGGACGGGCTGAGCTGGACGGTGGTGCTCGACTCGGAGGGGATCATGAACCTGGACCACCCTCTCGTGGAGTACGACTCCGCGCGGGGCGTGCTGGTGATCGTGGCGCCGACCTTTGGCGGGCGGGTGATCGAGTGGGACGGCGGTGAGGACGGCTGGGAGCTTGTGCAACCGGCCGGCGACCCTCTGGTGGTGGGCACGGGCACGCGCGCCGTGTACGACGAGGCGAGGGGGGAGATGCTCTTCATCGACATGGGGGCGATGCACCGCTACGACGGCGCGACCAATACGACGGTGAGCATCGAGCCGACGCTGCGCCACGCCGGCGCGGCGTACGACGCGGCGCGGGAGCGCGTCGTGCTCTTCGGCGGGATCGACGGCGACGGCCTCACGGACCAGACGTGGGAGTGGGACGGGCAGGCATGGACCGACGTCAGCCCTGCCGGCGCCCCCTCGGCGCGGCAGTACCACACGCTGAGCTACGACCCGGCCCGGGGCGTGTGCGTGCTCGTCGGCGGGCAGACGGCCGGGGGCGGTGATTCGGACGAGACGTGGGAGTGGGACGGCGAATTCTGGTCGCGGATCGTGACCGATCAGGGCTTGGGGGCGCGTCGCAGGCACGCGGCGACCTTTGACGCAAGGCACGGCGAGCTGGTCGTCTTCGGCGGGTGGAGGGGCGGCCAGCACGACACCACGCTGATGCGGCGCTTCGTCGATCCCGGAGTGATCGTGCAACAGCCGCGGAGTCTGGCGGTCGACGAGGGCGAGTTCGCCGCGTTCAGCGTGGTGGCGCTCGGGCAGGGGATCGGCTACCAGTGGCTGAAGGACGGCGTGGAGATCGCCGGCGCGACCGGGCCGGCGCTGCTGCTCGAAGGAGCGGCGGTCGCGGACGCGGGCGGGTACTCCGTGCGGCTGTCGGGGTGGTGCGGCGAGTTGGAGAGCGAGGTCGCGACCCTGGCGGTGCGGGAGCGGTGCGCCGCGGACTTCAACGAGGACGGCACTGTTGACACGCGTGACGTGATCTCGTTCCTGAGCGGGTGGTCCACGGGGTGCCCGTGATGCCCGACGCGGGCATGTGAGGGGCTCGGCGGCTCCTTTTCGAGCGGCGCGGGCGGTGCGGGCAAGGTCCCGGGCCGTCCGCGCCTGCTTGAGGGAGCGAGCCCGGCGCGGCCGGCGTTCATTGGGTATGCTCGCGCCGGATGCTGAGTCTGCCTGTGATCGTCGGGGGCCTGATCGTCGCCGCGGCCGTCGCGTACGTCGTGCTCACGTACAACCGGCTCGCGGGGCTTTCCGTGCGGGCGGACAACGCGTGGTCGGACATCGACGTGCAGCTCCGCAAAAGGTGGGACCTCGTGCCGCGCCTGGTGGAGACCGTGGGCGGATACGCGCGGCACGAGCGTGAGGCGCTGGAGGAGGTCGTCGCGGCCAGGGCGGGCGCGGCCGGGGCCGCGGGCTCGGGCGATCGGGCCGGGGCGGAGAGCCGGCTGAATCAGGGGTTCGCGCGGCTGATGGCGCTGGCGGAGGCGTACCCGGACCTGAAGGCGGACGAGTTGTTCCGATCGCTGCACGATCAGCTCATCGACGTGGAGGACGACCTGGAGGCCGCACGCAGGTATTACAACGCGGTGGTGCGGGACTACAACACGGCCGTCGCGCAGTTCCCCTCTTCGCTGGTCGCCGGCGCGACCGGGAAGCGGGCGAGAGAGTTCTTCCAGATCACGGACCTCGCGGCGGCGGGCGTGCCGATGGTGAGATTCCGAGGGGGGGCGGGATGAAGCGGCATGTGTGTGCGGCGTGGCTGGCGACGTGCGCTGTCGTGCTCGGCTGGCGGGCGGCGAGCGCGGGGGCCCAGGGCCTCGACTGGGATATCGATTCGTTCACCGTCGGCATCGAGGTGATGCCGGACGCCGGGCTCGAAGTAACGGAAACAATCGTCGCCGATTTCTCGCGCGAGCCGCACCGGGGGATCTTCCGCGAGATTCCCGTGCGGTATCGGAGGTCCGGCTCGACGTTCGACATGCGAGTGGAGGTGCTCTCGATCCTCGACGGCGACGGCCGCGCGTACGGGTATATCCAGGAGCGGCGGGGCGATCGGCTCTGGATGCGGATCGGCGACGCGGACCGGATGCTCTCGGGGACGCCGACGTTCGTGATCCGGTACCGGGTGCTGCGCGGCCTGCTCTCGTTCGACACGCACGACGAGCTGTACTGGAATGCAACCGGGGACGAGTGGCCGGTGCCGATCGAGGAGGCATCGTGCTCGGTGAGCCTGCCGGACGCGGTGGCGGGGGAGACGGTGCGGGCGCAGTCGTTCGTCGGACCGCACGGGGGGAGCGCGGCGGGGCCGGAGGCGAGTATCGAGGGCGGGGTCGTGCGCTTCGAGGCGGGCCGCGAGCTGCGCCCCGGGGAGGGGATGACGGTCGTGATCGGGTGGCCGGTCGGGGCCGTGGAGCACCCGGGCGCGGGCGCCGCGATCGCCTGGTTCATCCGCGACAACTGGATCGTCGTGGTTCCGTTCATCACGGGGCCGCTGCTGTATCTTGCGTGGCGGAGGTTCGGGCGCGATCGGGGCGAGCCGGGCCCGGTGGTCGTGCGGTACGACGCCCCCGAGGGGCTGACGCCGCTGGAGGTGGGGACGATCATCGACGAGCGCGTGCAGCCGTCGGACGTCGTGGCCGCGCTGGTGGGGCTCGCGGTGAGGGGCTACCTGCGGATCGACGCGGCCGGGGCGAGGATGCTCGGCGAGATCAAGCCGTCAGGCATCACGCTGATCAAGCTGCGCGAGCCCGACAGCGGGCTGAAAGACTTCGAGCACACGCTCATGCGGAAGGTGTTCTCGCTGGGCGAGAGCGTCAAGCTCAGCCTGCTGCAGCACCGGTTCTACCGCGAGCTGCCGCGGATCGCGGCCCAGGTCTACGCGGAGCTGGCGCGGGAGGGCTACTTCGCGTCGCACCCGGCGCGGGTGCGCGGCGCGTGGCTCGCGGCGGGGCTGGCCTGGCTCGCGGTGACGGGGCTTGTGGGGCTCGTGCTGGTGGAATCGGGGACTTTCCCGCCTCTCCCGGTGATCATCGCGGCGGTGCTGACCGGGCCGCAGGTGCTGGTGCTGGCGCCATTCATGCCGCGGAAGACACCAAAGGGGCGGCGCGCGCTCGAGGCGGTGCGGGGTCTGGAGGAATACATCGCGCGGGCGGAGATCCGGGAGATCGAGGAGCGGGCGCGCCAGCCGGGTTTCCAGGCGCACTTCGAGTCGCTGCTGCCCTATGCCCTGGCGCTGGGCCTGGCGGACGAGTGGGGGGAGAAGTTCGACGGGCTCTTCACGGCGGAGCCGGACTGGTACCGCGGGCCGACGGGTGGGTTCACGTCGGCGCTGCTGGTTTCGCACCTCATGCGGACGACGGGGTCGATGCAGAGCGCGATGACGTCCGTGCCGCGGAGCTCAGGGTCCGGGGGGTCGTCGTGGAGCAGCGGGGGCTTCGGGGGCGGGAGCTCGGGGTTCTCGGGCGGGTTTTCGGGCGGTGGTGGCGGCGGTGGGGGCGGTGGAGCGTGGTGAAAGGGAGAGCGGCGGAGCGTGAGCGTCACCGTGCGCACCGAGCGGCGCATGAAACACCCGAGCGTGTGCTCGGGGCTCGTCGAGGCGGGGGGCCGGCGCGCGGCGTTATGCGCCCGTCTTGCGCCGGAGGTGGAAGACCACCGGCTCGGTGAGATTGCCGTCGCTGTCGAACGAGCGCCAGTCCTGGCGGATGGTGCCGTCGTGCAGGAGCGTGAGCGTCATCTGGCCCATGAAGTGGTCATGCTCGGGGCGCAGGTTGGAGACGCTGTCGAACTCGAACTTGTAGACGGTGCCCTCGTCGGTCTCGCGCGCGGACCTTGCGGCCATGCGGGGCTGGTTGCCGCCGGCGCAGTAGTGCGTGACGACGAGCTTGTCGCCGTCCATGTGGTACATGTTGGTCATCTCGTGCTCGTGGCCGGGGAACATGACCTCGCGGACGTTGGAGCCGGCGCCGGAGACGGTGAAGACCGAGCCGTCGCCCGGCGTGGCGCCGTCGCCGACCAGCTCCCACTCGCCCTCGAGGGCCGCGATCCGCCCGAGCATGGCCTCGTCCTGTGTGGAGGAGGCGTGAACTCGGCTGGGGGTGGATTGGCACGCCGCGAGGGTCAGGGCGGCGAGCGACACGATGGCGGCGAGGGCGCGGGGCATGGGGTTGCTCCTTAGGGTTGTGGTCGGGGAGAGGATATCACGGGGTGCGCCGCGGGAAAAGCCCCGGGACCGGGGCACGACGGGCGATATCGTTCGCGATGCAGGCCTTCCTCAACGACCCGATCAGTGCCGTCTCGCACGGGATCGGAGCGGTGGTCTTTGCGGGCCTCGCCGTGGACCTGATCGCCCGCGGAAGGGGGAGCCGGTGGAGGCAGGCGGGGCTGGCGGTCTTCGCGGCGTCGTCGGTGGCGCAGCTCGCGGCGAGTGCGGCCTTTCACGCGGCGCCGTACGGAACGGCGGCGAGGTCCGCTCTGCAGCGGCTCGACCATGCCGCGATCTTCGTGCTCATCGCGGGGACGTTCACGCCGATCCACGCGATCCGGTTCCGGGGGATTGCGCGGTGGGGAGCGATCGCGGGGATATGGGTGCTCGCGGCGGCGGGCA
>DASRXL010000202.1:0-2541 GCA_035654175.1 Phycisphaerales bacterium
GGTTCAAGACGCGCTCCAGGGCTCGCGATTGACCGGGAGCCGCCGCGTCGGAACGTCGGCGGGGCCAGGGTGTCGAGTATAGGCCGACCCTCCCGCGTCAGTCCGCCGGCGGGGGCACGCGCAGGTCCGCCCACACGGGGAAATGGTCGCTGGGAAAGCCGCTCCCCGGGGCCCCGGTCGGGGCCTGCCGCCACACGCCGCAGGAGGTCACCTCGATCCCCCGGGAGGGCAGCACGTAATCGACCCGCAGGCCGAACCCCGCGGTGTCGTCCGGATCGAGATCGCCCACCGCGGCCTCCGCAACCGGAACCGCGGAGCCCTCGATGCGCCGGTCGTTCAGGAGCAGGCCGATGGGGTTCTTGAAGCTGTCGCCCTCGTCCGGGTCGGCGTTCAGGTCGCCGAGGATCACGAAGGCCTCGCCCGGCGGCAGGCCGCCCGCGCCGTTCGCGTCGTCCACGATGTAGGGCTCCCCCGCGATGTAGTCGGCCCAGAAGCGGATCTCGTCGAAGTTGCGCCGCTTGTTCCGCATCTCCGGCCCGTCGAAGGCGGGAGGCGTCGGGTGGCTGCACAGGAAGTGCACCACGCTCCCGTTCGGCAGCCCGACGGGCACGTCCCAGTGGCTCTTCGAGCTCAGCCGCACGGTCCTGAGCTGCTCCTCCGTAAACCACGGCTCGCCCGTGTCCGGGTCCTTGGGGAGGAACGCCCCGGGCACGTAGTCCCAGGGGAGCAGCCGGAAGGTCCTGGCCTCGTCCTCGCGCAGGTCCAGCCGCGCATCGACCAGCAGCGCCATCCCGTACTGCCCGGGGTAGGCGCCGTATCCCCAGCAGTCGCCGCCGTACGCCCTCGCGCCCTCCGCCCCCGCCTCCGAGCCGGGCGCGGGGTACTCGGTCACGACCGCCCCGCTATGGTCGAGGTCGAAGCCGCTCGGCATGCCGGTGTTGGTGGCCGCCATGAAGGCCTCGTAGCGGAGCGGGCGCAGGCCGGGGGCCTGCGCCGTCGCGAGGTAGTTCTCGACGAAGCGCCGCGCGTTGCGCCCGGGCGGTTCGCCGGCCGGGACGTCCGGAGCGCCCGGCGAGTCATACGCGATCTCGTTGAGCAGCACCACGTTGGGGCGCACGCGCTGGATCACCTCGGCCAGCCGGCGCAGCCGCGCCGACTCGCCCGTGAGCAGGTCCGCCGTCGCGACGTCGCCCAAGTTGAACGTGGCGACCCGCAGCGCCACCGGCGCGGGCTGCCGAGCCGCGCCCGGCGAGCAGATCGCGCCCAGGAGGAGCAGGAGTCGGATCGGTCGGATCGGAAGCATGGTCTCTCCGGGGCGTCGGGGTGCGTCGGGCCTTGGACGAGGATATCGGCGGCCGGGGCTCAACCGCCCGAATCGGCCGGGCCGCCCTATCCTCCGGCCGAGGAGGTCGCATGCGGGCGCGTCGCAATGCAGCGATCGCCGGACTCGCGGGACTCGCGCTCTCGGCGCTGGTCGGCGTTTTCCTCGGCGCGGGGGTCTATACCGTCCATCACGCCGAAGGCCTCTCCTACCTCTCGAACGACCCGCGCGCCTGCGTCAACTGCCACATCATGCGCGAGCAGTACGACGGGTGGCAGAAGGGCTCCCACCACGCCGTCGCGACCTGCAACGACTGCCACGTGCCGCACGACCTCGTCGGCAAGTACCTCACCAAGGTCGAGCACGGCTACCGACACTCCAAGGGCTTCACCTTCCAGGATTTCCACGAGCCGATCCGCATGAAGGAGTCGAGCCGCCGCATCGTCAACCACAACTGCATCGGCTGCCACGAGGCGCTGCTCGCCCAGGTGCAGCCGCTCTTCGAGGAGGACGCGCACTCGTTCGCCGGCGGACCGCCGGGCGCCGCGGCGTTCGACTGCCTGCATTGCCACGCCGGCGTCGGCCACGGGCCGGGCGGCTGATGGAGATAGCCGGGGCGTCGGCCCCGCGGGAGGCATCATGGCGTCGTCGCGCGGAAAGTGGGCGGTGTACTGGGTGATCGCGATCGTCGTGGCGGCGCTCACGGTCGGCGTGATGCTGCTCGCGCAGAACATCTCGCAGCGCAAGCTCGAGGCGCGCGAGACCGCCTTCCGCCTCGTCGAGCTCGACGAGAACACCGTCGACCCCGCCGAATGGGGCAAAAACTTCCCCCGCCAGTACGACCAGTACCTCCGCACCGTCGACGTGGTCCGCACGCGCCACGGCGGCTCCGAGGCCTTCCAGAAGCTCGACGAGTTCCCCGTCTGGCGCGTCATCTTCGCCGGCTACGCCTTCGGCGTCGACTACCGCGAGGAGCGCGGCCACGCCTACATGCTCAGCGACCAGGACGAGACCGAGCGCGTCACGATGTTCAAGCAGCCCGGGGCCTGCCTGCACTGCCACAGCTCGATCATCCCCACCTACCACGCCAAGGGCGTCGAGGCGGGTGTCCCCGACGACCGCGAGCACCGCGACGAGGCCGTCATGAAGGGCTTCGAGGTCGTCTGCGCGATGCCATGGAAGGACGCCCGCCCGCTCGTCGAGCACCCGGTCGCGTGCGT
>DASRXL010000203.1:0-3796 GCA_035654175.1 Phycisphaerales bacterium
GCCCGAGCTTGCGCTCGGGGCTCGTAGAGGCAGGTGGGCGCTGGTCTGAGCGAGTCTTCGGGCGAAGGCCACGCGATTGCTCGCGCGCGTGGCCATCGCCGTCAAAGCCCGGCTCAGACCACGGCACCCACCGCGATGCCATCATCCACTCACCCGCTCACTCCTACCACCGCTCCTGATCATTCTGCGGCGCCAGTGGCCAGCGGTCGCTGGCGACGCCGTTGATCGTCGTGCCGCCCTGGACGTTGTGGCGGGTGTTGGGGATGAAGGCGTGGGGGAAGATGGGGGTGACGGCGCTCACCTTGTCGAGCGCGGCCGCGTGCTCGGGGGAGAGCGTGAGGTCGAGGGCCTTGAGATTGTCGCGGAGCTGGTCGAGCGTGCGGGCGCCGATGATGGTGCTCGCGACCCCGGGGCGGGACTGCACCCAGGCGAGGGCGACCTGCGACGCTGTCGCGCCTGTCTCCTTCGCGACGCGGAGGAGGACATCGACGATGTCCATGTTGCGGTCGGTGAGGTGTGTCCTGACCCAATCGCCGCGGCCGGGCTCGGCGGTGTCGCGGTTGGCCCGCGTGTACTTGCCACTGAGAACGCCGCCGCGGAGGGGCGACCAGGGCGTGACGCCCATGCCCGTCTCCATGGCCATCGGCATGAGCTCGTTCTCGACGGTGCGCTCGGCGAGGGAGTACTCGATCTGGAGGGCGATGAGCGGAGACCAGCCGCGGAAGTGGGCGATCGTCTGGGCTTCCGCGGCCTTCCACGCGGGGACGTCGCTGAAGCCGATGTAGCGGACCTTGCCGGCGCGGACAAGGTCGTCGAGCGCCCGCATCGTCTCCTCGATCGGCGTGTGGATGTCGAGCACGTGCATCCAGTAGAGGTCGATGTATCCCGTCTGGAGACGGCGGAGGCTCTCCTCGCACGCGGCGACGACGCCTTTGCGCCCGGCGCCGCCGCCGTTGGGGTCGCCGGGGAACATGTTGCCCATGAACTTGGTGGCGATGACGACGCGGTCGCGCCGGGAGGCGTGGCGGCCCACGTGATCGCCGATGATCTTCTCGGAGTGGCCCTTGGTGTAGATGTTGGCGGTGTCGAGGAAGTTGCCGCCGGCGTCGAAGTAGGCGTCCATGATGGCGGCGGAATCCTCGGGCGAAGAGCCCCAGCCCCAGTCGAGGCCGAAGGTCATGGTGCCGAGGCAGAACGGGCTGACGCGGAGGCCGGAGCGGCCGAGGGTGAGATAGTGGGTGAGGGGCATCGAGGTCTCCTCTCGCGTGGATTCCGGTGAACGTTACGCGCGCAGCGTACCCCGCCCGTCCGGGGCGGCTACGACTTCCGCGTTCCTCCGAGTCTCAATCAGCGCAGGCGCGAGCGTGGAGTCTGGGCTCTGCGCTCCCCGTGTCTCCCGCGCTGCCTCGGCGCGTGCACGCTCTTCTTCCGGTGCGTGCCCGTTCCGCTGCTCTGGAGCGCGAGGAGGCTTGGAGGCGAGGTAGGAGAAGGAGCCGCGCCGGAGGGGCGGGGTACCCGAGAAACATCCGCCCCGGAGGGGCGGGGTGCCCGAGAGACATCCGCTCCGGAGGGGCGGGGTACCCGAGAGACATCCGCCCCGGAGGGGCGGGGTACCCAGCGGTTCAGCACATCGTCATGCCGCCGTCGACGGCGATCGTCTGGCCGGTGAGGAAGCCGGCGTCGTCGCTGGTGACGTAGGCGACGGCGGCGGCGATGTCGTCGGCCTCGCCGAGGCGCTTGATCGCCATGGCGTCCTTGACCTTGTCTGTGATCTCGGCGGGGAGATTCGCCGTCATGTCGGTCTGGATGAAGCCGGGCGCGACGACGTTGCAGGTGATGCCCTTGCTTCCGAGCTCGCGGGCGATGGTCTTGCTCAGGCCGATCAGCCCGCTCTTGGCCGCGGCGTAGTTGGCCTGGCCGGCGTTGCCGACGAGGCCGCTGGTGGAGGCGATGTTGACGATGCGGCCGAAGCGCTGCTTCATCATCGCCCGCGCGGCGGCGCGGATCGCGACGAAGGCGCTCGTGAGGTTCACCGCGATCACCTGGTCCCACTCCTCGTCGCTCATGCGGAGCGAGAGGTTGTCGCGGGTGATGCCGGCGTTGTTGACGAGGATGTCGAGCCGGCCGTGCTCCTTGACGATGCCCTCGATCGCGCCGGCCCAGGCGGCGCGGTCGCCGACATCGACGGCGCAGACGCTCGCCTTGCCCCCCCCATCCTCGATCGCGGCCTTCACCTCCGCGAGCGGCCCGGCAGAGCGCGACACGAGCACCGCGTGCCGGCCGTCCCTCGCGAGCCGGAGCGCGATCGCGCGCCCGATCCCGCGGCTTGCCCCCGTCACCACCGCAACCCGCATCTCGCCCGGCATGACACTCTCCCGCACGCGCTTCCGACGCGCGTGCATGCCCCACTCACCCAGTCACCCGTTCACAGGCGGGCATCACCCGCCGCCGGGGCCATCGGGGACGTCCACGGGGCCCGCGGGCGTGTTCTTGCGCCGGCTCGGGCGGCCGGATTCCTCCTCCTCCTGGGCGGGCTCCTCGGCGTCGTCGTCCGCGCCGCCGCTCGGCCCGCCGAGTGAGTCGATCAGCTCCTGGAGCATCTCGACGACCTCCGGGGGGAGCTGATCGCCAAACTGGTCGAGGAACGCCTGGAGCTTGGTGGGATCGGGATTGCTCGGATCGATCCCGAACTGCGCGAGCTTCGCGAGCACGGCCGGATCCACGCCCGCGAACATCGACCCCGCGTCCGACGCCGCGCCGGCATCGCTGAGCGTCTCGGGCGCGACGCCGTCGAAGGAGGAGGCCCGGGCTCTCTCCTCGCCGGCGGAGGGCGACGCGGTGAAGATCCACTCGTCGAAGGCCTTCTGGCCGTTCCACACGAGCACGTAGGCGCCGTCGGGGTCCTGGAGGGCGAGCGCGACCTGGGCGCTCTCGGGCTCCTCGCTCAGGCGGGCGCCCGAGTCGATGGAGACCACGCGCACGGCCTCCAGGCTCTCGGTCGCCTCGAACCACTTGTCGGTGGCGACGAGCTCGTCCAGCAGGCTCTGGTCGCGCTTGGCGATCATGCCGTTCAGCGCGTCGGAGTCGCCCCGCGCGAATGCGTCGGCGAGCTTCGCCGCCGCCTCGGCCAGCTCGCGGCTGACCGGGGCCGCGGCCTCGGCGAACTCGACGCGCTCGTCCACGCCGAGCGACTGCACCAGCGACTCGGCGTCGATCGGCTCGGGATCGGGCTGGCGCGGCGGGGGCGGCGGCGGGGGGGGCGGCGGTGGAGGCGCCTTCTTGCAGGCGCCGAGCACGAGGGCGATCGTCGCGATCGCGGCGCCGCTCGCGGCGAGCATCGCCGCGTTACGGAATCGGGAGTGGTTCGTCATAGCTCTGCACCTTCGTCGCGCGGTCGATCCGCCGCATGAGCCCGCTGAGGGTCTTTCCGGGGGCGAGCTCGACGAACTCGCCCGACGCATTGGCCGCCAGCCACTGGCAGCACGCCGACCAGCGCACCGGGCTGGTCAGCTGCTCAACCAAGCGGCGCCGGATCGACTCTCCCATCGTAACGTCCGGCTCGGGCTGGTGGGGCCGGCCGGTGACATTGGACAGCACGGGGCAGCCGGGCTCACGGATGCCGACCGCGCCCAGGGCCGCCCCGAGCCGCTCGGCCGCGGGGCGCATCAGGGGCGAGTGGAACGCTCCGGCGACGGGCAGGGCGGTCGCCCTGAGCCCCGCGGCCTCGGCCTGCGCCACCGCCCGTTCGCACGCGGCCTTCGAGCCGCTGACGACGACCTGGCCGGGGGCGTTGAAG
>DASRXL010000204.1:0-21451 GCA_035654175.1 Phycisphaerales bacterium
CGCGGAGATCGAGAGGCGGTCGCAGTCGCAAACCGTCGGCCTCCTGCTCCCCACCAGCGGGGCGTTCCCCATCTGCGCCCTCGGCGCGTGGATCCTCGGGCGCACCGTCGTGCCCCTGAACTACCTGCTCAAGCCCGACGAGCTCCAGTACGTCATCGACGACTGCGCCTGCGACACCATCCTCACGGTCGAGCCCATGCTCGAGCATCTCGGCCGTCGCCCGCGCGTCGCGAACCTTGTCACGCTCGAAACGATCGACTTCCGCGCCTTCCCCGACTTTCGCTGGCCCGCCCGCCCCCACGCCGACGACCTCGCCTGCCTGCTCTACACCTCGGGCACCAGCGGCAAGCCCAAGGGCGTGATGCTCAGCCACCGCAACCTCTCCTCCAACGTGCGGCAGTGCCTCGAGCACGTGAGCCTCGAGCACGGCGACGTGCTGCTCGGCGTCCTGCCGCAGTTCCACTCGTTCGGGCTGACCGTGCTCACGCTGCTCCCGCTGTTCCGCGGCCTCAAGGCGGTGTACTCCGCCCGCTTCGTGCCGCAGCAGATCGTCCGCCTCTGCCGCGAGCACCGGCCCACGCTCTTCGTCGCTATCCCCTCGATGTACAACGCGCTCCTGAGCGTCAAGCAGGCGCAGCCCGACGATTTCGCCAGCCTCCGCTACGTCGTCTCCGGCGGCGAGGGCCTGCCCGAGGACGTGCTCGACCGCTTCCGCGAGCGCTTCGGCAAGACCATCTGCGAGGGCTACGGCCTCACCGAGACCGCGCCGGTCACCAACTGGTGCCGCCCCCACGAGTGGCGCCGCCGCTCGGTCGGCAGGCCGCTCCCCCGCGTCGAGGAGATCATCCGCGACCCCGCGACGGGCCAGCAGCTCCCGCCCGGGCGCGACGGCGAGGTCCTCATCCGCGGCCCGCAGCGCATGCTCGGCTACTACAACCTCCCCGAAGAGACCGCCAAGGCCATCGACGCCGACGGCTGGCTCCGCACCGGCGACATGGGCCGCTTCAGCGAAGACGGCCACCTCTCGATCACCGGACGCATCAAGGAGATGCTCATCGTCGGCGGCGAGAACGTCTTCCCCCGCGAGATCGAGGAGGTCATCAACCGCCACCCGAGCGTCAAGGACTCGGGCGTCGTCGGCCTGGCCGATCCGATGCGCGGCGAGGTGCCCGTCGCCTTCGTCGAGCTCAACGAGGGCGCCGCCTTCGACGAGAGGGCCATCCTCGCCCTCTGCCGCGAGCACCTCGCCGGCTACAAGGTCCCGCGCGACGTCCGCCGCCTCGACGCCCTCCCCCGCAGCGGCACCGGCAAAATCCTCCGCCGCGAGCTGCAGAAGCTGGTGTGAGGCAGGAACGCAGTGGGCGCGGAGAGGACCCAGAGGACGCGGAGAAGATGCAGGAACGCAGAGTGCGCAGAGGAGGCGCAGAGTGCGCAGAGGGGTCGAACGCGACGGGCGCGAAGACGGCGAAGAGCGCGAAGAAGACAAGGGCTGAGTCCGTCCGCGCCTGCATGGTTCCTTTCGCGACCTCCGCCTCCTTCGCGCACTTTGCGTCCCAGGTTCCCCTCTGCGCCCTCTGCGTTCCCCTCCGCGGCCTCTGCGTTCTGCCTCCACGCCCATGCAACCCGCGCCCCCCGATCCGGTACACGCGCCCGTGACCCTCCGCCGCCGCGCCATCCTCTGGCGGTCCGCCTTCTGGGTGTGCCTCGCGCTCGCCGCCGCGATCCTCGTCGCCTCCGCCGCCACCTGGCGATACAACACCTGGCTCGCCGGCCACTGGCCGCGATACGCGGGCGTCCACCGCGGCGGCCTCGTCCTCCTTTCCACCATCTGGGACCGCCCGCCCGACGCCGAATGGGGCTACGACGCCTTCAACGTCCACACCCGCTGGCCCCCGGTCCGGCACATCGGCAACGCCTACAGCCTTACCGCCGTGCGCTGGAGCGCACGTATCTGGGTCGTCGAGATCCCCCTCTGGCTCCTCGCCCTCATCCCCGCCGCCGCCGCCGTCCCCATCCGCCGCCGCGCACGCCGCCACCTCCGCGCCCTCCGCAACCAATGCCCCTCCTGCGGCTACCCCCGCCCGAGCCTCACCGGGCCCTGCCCCGAGTGCGGCCGGACACCTGGCGCCTGATCTCCAAGTGAGGAACGCAGAGGGCGCAGAAAAAGACGCAGAGTGCGCAGAGGCGAAGCCTGTTCTTTCCTCCTTCTCCCCTCTGCGCACTCTGCGCCCCCTCTGCGCCCTCTGCGTTCTGCCTTCCCAGAGCCGTCATACACTCCCGTAACCCCCGAAAGGAGCCCGCGATGGACCTGTACATCGACACCGCCAGCCTCGACGAGATCCGTGAAGCCCACGACATGGGCGTGCTCGACGGCGTGACCACCAACCCCTCGCTCATCGCCAAGGAGAAGGTGGACTACGCCAAGCGCCTCGGCGAGATCTGCGAGGTGGTCTCCGGCCCCGTCTCCGCCGAGGTCGTCGCCACCGACTACGCCGGCATGCTCAAGGAGGGACGCCAGAACGCCAAGATCGCTGACAACATCGTCGTCAAGCTGCCGTGCACGGTGGAGGGCCTGAAGGCCTGCAAGACCCTCTCCGACGAGGGCACGCGCGTGAACATGACCCTCTGCTTCCAGCCGCTGCAGGCGCTCATGGTCGCCAAGGCCGGGGCGTTCCTGGTCAGCCCCTTCATCGGCCGCCTCGACGACATCGCCGACGACGGCATGGAGCTGATCCAGCAGATCCGCCAGATCTACGACAACTACGGCTTCGAGACCAAGCTCCTCGCCGCGAGCATCCGCCACCCGCTCCACTTCGTCCAGTGCGCCCTCGCCGGGGCGGATGTCGCCACCGTCCCCTTCAGCGTCATCAAGCAGGTCATGAAGCACCCGCTGACGGATGTCGGACTGGAGAAGTTTGTGGCGGATTACAAGAAGGCGTTTGGGGGATAGGGGGGAAGGCATCGAGGCACTGAGGCAGCGAGGCATCGAGGGGAGCGAGACAGCGAGGCAGCGGGACAGGGGGATGCCTCTACGAGCCCCGAGCGCAAGCTCGGGTCTGCTGGTAGCACGGCTGGCCCAGCCGTGCTACGCCGAGCCTGGCGAGCTGGGACAAAGCCGAACGCGAAGGCTGCGAAGAGGGCGAAGGGCGGAGGCGGGAACGCGGAGGCCGAGGAGGACGCAGAGAGAGGCTGGATGTCACCAATCCCGCCCTCCTCCTCCCCCATCTCCCCACGCAGTGATGCGGCTCGGCAGAGCACTGCCGCGCCGCGGAGCTACGGAGGGGAGGGAGGGCAAGAGGGGCGGCGAGCAGTGGCACCCAGGATTGGGTACGCTTCGGAAATAGTGCCACCCGCCTGGACCGCTGGGGAGGCGACATGAACCTCGCAGATGTCGAGCGTGAGCTTCGTCGATTGGGCGTACCTGAAGGCGCTTACGCCTTCGTCCCCCGGCGTGGTGACGAGCAGTATCTCCTCTATGAAGAGCCGAGAGGCACCTGGGTGGTGTCGTTTGTCGAGCGGGGCACCGAGACTTTCCGCGAGGAGTTCTCGAGCGAGCACGGAGCATGCTCGCGGTTTCTGGAGCGAATCAAGAGCGACCGCGGTGTTCCGCGCCGGCCTCGATGAGTCGGGCATTGCGAGGTGTGAGGACGAGACGAATGCGAAGGCCGCGAAGATGGCGAAGCGATCGAAGCCGGCGAAGACAGCGACTCACCGATGCGCAAGCAACGCAGCAAGCTCCTCCGTCGATTCCCTTCCTTCGACGCGCTCTCGGATGAGGAAGCCAGCCGGTTCCTCACGTGCGCCCGACGGAGCGATCCGCTCCGGGCCCCGCACGGGGTCGCCCTGTTCGTCGTCGCGCTCGTCCTCTTCACAGGCGCGAGCGAGCTTGTCGTGCTCGGGACCGAGTGGCTCGACAGGCGATTCACGGCATGGCCGCAGCGGCTCCAACCGCTGCCGAGCCTCCTCTGGGCCGCATGCGCGTGCGCGATGGTCCTGCCCCCCGCGTGGCTCATCCTGGCGCTCCGCGACCACCTCGTCCGCTGCCGCCTGCGGCACCTGCTGAGCAACCGCACGACCTGCCCCCGCTGCGGCTACAGCCTCGACGGCCTCCTAGAGGGGAGAGCCGGCGTCCTCGTCTGCCCCGAATGCGGCCTCGCCTATCCCGCTCAAGAGATCGTCGTAGGGGACCGGAGCACGCCCGCCCCATGAACCAGTCGGCCTCTGCGAGTCCGAGCGCAGAGGTGCGAAGGGCCAAACGCGAAGGCCGCGAGGACGGCGAATGGTGCGGAGGGGGAGGCAGGAACGTGAGCTCGGCGGGTCGTGCTGAACTCGGGCCACAACTACTACCGCAGAGCACTGACCTCGGCCAAAGCTGCCGAGGTCTGTGGCACGAGGTTGATGCCACCCCGCCGGCTGGACCTGGGGCGGGCTGGTACAAAGGCACGGATCTCGTGCCACGGGGTGGGCTTGGCGATCGCTGTACCTTTGCGGCTGATTAGCACGCCGCGGCTCAGCGGAATCCACTTGGGGGAGCCGGACGCGCCCATCACGTCTCGACCCCGCTGAACCAGCACAATCCCCATTGCCCCCGCTCGCCGGGTCTGTATCCTGTCTCCACGAGGACGCCCTCGGAGGAGAGAGCAATGTGCATCAGCCGACTGGCCCAGTCGTGCGTCCTGCTAGGAGTCAGCTCCGCGCTGTACGCAGACGTGACACCCATCACCCCGGATTACTTCTCCACGGGTGCGGAGGTCATCACGTTTTCCGAGGTGCCGCTGCGAACCGAGGTGCCGTTCCAAATCGGATCGGCACGATTCGGGGGGCTCAGAGGGTTCGTCACGGACGCGCCGGACGGCTTGCCCCCATCTGACTCCGGAGCACCCTACCTCTACACCCGTTCAGTCGGAAACGACGACACCATCGAGATCAGCTTCGACTCTCCAAAGACCGCCGCGGGTGCCTACTTCAACCTCGAAGGTGCGCGACAGAACGCCGTGGTGGACCTGGAGTTCTACCGCGGCGACGACCTGGTTGGCACACTTCCTGCCATCGGGTTCGAGGGATTCCTCGGCGGGCATGCCGACGGCGCGAGCTTCGACCGCATTGTGTTCCGAGATGTTGACTACGCGAACAGCATCAGTTTCCGCATCGACGACCTAATGCTCGTCCCCTCCCCCGGCACCGCGGCCCCACTCTGCCTGGCTCTGCTCGGTGCGGCTACCCACAGGCGTCGTGGTCAGTCCGCCCGACATCACGCCGTCAGGTGATCCGAATCCCGGCGTGCTGGCTCCCTGCGCTTTCGCCAATCATTCCTCCGGCGTCTCCAACAATTCCCGCAGCCGCTCGCCCAATGCCGGCGGAAGCTTCGCCACCCACGACGAGTCGATCAGCCCCACGCCGAGCATGTCGAGCAGGTGCACCTGGTCCTTGCGTCGGAACGCCGTGAGCTTGATCCGCACCAGGGCCTCCAGGTTCAGCAGCCGGAACTCGCCGCCGTCGATCGACTCCTCCACATCCGGGTTCGCGGCCGGCTCGTGGGGGCGCACCTTCTCGTTCGCGAAGATCAGGTGCACCGCCTGCCGCGGGCTGGCCTCGGCGCTGTCCAGGAACACATCCAGACCCGCGGCCCGACGGTAGACAAACCCCGCCGCTTCCAGCGCCGCCCTCGCCGCGTCGAAGTCGGCCCGGCGGACGAGGATGTCCACGTCCTGCGTGTTCCTCGCCGCGGCCTCGTCCACCGTCGCCACCCACGCGGCCACGGCATTCCCGCCGGCGATCGCGTACGGCACGCCCGCCGCCTTAAGGGCGCGCGAGGCCAGCAATAGGCGCTGCCGAACGCGTTCCACGGCGTTCACCATCCTCTGCAGCAGGTCGGAGCTTCCCGGTGAAGCGAGCACGGGTCATCATATCGGCTCGGCCGGAGGTCGGCCCAACCGGGCGGGCGTTGCCTGAGCCGTCCTCTGCGTCCCTCGCTGCGGCCTCCGCGTTCCTGCCTTCGCTTCGCGGCCTTCGCTCCTTCGCACCTTCGCGTCCCTGCCTCTCGTTCGCGAATCAGCGGCGACTCGCCCGCGCGCCACCAAATACCGGGGCCGAGCACCGCCCCGCTTTCATCTGGCCTTCAGCCGCTTCTCACCCGCGTGCGGCAATGTCGCTGCATCTATTGGAGGGCTTGCATGACTCAGACCAACACTGGCGTGAGCCGCCGCTGTCTCATCGGCGGGCTGTTTGGCGGCGGCGGCCTTCTTCTCGCCGGCTGCTCCGGCGACCGCGCGAGCAGGAGCGAGTCCGGGAGGCGCGCCGGCAACGGCCCCGGCGGCGCCGACGTCGACGCCAAGATCATGACCTTCGCGCTCAACCTCGAATACATGGAGGCCGAGTACTACACCCGCGGCGCCTACGGCCACTCACTCGCCGAGCACGGGACCGAGGTCGGCCGCAGGCCCGGCCAGGTCCGCGGCGGGCACAAGGTCAACTTCTCCAGCCGCGCGATGCAGGACCACGCCGAGGAGCTCGCCTACAACGAGGCCGCGCACGTCGCCTTCTACCGCCAGCAGCTCGGCGGCGCCGCCGTCGATCTCCCCGAGATCGACTTCGAGACCGGATTCTCCGCGGCGGCCGCGGCGGCCGGGATCGTCCGCCAGGGCGAGCCCTTCGACCCCTTCGCCGACGAGATCGCGTTCTTCCTCGGCGGCATGCTCTTTGAGGACGTCGGTGTGACGGCGTACCACGGGGCCGCGCCGCTCATCACCAGCAAGGAAGTGCTCGACGCCGCGTCGGGAATCCTCGCCGTGGAGGCCTACCACATGGGCATGGCCCGCTACCTCATCTACCACAGCAACTCGCAGTGGCGCGATGCCGCCAACAAGATCTCCGACGCCCGCGACACGCTCGACGGCCCGTCCGACCTCGACCAGCCCCTCGTGCTCGACGGCAAGGCCAACATCGTCCCCAACGACCGCAACGGCATCGCCTTCAAGCGCACCCCGCGCCAGGTGCTCAATATCGTCTACCTCAAGAAGGACGCGATGCGCGGCGGCTTCTATCCCAACGGCATGAACGGGGACTTCACTGGGCTGGTCTGATCGCCGAAGCCCTGCAGGGCTCATCCAAGCGTGAACAGCGCCTCCTCGCACGCCGGATACCGGTCGTCCGCGGGCGCGTGGTGGTAGCCCGTGAGCCGGAAGCCGCACCGCTCCAGCACCTTGATCGACGCTCCGTTCGTCCTCGCCGCCCGCGCGTAGAGCGGCCGGATCGTGACCTCCGCGAGCAAGAGCGCGAGCGCGCGGCTCGCGATCCCTCGCCCCCAGTGCTCCCGCGCGATCCAGTAGCCGACGCAGTCCTGGTCGTTCATCCGGAAGCACGAGATGCTGCCCACCAGGACGCCGTCCGCGAGGATCGCCCGCGCAACGGTCTCGGGGTCGCTCAGGATCTTCGCCCAGTGCGCCTCGAACGCCTCCGCGCCCCGCGGATTCACTACGGCCATCCGGCACGCCGCCGGGTCCGCCTGATGCAGGAACAGCGTCGGCAGGTCCGTGCCCTCGATCTCACGGAGGCGGACTGTCTGCACCGGGGCGTCCTGCATGCGCCGATCGTACCCAGCCCGAGCCCGCCGGCGCTATGGGCGCCTGACTGACCGAGCGCCGTGCGCCGACCCGGGGCGCGCCGACCTCCTCGCTCCAACCGTGTGAATCGAAGGCTCAAAGCTCATCCTGCCTCCCTCCGCTTCCTCCGCTGCCCCTCCGCGCCTCCGAGTTCTGCCTCTCCCTGCTTCGCTGCCTCGCTGCTCGCTGATCGCTGCCTCGCTGCTCGCTGCCTCGCTGATCGCAGATCGCTGATCCCTGTCCCGCTGATCCCTGTCCCGCTCCGCCCCTACCATCCCCTCCCACGCACCGGAGGACCCTCATGGCTTCCCACAACATCAGCAAAGTCGCCGTCGTCGGCGCCGGCCAGATGGGCGGCGGCATCGCCCAGGTCGCGGCCGTCGCCGGCTTCACCACGCTCGTCTTCGACGCCTTCCCCGGAGCCATCGGCAAGTGCCGCTCTCTGCACGAGAAGCTCCTGGCTCGCGCCGTCGAGAAGCAGAAGCTGACGCAGGCCGACGCCGACAAGGCCAAGGAGCGGCTGATCTACACCGAGTCGATGGACGACCTGCGCGGGGCGGACATCCTGATCGAGGCGATCGTGGAGGACGCCCAGGCCAAGAAGGACCTCTTCGCCAAGGCCGCGGGCCTGATAGCCGACGGGGGGATGCTCGCGAGCAACACCAGCTCGATCAGCATCACCGAGCTGGCGACAGCGGTGGGGGGCGGGCTGGGGGGCGGGGCGCACGGCGACCTCCAGTCGCGGTTCATCGGCATGCACTTCTTCAACCCCGTGCCGGTGATGAAGCTGGTCGAGGTGATCAAGGGCCTCGCGACCAGCGAGGAGACCACCGCCCGCACCATCGCCCTCGCCGAGGCGATGGGCAAGACGCCGGTCCCCGCCAACGACCGGCCGGGGTTCGTTTCTAACCGCGTGCTCATGCCCCTGATCAACGAGGCTTTCTACGCCTGGATGGAGGGCGTCGCCGAGCCCGCGCACATCGACGAGATCATGAAGCTCGGGTGCGCCCACCCGATGGGCCCCCTGCGCCTCGCCGACTTCATCGGCCTCGACACGTGCGTCCACATCATGGACGTCCTCGCCGACGGCCTGAACAACCCGCGGTACCGGGCGTGCCCGCTGCTCAAGCAGCTCGTCACCGCCGGCCGCCTCGGAGACAAGACCGGCCGCGGCGTGTACGAGTACCCGAGCAAGTGAGCGCTTATCTCATGGGTCCTATGCATCCCAGGACCCATACGACCTATTCCGGTGCGGGCCCCTCGCCCAGCGCGTGCCCGTCCTGCGCCAGCGCCGTCTCCGCCTCCGGCCTGAGCGACCACCCCGTCTTCAGCCCCACGATGAACCACGTGAGCGCGAGAGCCCCGATCGCGAAGATCGTGTCGCCCGGCACGCGCCACCAGTTCAGCCTGTCGATCCACCCCGCCTGCATGAACTCGGCGCTCCGCGCGTACCAGTACCCGTGCTCCACGCTCGCCCAGGTCTGCAGCATGCCGACCGGAAGCACGCTGACGACGACCTGCAGGCCCATCCCGATGTTCATGCACCAGAACGCGGCGGCGAGCGCCCCGGTCTTCCACACGTTCCGCAGCGTCAGGCCGCGCAGGCAGAAGAGCGTCAGCCCGATGCCGAGCATGCCGTAGACGCCGAAGAGCGCCGTGTGGGCGTGCACGGCGGTGGTGTGCAGGCCCTGCATGTAGTAGAGCGCGATCGGCGGGTTGATCAGGAAGCCGAAGAGCCCCGCACCCACCAGGTTCCAGAACGCCACCGCCACGAAGAAGAGGATCGGCCAGCGGTACGCCCGCACCCACGGGCGCGCCCGCGTCAGCCCGAGGTTCTCGTACGCCTCGAAGCCCACCAGCGTCAGCGGCACGACCTCCAGCGCGCTGAACACCGCGCCGAGCGCCATCACCGCCACCGGCGTCCCGCTGAAGTAGAGGTGGTGGAACGTCCCGATGATGCCGCCGGAGAGGAAGATCGTCGTCGCGAAGATCACCGCCGCCGCGGCCGTCCGCGCCGCCAGCAGCCCCATCCGCACAAACAGGAACGTAATCACCGCCGTGGCGAAGACCTCGAAGAACCCCTCGACCCACAGGTGCACCACCCACCAGCGCCAGTACTCGGCCACCGCGTAGTGCGACTGCCGCCAGTACATCACGCCCGAGGCGTAGAAGATCGCGATCGCCGCGGAGGCCAGCACGAACATGCCCAGGATGTGCCGCTGCGGCCCCGGCTCGCGGAAGGCCGGGCGCAGCGCCCGCACCATCAGCCCGAACCAGAGGAAGAGGCCCACCAGCAGGAAGAGCTGCCACGCACGCCCGAGGTCGACATACTCGTAGCCCTGGTGCCCCAGCCAGAAGTTCATCTCCAGGCCCATCCTCTGGCGCGTGCCGTACCACGTGCCGAACATCGAGCCTGCGACGATGATCACCAGGCACACGAAGAGGAAGTCCACGCCGAGCTTCTGCCCCTTCGGCTCGTAGCCCGCGACCGCCGGCGCGATGAAGAGCCCCGTCGCCAGCCACGCGGTCGCGATCCAGAAGATGCCAAGCTGCGTGTGCCATGTCCGCGTCACCGAGTAGGGCAGGTAGTCGGCGAGCGGGAAGCCGTAGAACGCGGTGCCCTCCACGCCGTAGTGCGCCGTCGCCGCCCCGAGCATGAACTGCACCACCAGCATCGCCGCGACGACCCAGAAATACTTGAGCGTCGCCCGCATCGAGGGCGTGAGCCGCATCTCAAGCAGCGGGTCCGCCGCTGGGGGCGCGTGCTCCTCAGACCTTTCTCTCCCGTGCACCCGCGCATACCACCACGCCAGCGCCCCGATGCCCCCGAGCAGCAGCACGAAGCTGAGCACCGACCACACCACCACGCCGCCCGACGGCTCGTTGGCCACCAGCGGCTCGCTCGGCCAGTTGCTGGTGTAGCTCAGCGGGGCCGTCGTCCGCGCCGGGCCCCCGGCCCCCACGGCCGCCGAGTCCTGCGGCCGCTCCGCCGCGCACGCCCACGCCGACCACCAGAAGAACGCGAACATCGCCCGCCGCCGCTCCGGATCCGGGCACGCGTTCGCCGGAATCGCGTACGCCTCGCGCAGCTCCGGCGGCGTGAAGCCCCCATCGGCCAGCGGCCCGGCGTCGGGCAGGAACTCGGTGGCCTCGGAGAAGATTCCGCTGTAGTACCCCGCAAGCGCCTCGAACGCGTCGGCGCGATCCGCCGAGATGACGAGCTCGTTCGTCCCCGCCTCGAACGTGTTCGTCCGCATCTCCTCGCGCAGCCGGGCCAGCAGCGGCGCCTGCTCGGCGGCGCTGAGGGCATCGAAGTCGCCGCCTCCCGCCCAGCGGCTCAGCAGCCACCGGCATTCGCGGTGCAGCCAGTCCGCCGACCAGTCCGGCGCCACGTACGCCCCGTGCCCCCACACGCTCCCCAGCTCCTGCCCGCCGATCGACTGCCACACGTTCATCCCGTCGCGGATGTCCTGCCCGGTCATCAGCACGGCGCCGTCCTCGGAGACGACCCGCGCGGGGATGGGAGGGGCCTGCTGATAGATCTCGTAGCCGTAATACCCGAGCACGAGAAACGAGCCGAGGATCACGACCGCAAGTGCGATCCAGAGCCGGGTGTACCGCATCACGCCTCCCTTTCCGGACGGCCGCCGGGTAACTGCGGCCTCGGATTTCGAGCGCGCAGTATCGCCGCCACGAGCGCTATCAGGTATAGGCGAGCATGCGCCGCGATACGAATCTCGCCATGGGCAGTTCAGGGCAAAGCCTGGTCTGTGCGCGGAATCTGCGCGGGGATCATCCTGCAGATCGAGCGCGGAGTGACGTGTCCGGGCAAAGCTTGATCGAGCGGTCCCGCCCGCGGTGCCGATGGAGGAGGGGTCATGCCGAAGGCCCAGCACAGCCCCGCGCTCCCCTCAGAATCGCCCCCTCCAGGCCGCGCGATGCGCGCGGTGCCGGCGCTCGCCCTGCTCGCGCTCACCGGCTGCTCCGACCCGGAGCCCGGCCTCACCAGTGAACAGTTCTACTCGCGTGCCGGCGCCACCCGCGAGCGCATCCTCGGGCCCGCTTCCGACAATTGGGACGCCCTCGCCGAGGTCATCAAGCGGCATGAGTCGATCTCCAACGCAGCCAGCGAGGCGGCGCTGAACCGGAGCGCCGACCCGGACACCTGGCCCGCGCTGCAGGTCAGCGCGATCTGCCTCGGGCCGCTCCCCCGCCCAGGCCTTGAGAACGGGCTGGCGCTCGTGGCCGATCTGGACGCGGCCGGCGTGTTCGACGAGCTCGACAGCGTGCTCGCCGCCGGCACGGCCATACCCCCATGGGACGCCGGCGTCCCCGTGCTGGAGAGCTTCAACGGCGCCTTCGCGCGGACGGCCGATGTGCGCGACGCCGCCGAGAGCGTGCGCGCGCACATCCGCCTCGCCGCGCTCGAGGGGAACTCGGACGCGGTGGTGCAAGGATTCCGCGCGCAGCTGGCGCTCGCGCGAGTCATCGCGAACCGCTGCCTCTCCTTCGACTACCTCATGGGAGTGGCCCGCCTCACCGCGGCCCTGCGCGACGCGCGCCACCTCGCTCTCGAGGAAGCTCTCACTCCGGAGATGCTCCGCGGCATCCTGTCCCTGCTTGATGGCCGACCCCTGCTCCCGCCGATCGACGCGGTGCTGGACACCGAGCGCGACTTCGCCCTCGCGACCTTCGTGGACTCCGCGAAGGCGGCGGGCTATGGCGTCAGCCACCGGGAGTCGATCGCCCGCATCGAGGCGGCGCACGCGGCCGCGGCGGCCCAACTGGCGGAGCCCGGGCGCGGGCGCGTCTCGCCGATGAGCGACGAGCAATTCTTCGGCGCCGTGCTTGACGGCGTCACCGGCGCCGACGAGTCGCTCGACCTGCTCGACCAGAGCTTCGCGAGCGTCCTCGACAACGAACGCCGACTCCGCTTCGACCTTGCGGGCACGCGGGCCGTGCTGCTCGTCGCGTTCCATCGCGCCGAGCACGGCCGCTATCCCGAAACGCTCGCGGAGGTGGGGGCGCCGCTCGACCCGATCGCGGGGATGCCGTTCGCATTCCATGCCACGCCGGAAGAGCCCGGGGCGCCCTTCCTGCTCTACTCCGTCGGCGCCGATCGCACCGATAACGGCGGGCTCGAGCGGCGCGGCGGCGTGCTGAGCGCCCCGAGCCCCGACGACGAGGGGTTCGATTGCCGGTTCACGACACCGCGCCGATCCCACGAGGAAGGTGAGTGAGACGGCACAAGATCGCGCGGAGCATTGGCGGGCAAGCCGCGAGCGGCACGCACGGTGAGCGCGCGGATTCCACCGTCACCACATGCGCGCTGCAATCTCCGCCGTCAGAACCTCCGGCCCCTCCTCCCGCACGAGCACGTTGTCCTCGATCCTGATCCCCTGCACCTCGCGCCGCACGCGGTCCACGGCGGCCCAGTCCACGGCGCCCGCGAGCTTCTCGCGCCGCACCGGGTCCTCGATCAGGCCCTTCACGAAGTAGATCCCGGGCTCGACCGTCATCACGTACCCGGCGCGCAGCGGGAGATCGACGCGCACCCGCACGCCGCCGGGACCCAGGCGGTCCGGCCGCCCGGGCTCGCGCCCCCCGGCGTCGCGAACGCCGAGGCCGACCATGTGGCCGATCCCGTGCGGCATGAAGAGGGCGGCGACGCCACGATCGACCAGTTCCGCCGGCTCGCCCCGCACCAGACCCATGGCCGCCATGCCCGCCGCGAGATGCTCGCTCGCGAGCCGGTGCACGTCGTGCCACTCCGTGCCCACGCGGCACGCCTCGATCCCGGCGTGCTCCACCCCGAGCACCAGCTCCAGCAGGTCGCGCTGCACGGCGCTCGCAGCGCCGTCGACCGGGAACGTGCGCGTGACATCCGCGCAGTACCGTCCGGCCTCCGCGCCCGCGTCGATCAGCACCAGCTCGCCCGCGCGCATCCGGTGCTCGGCCCGTATGTAGTGCAGGATCGCCGCGCGCTCCCCCGAGCCCACGATCGTGCTGTACCCCGTCGTCTCGGCGCCCGCGCGGAAGAACGCCGCCTCGACCTCGATCTGCGCCTCGCGCTCGGTGACCCCGCCACGGATGCACTCCCGCGCCCGGCGGAATCCGGCCGCGGTCATCGCCGCCGCGCCCCGGATCTTCGCGAGCTCCGCCGCGTCCTTCACCCGGCGTGCGTGCAGCATGCGCTCCGCAAGCCGGGCGCTCAGCGCCTCGTCATGCGTCAGCCCGGAGATCGGCGACCCGAGGCTCGCGATGGGCCGCCCCCGCCTCGCCGCAAGCCATCCCGCGAGCTCCGCGAGAGGCCGCCCCTCCCACCGGAAGTCGCCCTCCCAGAGCCGCTGCTGCGCGGTGACTTCCGGTGCGAACGCCTCCCAGCCGCTCGCGCCGTCATACGCGAGAACGCCGCCGGGACACTCCTGCTCCGTCAGGTAGTAGTAGTTCGCGTGGCTCTTGAAGCGGTAGGTCTGGTCGGCCCCGCCCGGGATGGGCACGGGCTCCCCCGCCCCGACGAGCACCAGCGCGTCCCCCGCCGCCAGCGCGCCCCCCATCCGGTCTCGTCTCGGTGCGAGTGTCTCTCGGTTCTCCATGACTCATGCTAGGAGCCGGCGCGGCCGTGGCTGCGCGCCGGCCGGCGCCCGGGGTTGCTGGAGCAACCGTGGCGCTCGGGCGGATATGCTGGCGACGATGCGCCTGCCCTACTCCCGGATCTACCGCGCCTTCCCCGAGCTCGATCGATACACCGACGTGCAGTGCGCCCGGTTCGTCGACGCGGCGTGCCGGAGTGGATGGCGGCGGCACGCGCACCGGGTGCTCCTGGCGGCGCTCTTCCTCGGAGCCGCGGTCGTGTGCCTCCTCGTGTTCGCGCGATTGCTGGCGCCGGCGGAGGGCTGGCTGCGCCGGGTGTGGCGCGCGGCGCCGGAGGTGGTCGCCTGGATCCCGGCGGCGTTCGGAGCGCTCCTCGCGCCCGCCCTGGCCACCCTGCTCGCGCGGGACTTCCTCCTGATCCGGCGCATCCGGTATGTGTTGCGGTTCCGCGGCGTATGCCCATTGTGCCGCTACTCGCTCGTAGGGCTGCCGATTCCGCCGGGGAATGTTCTGACCTGCCCGGAGTGCGGCCACGAGAGCGATGTGGACCCATCGCTCAGCGAATTGACGCGGAACGAGATCGGCGAATGCCGCCTCACGCCCGGCGTCGTCGCGGAGCCGTCGCAATTCTGGACCGCGAGGCGGCGGAGGCTGGCGAGACAGGCGGCGATGGCGGCGGCGGTTCTGTTCCTCGTCGTCCTGCCGCTGTGCTGGGGCGGATACGAGCTCTTCCTCGCCCGCCAGGCGGCGGCCGCACGCAAAGACCGGCCGCGCGTCTCGGGCCTCATGGCGTACGTCGAGGCCAACCAGCCGCCCGGCGTGAGCGCGGCCGACGCGAACGCGTGGGACGCGTTCTTCCATGCGTCTGCCAGGCGGGCCGCGATCGACGCCGCCATCCGCCCGCCCGAGGCGGAATACAGCGCCGACGGACGGCTGATCCAGCCCGATTTCGACCTGCTCGACGGCGAGTGGCGCCGCATGGCCGATCCGGACGATGTCGCGTACCTCGGGGCGTGCGAGGCCGCCGCCGCTCGCTACCTGGCGGCGTATGAGGAGGCGGGGCTGTTCGACGACCTCCGCGAGGTCGCGAGCCGCCGGCGCGCCGTCCGGCCGCTGGATCTCGCCCCCGGGGCCCCGGTCATCGAGGCGGTCCTCCCCGAACTGGGAGAATCCCGGCAATTCGCGCGAATGGCCGTGGCCCGCATGCGCCGCGCCCGCGCCGCCGGCGATATCGCAACCTTCGTCGAGGCGTTCGAGACCGCGCTCGCGCTCGCGAGGATCAATGACCAGCAGCCGTTCCAGATCCAAGCGCTCGTCGGCGCGGCCATCGAGGGGCTCGCGCTCGCGGAGGCGCGCGCATGTCTCGCAGCCGCTCCTTCGCTCGAGACGCTCGACGCGATCGAGGGCGCGCTCGCGCGGCAGCGCCTCGGCCTCCCGGCCGAGTACCACATCGAGGGCGAGCGGCTGAGCGTGCTCGACGCGATCGGGTGGTTCTTCGAAGAGCCCTCCCGGGTGCGATTCGGGCAGTACTCCGCCTCGCGCGTGCAATTCCTCTTCGGCATCGCCTCCATCGAAGGCCCGCTCGGCACGTACACCGCGAACCGGAGCGCGATCGACGCACACTTCACCGCCCTCCGTGCCTCGGCGCGCACTGCTCCGCGGGAGAGAGGAGCGTCGCCCGCGGTCGTGCCGATACCCGACCTGGCACTGCCGCGGACGCTGCTCTCATGGCCGGCTGCGGGCGCAGCCGTCCGCGACAAGCGCGAACTCGACCTCCGGGCGATGAGCATCCTGATCGCCCTCGAGCGTCACCGCATCGCGCGGGGCGCATACCCCGCCTCGCTCGGCGAGCTCACGCCACCCCTGCCGCCAGAGGTGATCGAGGACCCCTGGTCCGGATCGCCGCTGATCTACAAGCTGCGCCAGCCGGAGATCGCCGGCGCAGAGCGGCACTTCCTGCTATACAGCGTCGGCGCCGACGGCGTCGATAACGGCGGGCAAGCGCACCCGGAAGCCGCTGCCCGGGCCCTGCGCGCCGGGGAGGGCGCGTACGACTACCCGCTCCACGACGTCCCCGCGACGGAGCCGAAGCGCTAAAGCAGGTTGGAATGCCGGCGCGGAGCGAGTCCGAACCGGCAGAGGACGCCGTGCCCCGGGGAGCCTTGATCCGATGCAACTGGCGGGTGGCGCCGGAGCATGTGCGTTCCTTCATCCTCCGAACGCGTGCTGCTCACTCTCACGCGCGTAGAGATGCGCAAACGGACATTCACCGACCAAAGGCTGCGGGTCGGATGGAGGGGCGTAGCGTTTACGTGGATGCCAGCGCGCCGGGCGCGCCGCGCCGTCTTCAAGCTATCGGTTCAGCCGCTGGCAGAGAAACCGGCAACCAGACCTCAGCAGAAAGGACATCCCGTGCAGTGCGTCAGAGACATCATGACCCGCGACGTTCATTTCGTCCGCCCAGACTCGACCGTGCGCGAGGCCGCCGCACAGATGCGCGATTTCGGGGTGGGATGCCTGCCGGTGATTCAGTCCGACTCCGTTGTCGGGCTGGTCACCGATCGCGACATCGCGATCCGGGCCGTGGCCGACGGTGGCGACCCCGACGAGGTGACGTGCGCGCAAGCCATGACCACAAAGCCGGTGACGATCCGCGAGGATCGGCCCGTGGCGGACGCCGCGAACCTGATGCGCCGCTGCGCGATCCGCCGGCTGATCGCGACGGATGGGCAGGGACGCCCGGTGGGCATCGTGTCCGTCGGCGACCTCGCGGCCGCGCGCGAGGACCGGGAGACGGAGCGGGTTGCGGAGAAGGTGTTCCACAGCCCGTGCTGCGCGGCGGCACACCACGGCGAGAGCGAGAATAAGGTCCTATAACCGCGGACTTCCCGGCTCCTCCGCGGCGGCCCGGCCTCTCGCCGGGCCGCTGTTGCATGGAGGCCCCGCTTGCAAGGGGCGCGGGTTTCCGGCAAACTTCCGCCAACACACCTTACAGCCCGTTCGGGCGGGGGCATGGCGTGAAGAGCTTCGCGTGGATGATCGCCGGTGTCGTGGCCGCGCTGGTGGGCGCCGCCGTGTGGGCGGGCATCGTGTATTACTCCAACTGGGAGATCGGTTGGATCGCGTGGTTGATGGGCGTGTTCGTGGGCGTCGCCGTCGCCGCCGCCGCGAAAGACGAGGTGGGGCTCGCGACGGGCGTCGGGGCCGCGTGCATCGCGGCCGGCAGCGTGCTCGCGGGCAAGTACGCCGTTGTCCAGCTCGTCGCCAATGACGTGTGGTCGGGCGAGCTCGGCGCCGGCGGCGAGCCCGAGGTGACGGAGGAGATGCTCATCGCGGCGCTGGCGCGCCAGCTCGCCGACGAGCGCGAGGCCGCGGGCGAGGTCCTCGAGTGGCCCGAGATCGACGAGGAGTCCGAGGAGGAGGTCGCGACGGCCGACCTGTATCCGCCGGTCGTCTGGGAAGACGCCGAGGAACGCTGGCGGAGCGCGGATGAAACGTACAGGGCGGAGCACAGGGCGTACGTCGAGGCGTCGATGGCGAGCATGATGGCCGAGTTCAAGAGCATGATGGTGCAGGAAGGATTCCTGGCGAGCTTCACGCCACGGGACGGGCTGTGGCTGCTCCTGGCGGTCGCATCAGCCTGGGGCATCGGCTCGGGCAGGCATACGGGGGGCGAGGGGTAGCGAGGCGGCGCGACCTCTCTCCCGGGGCGCGGGTGCGGCCGACGGGCGGGGGCCGTTGTGCCGAGGGGTCGGCGTGCTCCTTTCTCCGTCCGGCCTCGATACGATCACCCACAGGTTCCGACGCCTTCGGGAGATCGCCCCCCATGACGACCAGCACAAGCACTCTCTCCGGCCCCGGCCTCGATGGCCTTGACCCAAACGCGGTCACGATCTCAGGCCTTGTGCTCGACGCCGCGTACGGGCCCGGCGTGGCCGGGTGGAGGCCCGCCGAGAGCCTGCGCGATGCCGACCGGGAGCTTCCCGCGCCGGGCGTCTACCCCTACACCCGCGGCCTGTTCCCCCATGGGTATCGCACTCGCCTGTGGACCATGCGCCAGTTCGCCGGCTTCGGCTCGGCGGACGACACGAACCGGCGGTTCAAGTACCTGCTCCAGGCCGCAAAGAGCTCGACCAAGGCCAACACCGGGCTTTCGACCGCCTTCGACCTGCCGACACTGATGGGGCGCGATTCGGACGACCCGCTCTGCATCGGCGAGGTCGGTAAGTGCGGCGTGGCGATCGACACGATCGAGGACATGCACCGGCTGTACGCCGACATTCCCATCGATCAGGTGACGGTGAGCCAGACGATCAATGGCCCCGCGGCGGTGATCTGGGCGATGTATCTGGCCCACGCGCTCCAGCGGGGCATCTCGTGGGACACGCTGGGCGGCACGCTGCAGAACGACATCCTGAAGGAGTTCCACTCGCAGAACGAGTTCATCTACCCGCCGGAGCCCAGCGTGAAGCTGGTGGTGGACACGATCGAGTTCCAGTCGGCGTTCGTGCCGAGGTGGAACAGCGTCTCGATCTCGGGGTACCACATCCGCGAGGCGGGCTCGACGGCGACGCAGGAGCTGGCGTTCACGCTGCGGGACGGGATGGAGTATGTGGAGGCGTGCCTGCTGCGGGGGATGGAGATCGACAGCTTCGCGCCGCGGCTGTCCTTCTTCTTCAATTCGCACAACGAGTTCTTCGAGGAAGTCTGCAAGCTGCGGGCGGCGCGGCGGATCTGGGCGCGAATGATGCGCGAGCGGTACGGGGCCGCGAGCGAGCGGTCGTGGTACATGAAGACGCACGTGCAGACCGCGGGATGTTCCCTGACGGAGCAGCAGCCGCTGAACAACATCGTGCGCGTGGCCTACCAGGCGATGGCCGCGGTGCTCGGCGGGTGCCAGAGCCTGCACACCGACTCGATGGACGAGACGCTGGGCCTGCCGACCGAGCAGGCGGTGACGGTGGCGCTGCGCACGCAGCAGATCCTGGCGCA
This sequence comes from Phycisphaerales bacterium, assembly GCA_035654175.1. Classification (GTDB taxonomy): domain Bacteria; phylum Planctomycetota; class Phycisphaerae; order Phycisphaerales; family UBA1924; genus PNC22. The sequence continues at coordinate 19,188 of DASRXL010000204.1, forward strand.
CGAGACGGGCGTGACCCGCGTGACCGACCCGCTCGGCGGCTCGTGGTTCATCGAGGCGCTCACGGACAAGATGGAGGCGGACGCCCTGGACTACATCGCCGAGATCGACACCATGGGCGGCGGCCCGTGGCAGTGGTCGCCGACGCCTGACCAGAGGCTCGGCGAAGCTCAGGGTGGGGCCGCCCCCAGCATCCGCTCTCACAAGAATGCGGGCGGCTACGGCGGCGCCGTCGCCGGCATCAACCGCGGCTACTTCCGCCGCCAGATCGCCGAGGCCAGCTACCGCTTCAGCGAGGAGTGCGAGGCGAAGGACCGGATCATCGTCGGCGTGAACGAGTACACCGACAAGGAAGAGGACCGACCGATCGACATCCTCACGATCCCGGACTCGGTCGAGACGGAGCAGGTGGCGAGGCTGGAGAAGTTCAAGCAGGCCCGCGACGCGGGGAACGTCGCCAAGGCGCTCGACAACATCCGCGCCGCCTGCCGCGGCGAGGCGATCAGGATGATCCACGAACTCCCGGGCGTCTCCGACTCAGCACCCAGCACTCAGCACTCAGCACTCCATCCCACCAACGTCATGCCCGCCCTCATCGACGCCGCCCTCGCCAACTGCACGCTCGGCGAGATGACGCAGGCGATGGCTGATGTCTACGGGCGATACTCGGGCGGGCCGGAGTGGTGAGCGATGCGGGGGCTCACGGATCTGGCGAATTCGAGCATTCAGCGCGCGGCCCTGGCTTGAGCTCCGCGGGCTCGCGAGGAGTTATGGCCGGTCCGCCTTTGAGAACGGACTCACCATTCCGGCAAGAGCTCAACGAGCGGCTGCAATGTGGCCGGTGCGGATACTCGCTTCGCGGCCTCGGTGTGCCGATCACAGGCACACTCGTCTCCTGTCCGGAGTGCGGGCAAAGCGAACCACTGCACAGCCGTCCCGGCAAGCTCGACCGCGCTCCGAGTCTGCTGTGGCTGGGAGTGCGCCTCACCATGGCCTTTGCGTTGCTGCTCGTCGTTCTCGTGGTCGGCGCCCTGAACATTGGGGGAGCTGCTCAACAACCGTTCCAGGCCCGGATCGCCAACTCAGACCTTGTTCCAGAGGGCTATCGCGGCCGGCTCGGAGCATTCGTCGACTTGTCCCGATGGACACCGCAGGTGCGCGAGCAGATGTTCGCGTCGTCCGGCGGGTGGTTCGGCGCGTGGCGGCTGACGATTCTCGGCACGCTCCTTCTGGGTGGAGCCGGTAGCGCGGCACTGGGTGCGGGGCTTGTCGCCATACTCCGTATCCGCAGCGTGTGGGTCTTCTCCATACCCGTTGCTCCCGCGCTTGCGACCTCGTTGTGGGTCCTCAACACGGTCCAATGGGCCCGGGCGGGTTCTCCGAGCATCGGCAACTATGCCAGTGTCCTCGCGGGCGAACGCGTCGGCACCCCGGTTGCGTTCGCCGCCGCCACCTGGATCGCCACCAGCGTTACGGCAGGTGGATTCCTCGTCCTGGCCGTTCGCGAGCGCCGGCGCACTTCGATCTCGCGCGATCCATGCTGACGGGCGTGGCGGGCCCCGGATTCGAGGACGCGGACCATGGCGAGCTGGTAAACTCTCCCCGATGAGTGCGAGCATCCCCATCCCCGAAGAGCGGATTGGCGAATTCTGCCGCAAGTGGGGCATCCAGGAGTTCTCTCTCTTCGGCTCGGTGCTTCGCGACGACTTCCGCCCCGACAGCGACGTGGACGTGCTGGTGGCGTTCGAGCGGGGCCGCACAGCCTCGCTTGAAGACTGGCTTGACATGCTCGATGAGTTGCGCGGCATTTTTGGCCGCGAGATCGACCTGGTGGAGCGGCGGCGCGTCACCAATCCATTTCGGCGCTATGAGATCCTGACCAACCGCCGAGTGATCTATGCGGCCTGATCGCCATGACGCCGCGCTGCTGCTGGACATGATCGAGCACGCGAGGCGGGCCGTCGCGTACACCACCGGCCGAACCTTCGAGGATTATCTCGCCGACACTATGCTCCGTGACGCGGTGGAGCGGGTCATCCAGATCACTGGCGAGGCCGCCTCGAAGATCTCGCGTAGCTTCCGGGAGGCACACCCGGATATCCCGTGGCGTCCCATCGTCGCGCAGAGGCACATCCTGGTTCACGAATACGGCGAGATTCACCACGACAAGATCTGGCGCGTCGTTACGGTGCATATCCCGGTGCTCATTCGCCTCATCGAGCACTTGATTCCCCCTCCTCCGCCCGATCCGGTTCCCGAGATACCG
>DASRXL010000205.1:0-9931 GCA_035654175.1 Phycisphaerales bacterium
CGCGGTAGCATCGGCCGCGCGGGCGATCGGCCTGCAACGGATGGGGCGCGGGTTACGCGCCGGCGAGTGCGCTCTGCCTGAGCATGCGGAAGAGCTCGGCCAGGTCCGTCACCTGCGCCTGGGACTGCACGGTCCACTCGGGCCAGGAGATGCCGGCGACGAGCTTGGCTTGGGCCAGGCCGTCGCGGACGGGGCGCGAGAGCTTGCGAACGGGGAGGTCCGCGAATTCCTCGCGCGACAGCCGGAAGACGACGGCGGGACCGGCGGGGTTGGGCACGATGTGGGCCACGGCGTCCTGGTCGGGGCGGGCGCCGGCGGGGCGGTAGGAGAGGGTCCAACGCCACGGCAGGCCGCGCCAGCTCAGCGTCTCGAGGCACTCGTGCTCACTGACGATGGCGGCGCGGAGCGAGGTGATGAGAGGGGCCGCGCTCGGGGGGAGCGCGGCGAGCAGCCCATCGACGGTCGGAGAGGCGAAACGGTCCTCCCAGAGATGGCGGACGGGTGAGGGGCGTTTGGGCATTATCAGGACATCCTGCCGGCGGGGCGCGACCCAAGCATCGTGCGGTTACTATGTGGGTCTGACGCTCATTGTTTGCGTTGAGTTTCGTGGAATCTACCGGTTATCCACCGGTATGGTTGAGGGGCTGGGCAATCCATGGGGCACGAAACCGCGCACGACCCGGCCGCACGTCCGGAAACCGGCGACGAGGGGCTGGAGCAATCCACGGTCTTGGTCGTCGACGACAACGAGCAGAATCTGGAGCTGCTGCAAGCGTACCTGGATGATCTGGGCTGCCAGATCCGTACGGCCCGGGACGGGACCGAGGCGATGGCCGAGGTCGATGCGGCGGTCCCGGACCTGGTGCTGCTGGACGTGATGATGCCGCGGATGAGCGGGTTCCAGGTGTGCGAGCGGATCAAAGCGAGCCCCCGGACGCGGGACGTGCCGGTGATCATGGTGACGGCGCTGAACGAAGTGGGGGACGTGGAGCGGGCGGTGGAGGCGGGTGCGGACGACTTCCTGACCAAGCCGGTGAATCGGCTGGAGCTGGTGACGCGGGTGCGGTCGCTCCTGCGGGTGCGCCGGCTGAAGCACCAGCTGGACGCGACGCTCGACGAGCTGCGCCGGTATCGGGGGCCTCAGCAGCCCGAGGTGTAGGCGTTCAGGAAGAAGAGGAAGTCGAGGGAGTTGATCGCGCCGTCGAGGTTCAGGTCGGTGGCGGGGTCGCGGGCGTTCCACTGGTTGAGGAAGAGCAGGAAGTCGAGCGTGTTGATTCCGCCATCCCCGTTGAAATCGGCGACCCCCGCGGTGTGGAATTCGGCGGGGTAGGGGGTCGAGCCGGTCTGGCCGGCGGAGTTGTGCGCGAGGACGCCCCAGTAGTAGGTCGCGCAGGGTTCGAGCGTGGGGCCGGAGAGCTGGTGCTGGCTCTCCAGGATGCCGTCGATCTCGAGCACGCGATCCGCGAGTCCGAGGTCCGTGGCGACGACCAGGGAGTAGCTCTCGGCGAGCGACGCGTCCTCCCAGTCGAGGAGCGATTCACGCCCGACTTCCGAGGCGCCGTCCGCCGGAGAAATCAGGGCGAAGGGGCCCGGCGCGGACTGGGTGTGGACCGGCAGCTCCAGGTCCACGATCACGGGGCGGTGGTCGGAGGCCGTGTTGCTGGCCAGGAGCGGGTTGGGGTTTTCCGGAGTGGGATAGTTGTAGAGCTCTGGGGGGAACTTCCCGCCCGGGATCGCCGAGGTCCGGAACACAAACGAGCGCACCTGCGACGCGACGCTGTCCCACCAGGCGATGTAGTCGAGCTTGCTCGAGGACTGCGTGGTGCGATCACCCGTGAAGTATTCGACGGCGCTGTCGTAGACGGCGTCGGAGGAGTCCAGATCCGTGCCGTCGGAGCCGCCGGGGGAGCCGCCCTGGCGGAGCCAGTCGGCGGGGCCGACGGCGCCCCCGTTGCGCTGCTCGTCCTCGTTCCAATCGCCGCCGAGGATCACGGGGGTGACGGGGGGCAGCACCGAGGCGGCCTGCGGGCTGTCGCCGATCTTGCCGTTGGGGTCGGGCGTGCCCGCGCCGGCGCCGGCGAAGAGGTAGTAGACGAAGTAGCCGACGTTCTTCGCCGCCCGGATGCGCTCGTCGTGGTCGTCTGAGGCGCCGCCGGCCTTGAGGTGGGCGTTGCCGACGACGGCGTCGCCCGGGTACGTCTCGTCGGGGAGGTCGAGCTCGGCGAACATGAAGCCTCGGATCCCCCCGTTGCCGCCGGGGGCCCACTCGTCGGGCGCGACGAAGAAGATGTCGGAGATCCGGGTCTTGGTGTCGCCGTTGAGGTCGGCGAAGGGGTAGCGGCTGAGGATGATGTTGCGGTTGAAGCCGTCGTTGCCGCTGGAGACGAAGACGTAGGGCAGGTCGTAGTCGGGGGCGTACTTCCGCACGTACGAGGTAACCTCGCCTCCCTCGAAGGGGTCGGTCCCGCCGTGGAGGAAGAGGTCGATCGTCGCCGCGAGATCGTCCACGGGATCGACGCCGGAGCCCGTGCCGTTGCCGGAGTTGTCGCCGGTCTCCTGGAGGAGGAGCACGTCTGGGCGGAGCGAGGCGACGATGCAGACGATGGCGTGCCAATCGCCGCCCTGCTCGCGCTTGCGATCGCTGGAGGAGCAGAGGGAGTCCTGTACGTTCCAGGTCATGACGCGGAGGTGGTTGGCGTCCGACTCGCGCCAGCGGCCGTTGTCGGGGTCCCACTGCGCTCTCGCCTGAGCCGGGAGGCAGGCGACGAGGGCGAGCAGCGGCAGCGTCATGGGCAATCGGCGCATGCGGGACTCCTGCGGGCGGCGCGGCCAGGATCGCAGATCGGCGGTTTCCCGGCAAGCGCCGGGATGCAAAGGCTCGCCCCCGCCTTCCGGCGGGGGCGAGGGGATGCATCGGCGGCGGATCAGCGGCAGCTGTTCCAGACGTTCAGGAAGCAGATGACGTCGCGGGTGTCGATCGCGCCGTTGCCGTCGCAGTCGGCGGCGGGGTCGTCGGCGTTCCAGAGGTTGAGGAAGCAGATGACGTCGCGGGTGTCGATCACGCCGTTGCCGTCGCAATCGGCGGGGGAGCAGGGGTCGGCGGCTCCGGAGCCGGTGAAGAGCAGGAGCGTGCGGTAGTTCTCGTCGAGGGTGTTGTCGAACTGCCCGTCGCCGTCGGTGTCATAGGTGATGCGGCAGTTGAGGAGCGCGCCGCCGAGGGCCCGGGGGTCGGCCGTGCCCGAGAGATCCCCCGGCTCGGCGCCCGCCCAGCAGTCCTGCACGACGTTGCTCGAGAAGAACGACCCAGAGGCGAGGCCGCCGCTCCCGGTGGCGAGCTCGACGAAGGTGATCTGGTAGAGGGTGCCGGAGTTGGCGCCGATGAAGGTGCTGCCGCTGTCGGCGATGAGCTCGAGCTCGTAGCTGAACGCGGCCGCGTCGTAGACGGCGCGGACGAGCGCGACGTCGAAGTCGGAGCCGAAGTCGCTGAAGAGCTCGACCGCGCAGACGAAGTAGATGTTGCCGGCGCAGTCGAAGGCGGGCGGGGAGATCGACGGCCCCAGGGGAGTGCCGCCGGTGACCTTGAACATGCCGGTGACCTCGCCGATCGCGGCGCCCCCCGGGCCGTCCTTGATCTCCTTGCCGGTGTCGGTGATCGCGTCGTAGTAGGCGGCGGTGGTCCAGGTGGTCGCGCCGGTCGAGGTGTTGTGCTTGGCGACCGCGACGGCGTTGGAGGGGTTGTCGGTCCCGCCGATGGCGAGGTCGTAGGCGGTCGCGGCGGCGAGGCGGTTGCCCTGCCGGTCGGTCGTGAGGGCGACCATGCCGGAACCGCCGCGGAACGCGGTGGTGCCGTGGTAGCCGTCGAACTCCAGGCCGGCGCCGCCGAAGACGTTGCCGTCGTCGTTGTCGGTGAGCGTGGCTGGGAGAACGAGCAGGGCGCCGGGGTTGAGGACGTTGCCGTTGGCGTCCACGTCCCACACGCTCACGGCATCGGTCGCGCCCCCGGACGACTTGCTGCCGACGGCGTAGGTGGCGACGGCGCCGGCGCGGTTGAACCACACACGGGTGCTGACGCCCATGCCGCCGCGCTGGTCGGTCGCGCCCTGGAGGTGCGAGCTGGTGCCCACGACGGTGTTCGGAGCGATCTCGTACGCGTACTGGGCGGCGAAGTTGGGTCCGCCGTACACGGATCGGCCGGCGACGCTCTGGGGCAGCCCGCTGGGGACGGTGTGCCCGGTGGAGCTGCGCACCACGAGCCAATCTGTCGCGGCCCCGTCGGACCCGCCGGCGTTGTCGATCACGTTGAGGCCGCCGCAGGAGCGGGAGAGCAGGCGGGCGCGGAAGATGTTGTCCTCGACGAGCGGGTTCGGACCGGTGAGATTGAAGTCGTCGGCGCGGAAGAGGACGTTGCCGTGGGCATCCACGACCCCGAAGCCGAACTGGGCGCGGTTCTCGTTGCCGTTGAAGCCGTTGACGGCGGCGCTCACGCGGGTGACGTAGAGACGGGAGTCGTCGGCTGCGCTGTAGTTCACAACGGCGCCGTGGACGCCGTTGTAGGAGCGCCCCTCGGCGGTCGTGCCGAAGTCGGTGCCGGCAACGGCGAACTGCAGGCTGGAGCCCGAGGGCGACGTCGTGCCGGGCGTGAGGTTGACCTGGCCGTTGATGCCGAAGCCGGGCCCGCTCCAGACCTGGTAGGTCCCGCGGGGATACGCGGCCGTGATCACGTCCTTGCTGATCGCGTGCGCGGACATGAGGTTGTTGAAAAACTGGGTGTTCGGCAGACGGGGCGACTTGAGGACGGGGCCGACGCGCAGGGCCGTGCCCCACGAGCCGGCGAGGTCCACCATGTCGAGCACGTAGGCATTACAGGTCTCGCTCGGGTCGTACACCCCGAGCGCGTCGCCGGGCAGGGCGCCGGCGGGCGAGACGCTGTCCTGCGCCAGCGCGGATGACGCGAGCCCGCACGCGGCGACGGTGAGAGCCAGACGGTGGGTGAATTTCATCTCTGCTTGCTCCTTTTCTCTTCCTCGGGGCAGGGGCGGCGGGGTCGATCGCGTCCGCGCGCGGCGCACGCACGCGACCGTCATGATCTGCGGCGTTGAACTGCGGAGGATGCGCGAAACAGCGCGGGGCCGCTCCTCCGGCGGGAGTGTACGGCGGGGGCGCGCGCCGGCCAATCGGCGCACTGCGCGCGGAGGGTCAAGTTCGCGCGAATTCCGGGGGTGCGCGGGAGCCCCCCGGGGTGCGCGTCAGCCCCCCGCGACGGCCCGGGCGAGTCGGCCGGCGAGCAGGGCGTTGGACTCGGCGAGCGCGAGATTCGCGGCGAGTGAGGCGCCGCGGGAAAGCTCGTGAATCTGGGCAAGCAGGGCCGGCGTCACGGCTCGCCCGGACGCGATGCCGACGCGGGCCTCGGCCTCCGTGAGCAACTCTGCCCAGTCGTCGCTCGGGATCGCCGCGTGCTCCGGGCAGGGGTTGGCGACCACGACCGCGCGCCCGGTGCGGGCCAGCTCCGCGCGGAGGAAGGCGCCGAGATCGTCGGGCTCGTCGAAGCGGCCGTCGAGCTGGATGTCGGTCTCGCGCACGTAGAAGGCGGGGAATGAGTCGGTCCGGAAGCCGATGACGGGCACGCCGAGAGTCTCGAGGACCTCGCGGGTGGCGTAGACGTCAAGCAGCGACTTCACGCCGCTGGCGACGACCGCGACGGGGTGTCGTGCGAGGGCGGTGAGGTCGGAGCTGATGTCGGGCCGGCGGTCGTACCCCCGGTGCACGCCGCCGAGGCCGCCGGTCGCCATGAGGCGAACGCCGGCCCGGGCGGCGAGCTCGATGGTGGCGCTGATGGTGGTCGCGCCGTGCGATCCACGGTGGAGCACCAGTCCGAGATTCGCGGCGTTGACCTTTTCTACGCGCTCGGCGTCGAGGAGGAGGGCCAGCTCGGCCTCGGTGAGGCCGACGATGGGCCGGCCAGAGACCACACCGACGACGGCGGGCTCGCCGCCGCCGGCGCGTACGGCGGCGGCGAGCTTGGCGGCGATTCCGGCGGCATCCCGGCGGGGTACGCCGTGAACGAGCAGCGTGGTCTCGAGGGCGACGGAGTATGGGCGGGCGCGGTTGAGGACGTGCATCGGGGGAAGTATGGCCTGGAGCGAGACAGCGAGACAGCGAGACAGCGAGACAGGGGAGAGAGGGTGGGCGGAGGACTCCGGCACTGGGCAGCTCCTCAAGGCAGGAGCTGACCGGTGGCGCCCGGCCGAACACGACCCGGGTGGCCGCGGATACGCTGGCGCGGCATGGAGACCGTGCTCATCGCTCTCGGGGCGTTCGTGCTCTACCTCGTCGCGTACCACACCTACGGGCGGTACCTGGCCCGGAAAGTCTTCCGGGTGGACCCCGGGCGAACGGCCCCGAGCGTGGAGTTCGAGGACGGGGTGGACTACGTGCCCAGCCCGCGCGAGATGGTCTTTGGCCACCACTTCACGAGCATCGCCGGCACCGGGCCGATTGTGGGGCCGGCGGTGGCCGTGGTGTGGGGGTGGGTGCCGGCCCTGGTCTGGGTCGTCGTCGGCTCGATTGTGATGGGGGCGGTGCATGACTTCGGGTCGCTGATCGTCTCGATGCGCAGCCGCGGGCGGACGATCGCGGACCTCGCGGGCGACGTGGTCACGCCGCGAGTGCGGGTGCTGTTCCTGCTGGTGGTGCTGATGGGGCTGTGGATCGTGCTGGCGATCTTCGGGCTGGTGATCGCGGGGATCTTCAGCCTCTATCCGTCGAGCGTGTGGCCGGTGTGGCTGCAGATCCCGATCGCGGTGGGGCTGGGGGTGTGGCTGCGCCGGGGCGGGGGGCTGATCGCGGGGACGGCGGTGGCGGTTGCGATGATGTACGGCACGATCGCGATGGCGGCGGCGTTCGAGTGGGGGTCGTTCACGCTGCCCGCGGCCATTACGGACGTGATCTCGCCGGTGGGGTTCTGGACGCTGATCCTGCTGGTCTACATCTTCGTGGCGAGCGTGCTGCCGGTGCAGTGGCTGCTCCAGCCGCGGGACTTCATCAACGCGTGGCAGTTGCTCATCGCGATGGGGCTGCTCGTGGTCGGGCTCGTCGTGTCGCACCCGCCGATCGTGGCCGACGCGGTGAACTTCCGGCCGGCGCCGGCGAGCGAGGGCGGGTTCGTGCCGCCCTTCCTGCCCTTCCTCTTCGTGACGATCGCGTGCGGGGCGATCAGCGGGTTCCACTGCTTGGTCGCGTCGGGCTGCTCGAGCAGGCAGCTCCGCAGCGAGGCGGATGCGCAGTACGTGGGGTTCGGGGCGATGCTGACGGAGGGGTTTCTGGCGGTGCTGGTGATATTGGCGTGCGTGGCCGGGATCGGGCTCGGAACGAGCTACAGCCTGCCGCCTTCGCCACCTTTTTCGGGGCCGATCGCGACCGTCCAAGAGCACGTGCGGGAACTGCAGCGCGCGGGGTCCGACGGCGTGGTCGAGCTCGCGGGCCAGGAAGCTTGGCACCACCACTACGCCACCTGGGGCGGCGACGCCGGCCTCGGCGCCAACCTCGCCCCCTTCGTGACCGGCTCGGCGAACATGATCGAGTCCATCGGGATCAGCCACGCGCTGGCGATCGCCGTGATGGGCGTCTTCATCGCGAGCTTCGCGAGCACCACGCTCGATTCGGCGTGCCGGCTCCAGCGGTACGTGATCCAGGAGCTTGCAGGCGCGGGAACGATGACGCGCGGGGTTGACGAGCTGTGCCGCGCGTGCGGGTACGCCCTGCGCGGCCTGCCGACGGACACCGCCTGCCCCGAGTGCGGCGGGAGCGAGCGCCGGACGGCCCCCGAGCGCCCGGCCACGCTGCTGGCCAGGACCATCGGCAACCGGTACGTCGCCACGAGCATCGCGGTGCTCTCGGCCGGCGTGCTCGCGCTCTCCGACGCGCCGCGCGCCGGCCTCGCGCAGGCCGGCAAGGGCGGGCTCGTCCTCTGGCCCGTCTTCGGGGCGACCAACCAGCTTCTGGGCGGGCTTGCGCTGCTGGTGATCACGGTGTGGCTCGTGCGCCGGCGGCGCCCGGTGTGGGTGACCGCCGTGCCGATGGTCTTCATGCTCGCGATGACCGGCTGGGCGATCGCGGAGATGATCCGCCAGTTCGCGGCCGAGGGCGGCAAGATCCACCTGCTCATCGTGAGCGTGCTGATGCTTGCGTTCGAGGTGTGGATCGTGGCCGAGGCCGTGGCGCTGGTGGCCAGGGGCCGGGCTGCTCCCGCGGGTGCCACTGGTCAGCCGCTGCTCTGAGCGGCTGCCCATGCGGACCACCGGCGGACTCTCGCACTGGTCAGGTCCTCAAAGCAGGACCTGACCAGGGACACCCGCCGACCAGTCGCACGCCGCGGGGGGAGGGCTCCGGAGGTAGCATGGCCGCATGAGACTCTCCACAATCTCGCGGCCGCTCAGCGTGATCTCACTCGTGTTTGGCGGCTCTTCACTCGCCCAGGACGACATCGTTGAGCGCCTCAACGCCGTGCCGGCCGCCGAGCGGCTGCGCGCCTGGCACGACATGGTCGCGAGCGTGCCGCACGTGGCGGGGACGGAGGGAGACCGGCACGTCATCAACGAGCTGGCCCGCTCGTTCGGCGAGATGGGCTACGACGTTGACATCCACGAGATCTGGCCGCTGCTCTCTTACCCCGTGTCGGCCGAGGTGGAGGTGATGCACCCGACGATCCAGGCGGGGGCCGGGCTGCTCCCGCTGCGGGAGGTCCCTCTCGCCGCGGACCCCTACTCGGAGAGCACGGACGTGCCCTTCGGGTTCAACGCCTACTCGGGCTCTGGCGAGGCGACCGGCGAGGTCGTCTACGCCAACTTCGGGCGGAAGGAGGATTTCGAGAAGCTGCGCGAGCTGGGGATTGACTGCACCGGCAAGATCGTGGTCGCGCGGTACGGGGGCAACTACCGCGGCTACAAGGCGAAGTTTGCGGAGGCGGCGGGGGCCGCGGGGCTGCTGATCTTCCTCGATCCCGGCGACACGGGGTATGCCAAGGGCGACGTGTACCCGCGGGGCGGGTGGCAGACGGACCTGTGCATCCAGCGCGGCTCCATCGTGACGCTGCCCTACCAGGGCGACCCGCTGACGCCGTTCGTCGAGGCGACCGAGGACGCCGAGCGGCTGGACGTGGACGAGGTGGCGTTGCCGCGGATCCCGGTGCAGCCGATCGGCTGGGGGGCGGCGCGGCAGATCCTGGTGCGGATGGAGGGGCCGGAAGCGCCGGCGGACTGGCAGGGCGGGCTGCCGATGAGCTACCGGCTGACGGGCGGGCCGGACCTGCGGGTGCGCGTGAACGTGCAGCAGGAGCGGAGAATCGCCAAGACGGCGAACGTGATTGCTCGGATGGAGGGAGCGCTGTACCCGGACCAGTGGGTGATCGTCGGCTGCCACCACGACGCGTGGGGATTCGGGGCGTGCGACCCGACGTGCGGGCTGATCTCGCTCTTGGAAAGCGCGCGGAGCTTTGCGGAATTGGCCGCGACGGGGGTCCGGCCGGCCCGGACCGTGATCTTCTGCGCGTGGGGGGCCGAGGAGTTCGGCATCATCGGGAGCAGCGAATGGGTGGAGGCGAACTACGACAAGCTGCGCGAGAAGGCGGTGGCCTACATCAACCTGGACATGGCGTCGATGGGGCCGGAGTTCGGGGCGTCGGCCTCGCCGAGCCTGCGCCGGCTGGTGGAGGACGCGGCGAGGTTGGTGCCGCAGGCCCGCGCGGCGGAGAAGACGGTGTTCGAGGATTGGCTCGCCCGGTCGCCTCGGACGGATAATCCTGGCCGGCCCTCAATCGGGGATCTCGGTGGCGGGAGCGACCACGTTGGCTTCGTGTGCCACGCGGGGATTCCGGGGATCTCTTTCGGCTCGGGCGGGTCGGCGGGGTCGTCGTACCACACGGCATACGACAACC
>DASRXL010000206.1:0-22025 GCA_035654175.1 Phycisphaerales bacterium
CCGGTCACGGGCTCCGCGCACTGCACGCTCGTCCCCTACTGGGCCAAGCGGCTGAAGAAGACCAGCATGGTGAGCCACCAGATCTCCAAGCGCGGCGGCGAGGTCTTCTGCCGGCTCGAGGGCGATCGCGTGCACCTGGGCGGCTCGTGCGTGACCTACAGCGAGGGAAGGCTCGCGGTCTGACCAGGCGATGGAGACGCACGCGTCAGCGTGGGACCGGCTGCAGGGCGACTGGAGCGCGCTGACGGGAGCGCCGCTCCCGAGCCGCACCGAGGGGTACGACGCGCTGCTCGCCCGGGGCGAGCAGCTCGCGCCCGGAATGGACGCGTACCCGGCGGCGAGGCTCGCGCGGGATTACGCCTCGCGGCTCTCGTACTGGCGCGAGCGCCTGGCCTGGGGCCGGGACGGAGCGGGCGACGCGACCGCCCCGCTGATGCGCGCGCTGCTGGAGGCCGGGCGCTACGGCGGCGCGGCGGGCGCGGTCGTGCTCATCGCGTTCGCGGCGTGGCGCGGGTCGGCGGGGATGGCGCTGGCCGCGGCGGTCGGGGTCGCGGCGAGCGTCGCGGTGCACGTGCGAGCGGCGCGCCGGGCCGGGCGGCCGGAGCTGGGTGAGGCGCTCGCGCGCGGGCTCTGCCCCGACTGCGGGTACGAGCTGGGGGGGCTGCCCCCGGCGCTGCCGCGCGAGGTCCTCGCGGGGCTTGACGTGGGCCCGGCCTCGTGCCCGGAGTGCGGCGGGCGATGGCCGCGGGTGCCGCCGCCGGCGCCGCGCCGCGGGGGCTCGCCGGATGAGGCGTGACCGGCGCGGGCCCGGCGGGGGGAGAGCGCTCGCGGCGCGATCGCTGGAGTGCGCGCTGATGTTCGGCGCCGGGCCGCTGCTCTTTGCGCTCTTTGCGCGGGGGGAGCGGTGGCTCTTCCCGGCCCTGTGGCTCTGGGCGGGGGTGTGCCTGCTCGTGCTGCTCACCGATCGCACGTTCGAGCGGCGGCGGCTGTGGAGCACGCGCGGGCTGCGCCGGGAGCTCCGGCCCATGCTGGCGAGGTTCGCCGTCCTGGGCCTGGGGATCACCGCCCTGGTGCTGGCGATCACCCCGCGCGAAGCCTTCGGGCTGCCGCGCCGGGACCCGACGCTCTGGGCGGCGATCATGGTGCTGTACCCGCTCGTGAGCGTCTACCCGCAGGAGGTGATCTTCCGCGCGTTCTTCTTCCACCGCTATGCCGGGCTGCTGCGCGGCCGGTGGGCGATGATCGGGGCGAGCGCGGTCGCGTTCGGCTGGGCGCACATCGTCTTCCAGAACGCCGTGTCGATCCCGATGACGCTCATCGGGGGCGCGCTGTTCTCGCTCACGTACGAGCGGTCGCGCTCGGTGTTCGCGGCGTCGGTCGAGCACGCGCTCTACGGGTGCCTGGTCTTCACCGTCGGCCTCGGGCACTACTTCTACGACGGGAGCGCACGGCGCGACGCGCCGCCGGCTCACGTCGAGGTGTCGGACCAGTAGAAGGCCCGCCTGCGGATGCGCCCGCGATGGTTGGAGCTGCCCTCCACGATCTCGTGCGCCCGCTCGTGCGCCTTCACCTCGTCGCGCTTGCGGAGCAGGAAGGCGAGGAGCACGGGCGTCGCGACGACGTAGGCCAGGCCGATGATCGCGATGGTCAGCACGGTGGAGTAGGACGGGCGGCTGGCGAGGGTGATGGCGACCAGGCCCACGAACGCGAGGGCCGCGAGGATGAACACCACGGGCAGTTCGCTGCGGATGATCTTCTTGGACGGGCCCCGCCCCTCGGGCGTGTCCTCGAGCATGCTCTCGCTGACCTTCTGCACCGTCTCCACGTCCGGCACTTCCAGGCGGGCGCGCCTCGGGTCGGCCGGGCCGGTCTGGCTCGGATTCGTCGTCATCGCGGATCTCCTGCGCTCGGTTGTCCGCCGGCTCGCACGGCGTGCAAGCCGGCGGGTATGACGGGCGAGATGCGCCCACGACCCCGTCAAACCATAGCACGGGGCGTGCGCCGTGCCAGCGGGCGTCGGGAGCGTCGGGGGCTGCACGTGAGCGCGGACCGCGCGATTTGTTCGGCATACGCTTGCGGCCACGCCCTCGGACCCGCCCGCTGGAGGACCACAGATGCCAGGCGCGCAGTACGTCACCCTCCCCGCCGATTCCAACCAGGCCCTCGGCCTCGGCCAGTATGCGATCGATTTCATGCGCGGGACGCCGGGCGTTCGCGCCGAGCCGGACGCGGCGGTGCTCGGTCGGACGAACCTTTTCTTCACCGACGCGTGCCTGTGCGGGATCAGTGCGCTGGCGCTGGGCTGCAACGCGCCCACCGTGCTGCGGAGCGAGGCGTTCGAATACGCCGTGCCGGAGGGGCCGCTGGGCGCCCCTCTGGGGCGGTCGAGGCGCCACGGGGCCACGGTGTTCGGATCGCCCCGGCGCGTCAAGAGCGAGAAGGCCATCGTCGCGAACTGCGCGGCCGTCCGGGAGTGGGACAGCAACGGGACGAACTTCGGCTACAACCCGGCGCGCGGGCACACCGCCGGCGAGTTCGGCCATAACGACTTCTACGCCGTGCCGATCGCGGCCGCGCAGATGCTCGACGCCGATGGGGCGACCGCGCTCGCCGGCATGGTGCTGCACGACGAGATCCGCGGGCGCCTGGCCGAGGTCTTCAGCCTCAAGGATTGCAAGATCGATCACGTGCTGCACGGGGCGATCGCTTCGGCGTGCGTGTTCGGCGCGATGGTGGGCGCGACGGCCGAGCAGATCGAGAGCGCGATCGGGATGGTGGTGGCGCACCACGTGCCGTTCCGGGCGATCCGCGCCGGCAAGCAGCTCTCGGACTCCAAGGGCGCGAGCGCCGCGATCAGCACCGAGGCGGCGATCCTGAGCCTCAAGCGGAGCATGGCCGGGTTCATGGGCCCGCGCGACATCTTCCGCAACCCCGAGGCGATCTTCCGCGCCTTCGAAGGCCCGGGCCAGCTCTTCGGCGTGCTTGACAAGGAGGGGCGCCTCAAGGGCCAGACGAACCCCGGCAAGCGCGACGCCTCGCCCTTCGAGCTGGTGCTCGCCCGCGCAGGGAACGACTTCACGATCATGGGTATGCACATCAAGCTGGCGCTCTACGAGCACCAGTCGGCCGGCGCGGTGCAGGCGGTCGTGGACCTGATCGCCAAGCACCCGCGCATCCTCGACGCGGCCGACGGCTCGAAGATCGGCCACATCGAGATCGTGGCGTACGAGCCGGCCTTTGGCATCATCGGCGACCCGGCGAAGAAGGACCCGAAGACCCGCCAGAGCGCCGACCACTCGATGGCGTACATCATCGCGACGCTCCTGCGCAAGGCGCTGGCGAACCGCGCCGCCGGCCGGCCCACCGACTGGAAGGGGCTCATGCTCAACCCCCTCGACTACAACAGGGACGCGGTGTTCCACCCGCTGACGCGGCAGCTCATGGCGAAGATCGACTTCCGACACGGCGGCGACGAGTACGACCGGCGCTACCCCGACGGCATTCCCACCAGCGTCGTGATCACCGACGCCTCCGGCGCGAGGCTCGACTCGGGCCTGGTCATGTACCCCGCGGGCCACGCCCGGAACATGACGGCCGATCTGGCCGACCTGCTCGGGCACAAGCTCACCCTTATGGGACGCCTCGCGTTCGACGACCCGGCGCCGGTGATCGCACGCTTCAGCGACCTGGCCGGGAAGTCCGCCGCGGAGATCCAGGCGATCCACGACTTCGAGTACACAGCCCGCGGCGGCTTCGAGGATTTCTGAGAGTCGGTGCACGAGGCCGCAACCTCACTCGGCCCGGCCCGGTAGACGCCCGCGAGAGCACCCTTCGCGGAGAGGTAGCGATGTCGAGAGCGTTTGCGCTGTGCGTTCCGGTCGTTCTGGCGAGCGCCTCGCTCGCACAGACGGGCGTATTCCTGCTCGCCCCGATCGGGAACGAGTCGATTCGCTACGCGGGCCCGCTGACGGGCGACGGCGCGGTGGTGGGCGGGGCATCGCGTGCGCGCCTCTTCGACGACGGCCAAGCCGCCATGTGGTCGTCGGCGACACGCGACGGGGTCGGCCTGGGAAGGCCCGGTGTCGATGGCTTGACGCGCGTCACGGATCTTTCCGACGACGCCCGGACCGCGCTTGTCCTGGTCACCGAGGGGGTCGATCGGTCCTACTTCCTCTGGCGTGATGGCGCGGGCTATTCGGCGATCGCCCCCGATGCTTCGTGGTACGACTGGGCGGCATACGGGCTCTCACGGGACGGGCGCACGGTCGCCGGGACGGCGTTCGTCCAAGGCGAGGGGAGCAAGGCGGTCGTCTGGCGCGACGGGGGGGCTGCGCAGGACCTCCAGCGCGATCCGGCGTGGCGATCGAGCGCGGCGACCGTCATCGGGCCCGACGGGTCGATTCT
This sequence comes from Phycisphaerales bacterium, assembly GCA_035654175.1. Classification (GTDB taxonomy): domain Bacteria; phylum Planctomycetota; class Phycisphaerae; order Phycisphaerales; family UBA1924; genus PNC22. The sequence goes on from DASRXL010000206.1 coordinate 4,405, forward strand.
CGGGAATGTGGCCCACGGAGACGACGAGACTTGGGGCGTGCGCTGGAGCAACGGCGAACCGACGGAACTCTTCGCGTTTCCGACCGACCACCATGGCTTGATCACCGCGGTTTCGAGCGACGGCTCGGTCTATGGCGGGGCCGCCCCGTTCGATGACCCGATCGCCTCGAAGCCGTTCACGTGGTCGCCGCAGGGGGGCTACGTTGAGTTGCCCCTGGACGACGGCTTCGAGTCGGGCTGGGTCTTCGACGCGACGCTCGACGGCCGGCTGGCCGTCGGCCGCGCCGCCGTCGGCAGCGGCGAGCACGCGTCGGTCTGGGTGGACGGTGAGCACCTGCTCTTCGGCGAGTACCTCGCGGCGCAGGGGATCGACAGCGCCGGATGGGAATTCTCGACGCTCGGCGCAGTGTCCGACGACGGGCGCGTCTTCGCCGGATACGCCACGGACCCGCTCGGCAACTCGGCCGGGTTCGTCGCGATCGTGCCCGCACCACCTGCGCTGCCTGCGGTGCTGGCGGGCGTGCTCACGCTCGGGCGGCGCAAGCGGTAGAGCTCCGCCTCCCCCGCTACCATCGGCGCGTGGAAACCTTCTCCATCGGCGTGTTCTGCGGCTCGGCGTCGGGCAACCGGCCCGAATACGTCGTCGCCGCGCGAGAAGTCGGCGCGGCGCTGGCGGATCGCGGGATCACACTCGTCTACGGCGGCGGGGGCAAGGGGATGATGGGCGCCGTGGCCGACGGCGCCCTCGAGGCCGGCGGCGAGGTGATCGGCGTCATCCCGTCCTGGATGATGGAGAAGGAGGCCGCGCACCCGGGCGTGCAGCAGATGATCCAGGTCTCCACGATGCTCGAGCGCAAGGCCCGCATGGCCGAGCTCTCCGACGCCTTCCTGGTGCTTCCCGGCGGGTTGGGCACTCTGGACGAGCTCTTCGAGATGGCGACCTGGTCTCAGCTTCGCCTCCACGGGAGGCCCAAGCCGTGCGGGATGTACAACGTCGCGGGCTACTTCGACCACCTGGTCGCGTGGATCGATGTCGCCGTACGGGACGGCTTCATCCGCGGCGACACCCCCGGCCTTCCCCATATTGACACTTCTCTCGGGACCCTGCTGGAGAGGCTCAGCGCGGGTCAGATCGCTGGCGAGTGCGCGAGCGACCTGGAGGAGAGCGCCCCTCCGGGGGGCGATCTCAGATTTTCCTCATCGTTGTAATCTCTGGTGGGACATAGAGTTAAGTCCTGATGCCGCGCATTCCAGCCGGATGCAGGCCGATTGGCCCATTGATGCCGAACCCGTGCCGCGGGTATTCTTGAGGGCGGCGTTCCCGGGCTACTCAGCCCGGATTTCCGCGGAGTTCGTGAGGGCGAGGGAGAGTTCACGCTCGCAATCTTTTGTGGTTCGCATCGCGCCGCGCCGGCCGGGGAGAGGTCGGCGGCACCGTGTTGCAGAGGGTCGATGGCTTGCCGGCGTTGCGCCGGCATGAGCCCCGGGGCCCAGTGTGCGCGCGATCCATCAACCGGGGCTCACAGAGAGGAGCACGTCAGATGATTCAGAGCAAGGGAGAGCATCGCTCGCGGGCCATGGTGGGCCTGTGGGCCGTGCTGGCCGCCACGTCGGCGGCGATCGGGCAGCACACCGTGGAGGCGCCCCCGATCAAGGGCGAGCCTTTCCTGCCCCCGCTGCGCCCGGCGCAGTATGTGCAGGGGCAGCACGTGGACGCGGAGACCGGCGCGATCCGGGAATGGGGCCTGCCGGTCGAGCCGGTGATGGTGCCGGTCGGCGGCGTCTTCGCGCACGGCACGCTGCCGGACCCGGAGAAGGAGGCCGGTCGGCCGATGCGCCCGGGTGGGGATCCCTGGATCCCGAACGGGACGGGCTACTGGCCCCCGGTGATGGAAGACCACGCCGTCGGCGGCGGGCAGCGCTCGCAGCCGCTGATGCAGAACTTCGACGGCCCGGGGCCGAACGGCCTGACCCCGCCGGACTGCGACCTGGCGCGCGGGTACGACTACGTGGTCGCCGCGACCAACGACGACTTCGGGGTGTACGACTCCTGCGGCAACGAGGTGTTCTATTCGGACGCGAACGACTTCCTGGGCCTGAGCGGCCACTTCCTGTTCGATCCGAAGGTGATCTTCGACCCCTGGGGTCAGCGCTGGGTGCTGATGTATCACAACAAGGATGACAGCCCGCAGCTGAGCGAGCTGGTGATCTTCGTGACCTCCGACAGCAACCCGCCCGGCCTCTCCTCCGGCTGGTACTACCGGTTCAACACGCTGCAGGACGCGGGGACGGGCGACGCGAGCTGGGCGGACTACTTCGACCTGGGCTACAGCAACACGCAGCTGTTTGCGTCGGGCAACATGTTCCGCTTCGCGGGCGGGTTCCGCTGGGGCCGCCTGATGTTCTTCAACAAGGCGCAGGTCTACGCCGCTCAGAGCGCGAGCTATCTCTGGTGGCACGGGCTGAGCAACGACGACGGCTCGACGACGGACACCCCCCGCTCGGTCAAGCAGCAGATCTCCTGGTCCGAGGGCGGGCTGAACGTGGACGGGATGTTCGTGAACTCCCGGTGGGGCGGCGGCGACCGGATCACGTTCTGGAAGGCCTCGGACGTGTTCGGCGCGAACAACCTCGCTCGCGACGACACCGGCGTGGGCAACTACACCACGCCGCCGGACGCGGTGCAGCCGACCGGCGAATCGATCGACACGATCGACTGCCGGCTGATGACGGCGGTGGTGTCCAGCGACTATCGCAACGGGAACGGCATCGAGCTGTTCACGTCGCTCACCGCCGCGTCGGGGAGCGACGCGCGGGTCCTGCTCTATAAGTTCGACGCGGTCAGCAACGCGCTGGAGTTCGAGTCGCTGTTCGGTTCGACCGGCTTCGACTACTGGTTCGCGTCCTCGGCGGCGGACTACACCGGGAGCAACTTCTGGGTGTTCAGCCGCACGGCCAACAGCTCGGGCAACGAGCCGGAGATCCGGTTCGTCGACCTCAACCAGGGCACGTTCAGCAGCTCCTCGAGCCTGCTCCGCGACGGCGACGGCAGCTACAACGGGTTCCGCTGGGGTGACTACTTCGGCGGCGAGGTCGATTGGGGCGACTACAGCGCCAACGGCGGGGCCGGCGGGGCGAACAAGGTCTGGCTGTACGCCGAGTACGGCGAGAACGACAGCTGGAGCACGCACGTCGGCGCGACCAGCGTCGACGGCCAGGGCAGCATGAGCGGGGTTTCCCCGTCCACCACCTACCAGATCAGCGGGCCTCCCGGCGGCCCCTTCTCGCCGGCCAGCCGCACGTACACGATCCAGAGCGGTTCGGGCGACACGGGCGTGGCCTTCCAGGTCACGAGCCTCCCGTCCTGGCTCGACGCGAGCCGCACGTACGGCCAGCTGTGGACCGACACCACGGTCAGCCTGTCGGTGAACTCGAACGCCAACGGCCTGGCCGCGGGCACGTACACCGACAACGTGGTGTTCAGCGACTGCTACAACGGCGGCAACTCGTTCAACCGCGCCGTCGAGCTCCGCGTCGAATCCACCGACCTGCAGGTGGTCTCGATCGACGCGGTCAACGGCACCTACAACCCCGGCGATTCGCTCTCGGTTTCGGGGCAGTTCCGCAACAACGGCAACCTGGCCACCGGCAACTTCACGGCGGACTTCTACGCCTCGACGAACACGCTGATCACCCCGTCGGACACGCTGCTCGGCAGCCGCAACTATTCCAGCCTCGGCGCGGGCGCCAGCTTCAACTTCGGGCCCCACAACTTCACCCTGCCCTGCCTGGCGGAGGGCGACTACTACATCGGCGTGATCGTGACGGTCGCGAACGACGCGGACGCCTCCGACAACGTCGGACACGACGCGACGACCGTGGGCTACGAGCTGTGCGCCGGCGACCACAACGGCGACTGCACCGTCGACACCCGCGACGTCATCCTCTTCCTCAACGACTGGAACGCGGGGAACTCGGCGGCGGATTGCGACGGCAACCGCCTCATCGACACCCGCGACGTGATCTGCTTCCTGAACCTCTGGAACGGCCGCTGCTGAGCGCCGGACCTAGATAGGCCGCACACCGCCGCCGCGCCTGGGAGATCCCGGCGCGGCGGCTTTCGTTCTCGCCCGCGCCGGGGCCCGCCGCTCCCCCATAGACTGGCCCCGCGCACCCCGCACGAACGGAGCTCGGCCATGCGACGCCACCAGGCGGCACCCCAGCGGTATGCACGGATTCTCCCGGCGGCGGCCGGCCTCCTCTGGGGCGGTGCGGCCGCGGCACAGCAACTGACCGCCGACGGCGAGGAGCGGGCGGTGCGCCCCTGGGCGGCGCCCGGTCTGCTCCGCAACCCCGTCGCGTTCTCCATGGACTGGGCGGGCAACGCGTACGTGGCGGAGACCGACCGCGCCGGCGAAGCGGTCGCCGACACCCGCAACCTCGCCCACCTGAACGCGGTCGAAGAGGACCTTCGCCTGCGATCCGTCGAGGACCGGCGAGCGCTCATGCAGCGGTGGATCGATCAGGGGGCCTTCCCGGCCGACTACTTCACCCGCACCGAGGACCGCGTCAGGCTCGTGCGCGACACCGACGGCGATGGGGTGGCCGATCACTCGACCGTGTTCGCCGGCGGCTTCAACGACCCTCTGGACGGGATCGGCGCCGGCACGCTGTGGCGCGGCGGCGAGGTTTTCTATACCTGCATCCCCCACCTCTGGCGCCTGCGCGATGACGACGGCGACGGGGTCGCCGAAGTCCGCGAGAGCGTCTCGTACGGCTACGGGATCCGCTGGTGCTTCTACGGACACGACCTGCACGGCCTGGTCAACGGGCCCGACGGGCGGATCTACTTCTCGATGGGAGACCGCGGGTACAACGTGGAGAGCAGAGAAGGCCGGCGCTACGAGGGGACCGACCGCGGCGGGGTGTTCCGGTGCTGGCCGGACGGCTCAGGCCGCGAGCTGTACGCGACGGGCCTGCGCAACCCGCAGGAGCTCGCGTTCGACGAGTTCGGCAACCTCTTCACCGGCGACAACAACTGCGACTCGGGCGACCTCGCGCGCGTGGTCTACGTGACGGAGGGGGGAGACTCGGGCTGGCGGCAGAACGTGCAGTCGCTCCCCTCGCGAGGGCCATGGAACCGCGAGCACATGTGGGAGCTGCTCTCCGATCCGCGCGACCCGGCGCGCCCGGCCTGGGCGCTCCCGCCGATCGACCACGTCGGCGCCGGCCCCTCGGGCCTGGCGTACTACCCCGGGACCGGCGAGTCGCACAGGTACGACGACACGTTCCTGATGGTCGATTTCTACGGCTCGGGAGCGACGCTGCACGCCTTCCGAGCCGCGCCTGCGGGCGCCGGCTTCCGGCTGACCGAGCGGCACGAGTATTACCGGGGCACGACCGTGACCGACATCGCCTGGGGGCCCGACAGCCGGCTGTACCTCTCCGACTGGGGCGAGGGCTGGGGCCCTAGCGACAAGGGCAACATGTTCACGATCACCAACGAGACCGTGCGCGGCGACGACTCCGCGCGGGCACAGATCGACGGCGTGGCGGCCCTGCTCAGAGAAGGCTTCTCCGCGCGGGACAGCCGCGAGCTGCTCGCCTTGCTCGCGCATCCGGACCAGCGGATCCGGCTCGCGGCCCAGTACGAGCTGGCCGCCCGGGAGGGAGCGCCGGCCGATGCGCTGGTCGGTCTCGCGCACGACGAACGAGCGCCCATCCTGCAGCGCGTCCACGCGATCTGGTGCCTGGGGCAGGTCGCCCGGCGCTCGCACGGGGCGGCGGACCCCCTCCTGGGCCTGATCGCCGATCCGCTCGAGCAGGTGCGCATCCAGGCTGTCCGCACGCTCGGCGATCTCCGCGCGGGAGCGGCCGCGGACTTCCTGCCGGCGCTCCGCGACAGCTCCGCCGCCGTCCGGGTCGGGTCCGCGATCGCGCTGGGCAAGCTCGGCGATCCCGGCGCTGTCCGGCCGCTGCTCGACGCCCTCGACGCCAATGACGACGCCGACGTGTTCCTCCGCGCCGCGATCGTGCACGCGCTCGCCCTGATCGGAGACCCGGACGCGCTGATCGACGAAGCCGCGGCACGCGCCCGCGCGTCGCGCATGGGGGTCGTGCTGGCGCTGCGCACGCTGGAGAATCCCTCCGTCGCTGCGTATCTGAACGATGCGGACGCGGGTGTGGCGATCGAGGCGGCCCGCGCCGTGTATGACCTCCGCCTGAGCGCAGGCCTGCCGGCGCTCGCGAGGGGCATCGAGAGCGAGATCGACCCCGCGCTCATGATCGAGCCGTTCCTGCGGCGGGCGATTGAGGCCAACGTCTCTCTCGGGGAGGCCGAGCACGCCGACCGCCTGGCGCGATTCGCGGCGAGCGCGAGCGCCCCGGCGGAGTGGCGGCTGCTGGCGATGCAGCGTCTGGCGGCATGGGACGAGCCCATCCCGCGCGAGGGAGTCTGGGGCGATTGGGTGGACCTCCCCGGGCGCGACACCGAGGACGCCCGCCGGGCCGTGCTCGCGCACCTCGGCGCGATGCGGGCCGCGGCGGCGGGCGCGCCGGAGCTCGCCGCGCTCGCCGACTCGCTCGGGGCCAAGTATGACCTGGGGCTCGACATCCAGGCGTGGCTCTCGCATCTGGTTGACGCCTCGCGCGCCGAGAGCTTCCGGCTCGTGCTGCTCGACCTGTTCAGCAGGCGCGCCCCGGAATCGCTCGACGCCGCGTGCTGCGCGGTGCTCGACGCGCCGGCGGAGAGCACCACTCCCGCGCTACGGATGCGGGCGCGGGAGTTGCTCGCGGCGCTTGATCCCGAGCGCGCGGCGCCGGCCCTCCGCGGCGCTGTCGAGCGGGGCACGACCGCCGAGCGGCAGCACGCGGTGCGGACGCTCGCGGCGACCTCCGGCGAGACCTCCCGCGCCGTGCTGGGGGAACTCGCCCGGAAGCTCGCGGAGGGGACGCTCGACCGGGAGATCGCGCTCGAGGTCTACGAGGCGTCGGGGTCGCTCGGGGGCGGGCGGGCTGCGGGCGGCGCGGCCCCGCCGGCCGCAGCCACGGCGCAACGTCCCGCGGGGTTTCAGACGTCGCTGCTGGTCGCCGGCGGGGACCCCGAACGCGGGCGCGATCTTTTCCTGCATCACGAGGTCGCGCAGTGCCTGCGTTGCCACGCGGTGGCGGGCGAGGGCGGCGCCGCCGGGCCGGATCTCTCCACGGTGGGCTCCCGCTGGGGCAGGGCGGGGCTCGTGCAGTCGGTGGTGGAGCCGAACGCCGTGGTCGCCGCGGGCTTCGGGGCCGTTTCCGCCATGCCGCCGATGGCGCAGCTCCTGACGCCCGCGCAGGTGCGGGACATCGTGGCCTATCTCTCGACGCTGCAGGACCCCGCGATGGGACCGGCGCCGGATGACGCGTCGGAGGCGGAGGCGTCCGGCGGCGCCCGGGCGGCCGACGGCGCGCGGGAGGGTTCGCGCTGGGGCGGGTGGGGAGCGCTGTGGTCGGCGGCGGCGTCAGCCGCTCTTCTGGCGCCGGTGGTCGGGTGGCTGATCGTGCGCCGGCAGGGCCGGGCCGGCTGAGGGCTACGCCGCCTCGCCCTTGCGCGACCGGCGCTCGAAGGCGGCGGAGACGCGCTGCGCCTCCATGGGCGCGGCGAAGAGGAACCCCTGCGCCGCGTCGCACCCAAGCGACTCCACGAGCCGCCGCTGCTGGTCGGTCTCGATGCCTTCGACGATGACCTTCATGCCCAGGGCGTGGCACAGCGTCACGATGGCCTGGACGACGGCGGTGTATCGCGCGTCGCGGCTCATGGTGGCCGTGAACTCTCGATCGATCTTGACCCAATCGAGCGGGAGGCTGTGCAGGCAGGAGAGCGACGAATACCCCGTGCCGAAGTCGTCGATGAAGAGGCGCACGCCGAGGGCGCGGAGGTCGCACAGCCGGCGCGACGAGTCTTGCACGCCCTGGATGATGCCGCTCTCGGTCACCTCGACGCCCAGCGTCCCCGGTTCGATTCCGTTCTCGTCCAGGGCGGCGCGGATCGTCTGGACGAAGTCCGGGTCGATCATCTCGCGACGCGACGCGTTCACGTTGAGGCGCACGGCGCGGGCGGAGGGGAACCGCTCCCGCCATGAGCGCAGGTCGCGGCACGCGCGTCGGACCACCCACCGGCCCAGCGGCACGATCAGGCCCGTCTCCTCGGCGACGGAGATCAGGGTCTGGGTGTCGACGGTCAGGCCTTCCAGCGAGCAGCGCAGGAGGGCCTCGAGCGCGAGCCATTCTCCCGTGCGGAGGTCGATGATCGGCTGGTAGGCCAGGCTCAGCTCTCCCCGGTCGATGGCGGCGCGGAGCTTGTTCTCGATCTCCAGCCTCCGGCGGGCGGCCTCGTGCATATCCGGGTCGAAGACGGCGTAGCGCCCCTTGCCGGCGCTCTTGGCCCGGTACATCGCGGTGTCGGCGTCGCGGAGCACGTCCTCCGAGCGCGAGTACTGCCGGTCGCTGGTGGTGATGCCGATGCTGGCCCGCACGACCACCTCGCGCCCGTCGAGGCGGAAGGGCTCGTCGAGGGCCTCGAGGATACGCTGGGCCACGCGCATGCTGTCCCCCGTGTCGTGGAGGCCCTCCAGCAGAACGATGAACTCATCGCCGCCGACCCTGGCCGCCACGTCCTCCTCCACACGGGCGACGGCGTCGATCGCGCGCATGCAGGCGCGGAGGCGCTGCGCCACGTCCCGCAGCAGCTGGTCGCCCCGGTCGTGGCCCATCGTGTCGTTGATGAGCTTGAAGTTGTCGAGGTCCAGGTAGAAGAGGGCGTACCGGAAATCGGGGGTGCGCCCCGTACGCCGGAGGCACTGCTCGATGCGGTCCAGCAGGAAGGTGCGGTTCGGGAGGCCGGTCACCACGTCGTGGTAGGCCAGCTGGCGGAGCTCCTCCTCGACGGCGGACCGCCGGCGCACCTGCTCGAGCAGGTTGGCGTTGGCCTCGTCGGCCAACGCGCGCAGCTCCTCGAGCTTGAGCGCCGCCTGCCTCGCGAGACTCCACTTGCGCGTGAGCGCCAGCGCGAGCTGCCACACCTCCGCGGGATCGAAGGGCTTCTTGAGCAGCAGCAGTCTGTCGGTCCGCCCCAGCCTGGCGACGATCTCTTCCCAGGGGTGGTCCGAGTACGCGGTGCACACGACAACCTGGATCTCAGGATCCAGGAGCCAGAGCCGGCCGATCGTCTCGAGCCCGTCGATGCCCGGCGGCATCCGCATATCCACGAACGCGACCGCGTAGCGCTCGCCGGTCGCGAGCGAGCGCTCGACCTTGGCGACCGCCTCCTGCCCCTGCGAAGCCGTGTCCAGCACGTACCCCCCGTGCTCGATGGGCGCGCCGGCGTCGCCGCCGAAGAGCTCGGATTCGAGCGCGTCGAGCTCCGCCCTCTCGTCCGGGGCGGCGCCCAGGATGCGGCGGAAGTCCTCGAGGATCGTCGGCGTATCGTCGACGATCAGCACCCGGTTGTTCCTCTCCGGCATTGTCACGCGGCCGCCCTCCTGGCCGGAGCGCGCGCGACCGGGAGCTCGAGCGTGAACGTCGCGCCCAGGCCGACCCCGGGGCTGGATGCCTTCAGGGTTCCGCCCAGTTGGCCCGCGGCGATGGAGCAGAAGTGCAGGCCGATGCCGCTGGAGCTTTGCTTGGTCGTGTAGCCCGGCCGGAAGATGGCCTCGAGGTGCCCGGGGGCGATGCCGCACCCTGTGTCGGCAACGGTTACCCGGAGCCGATCGCCGTCCTGCGCCACGCCGAGGCGGATGCGCCGGCCGCCCACGGGGCTGGCCGCCATCGATTCCTTGGCGTTGGTGAGGAGGTTCACGAAGATCTGGAGCAGTTGGACGGGATCGGTCTCTATGTGCGGGACCGGGGCGAAGTCCCGCTCGAGCACGATGCCGTGCCGCTCGAAGGGCAACGCCATGAGCCCGACGGCGCGCTCCAGCGCGGCCGAGAGGTCGACGGACTCGTTGTACTCCCCCTGCTTGGCGAACTCACGCTGGGCGTCCAGGATCTCGCTCATGTGCCTCAGCTGGGCGTGCACGCGGGAGATCTCCTCCTGCAACCGGGCGCGATCGCCGTCGAGCGCTTCGGCCAAAGAGCGGAGGTACCGGGGCAACTGTGCGGCCTTCGCGCCCTCCGCCGGGCCGGCGCCGCCGGTCTCGAGCAGTTCGGCCGCCTTCGCGCAGCCGTCGGTCCGCATCCTCGCGACCGTCTGCGTCAGCACCTCGAGCGACACCACCGCGCTGTTGAGGACGTTTCCGAGGTTGTGGGTCACGCTGCTGGCGATCTCGGCCTTCCCCACCACGCGCGAGCGCGCGACGAGGTCGGAGTGCGACTCGGCCAGCCGGCTGACCATCTCGTCGAACTCGGAGGCGAGCTCGCCAATCTCATCCCGCGACTTGTAGGCGAATCGGGCGTTCAGGTCGCCCGTCGATTTCACGTTCCGCGCGTGCTCGACGAGCCGGTGCAGCGGGCGCAGGACGAGCCGGTTCGCGAGAAGCAGCTGCACGGCGAGCGCGATAAAGCCCGCGCTGGTGAGGGAGATCACCGACACCCACATGGCCACGCGCCCCTGGGCGCTGATTCTCGCGGGGGTCTCGCTCCGCACCACGATCGCGGGCTCCCCGAAAAGGTCGTGCATGGCCAGATAGGTGCGGATGATCGCGCCGTCCTGGGTCTGGACCGGCTCGCCCGAGACCAGCGCCGCCATGGTGTCCGCATCCAGGTCGCCCCGAGACCAGAGGTCCTCGAGCGTGGTGATCTCGCCCTCAGAGACGGCCTGGCGCACGAGCGTCTCGGTGAGCGCCTCGCCGGCGAAGCGCCCGATCAGCATCCAACCCGCCGCGGGGCCGGATCCATCGCTGCGCACGATCGCCCTCGAGGCGACGAGCATCAGGCCGGCCTCCGTCCTGAGCAGGCCGTGGACCTCCTGCTCCTCGTCGCCGGTCACGAGCACCCCACCGGGGGCCGACGCGAGATCCAGCTCAGGCAGCTCCAGCGGCTCTTCGGTCTTGGGGTGCACCGTCCGTGACCAGACCAGCTCTCCCCGGACGTTGTAGAACCGGATGACCGGGACGTCGAAGTCGGCGAACCACTCCTCGGACGCGAGATTGGTCTCGATAAAGCGGGGATCTCCCGACTCGACGAAGTGGTGCGCATCGTCCCACACCGCCCAGTCGCCGACGAAGGTGCTCAGGTGCTCGACCTCGCGCTCGACCGCCTGAGCCCACCGGTCGGCGTCCCGCGCGGCGCCGTCGGCCTCCAGCTTCGCGAACTCGCGGAGCACCGTCACGCGCTCCACGGCATAGTTCACGCCCACGCAGACGAGGAAGACCGCCACGAATGCCAGAGTGATTCTTGTCCGGACTGACATGGCGACTCCGCCCCGGCTGGAGCCAGCGAGAGGGGTATCATGCGTGTATCGGCCCACCGGAGAGCTCGATTCGGGTTGAGGCGCGATCGCCCGCGCTTTCCCCAAGGGGTCGAGAGGGTCCGGTCGCGTTATCGGGCTTTCGTCGGGCGCGGAGCGGACGAATCAAACCGCCGACACGACCGCCCGCCGCCGGAGCGAAGCCTTCTCCGGAGGGCGGGGACGCGCGCGGGACGCGGTGCGGAGCGCTTCACCGCGGGCGCATTGTCGCGTCAGAGCTGCTCGAGGAAGCGGATGTCGTTCTCGAACAGCATGCGGATGTCGGGGATGCCGTAGCGCCCCATGGCGATGCGCTCGATGCCGAAGCCGAAGGCGAATCCGGTCCACACCTCCGGGTCGATGCCGCAGACCTGGAGCACGGCCGGATCGACCATGCCGCAGCCGCCGAGCTCGACCCACCTGGGTGGCTGGTCGGGGCGGAGCGCGATCTTCATGTCGAACTCGGCGCTGGGCTCGGTGAAGGGGAAGAAGCTGGGGCGCAGGCGGATCTCGGCGCTCTCGCCGAAATAGGCGCGGGCGAACTGGAAGAGGGTGGTCTTGAGGTCGGCCATGGTGACGGCGCGGTCGAGATACAGGCCCTCGATCTGGTGGAACATGAACGAGTGCGTGGCGTCCACGGTGTCGGGCCGGTAGACGCGTCCGGGGCTGACGATCTTGAGCGGCGGGCCCCAGCCCTTGGCGACAGCATCCTCCATCACGCGCACCTGCACGGTGCTCGTCTGGCTGCGGAGCATGCGCGGCTGTGTGACACTGCGCGGGTCGTCCACGTAGAAGTTGTCGATCGGCTCGCGGGCGGGGTGCTCGGGCGGGATGTTGAGCTTGACAAAGTTGTGCTCGTCGTCCTCGAGCTCGGGCCCCTGGGCGACCTCGAAGCCCATGCGGGCGAAGACCTCGACCAGCTCGTCGCGCACGCGCATGATGATGTGGCGGCGGCCGAGGGCGCGGCTCTCGATGAGCCCGGGCTCGGTCATGTCGAGCTTGGGTCCTTTCGCGCCCCCACCGCTTGCGCCCAGCGCAGAGCGGCGCGACTCGAACGCGGCCTCGAGCGCCGCCTTCACCTGGTTGAGCCGCTGCCCGACTGCCGGCTTGTCCTCTTTCGGCACGTCCTTGAGCCCGGCCATGGCGGCCTTGAGCTTGCCCTTGGGGCCGAGATAGCTGGTCTTCCAGCTCTCGAGCGCACCGGCGTCGGCGGCGCCCCGCAGCTCCGCAAGCCCAGCGCTCTCAATACTCTGAATGACGTCGAGCATGCGTGAGATCCTACGGCCGCTCCTGCGGCGGCGCGGTGATCGAAGGCGCCGAGGGGATGACCGTCGGTTTGACGATGACGATGAGCCAGCCGTCGCGCCCGAGCGGCGTGCGGAGCGCCGCCGCGAGACCGACGCCGCCGCCGGGCAGGACGACAACGTCTCGCTTCAGATCGGCCGAGGGGCCGATCGAGAGGCCGGCCTCCTTGGCCCAGAGCTCGAGCATGCCTTCGGCGGCCTTCGACCCGATGCGAAGGCCGAGAACGACGGAGCCGCCGTCGGCCGCCTCGGGGGTGACGGCGATCTCGAGGTCGCTGGCGCTCGCCGCGGCCCTGGCCCGGACCTCGATCCTCGCCGCCTGGCCGCTGGCGACGGCCATGCGCGGGCGTGAAGCGATGGTCGCGAACTTGGCGTCCACGAGCGCCTGGAGCTGATCAAGCCATGCCTGCGCGCCCGCGCCGTCGGCCTGGGCCCCGGACGCTGAGCCGATCGACTGGAGCAAGCGAGCGACGGAGGGCTGCGACGCCACCAGTTCGGGGATCGTCGCAACGGTGAAGTCCAGCATCACGGTTGGGAGATCACGGGGCGGCGCCGGCACGGCTGGCGGCTGTGCCGCGCCCGCTGTGCCGGAGGAGCCGCGCCGGAGGTACGGCGCGCTGATCGCGGCGAGGATGCCGATCGAGAGGAGCAGAAGCACAACCGCCCGGAGCGGTCGCCCCGGGCGGTTGGGTGATTCGTGCGTGCGCATGGTCGCGCTCAGGATTGGGCCGAGGCGCCGGCGGCCGCGGCCTTGCGGACCTTGGCGGCGAAGGCGGTGCGCTTGTCGGCCTGGCGGCGGCGGCCGCTGGGCTTGCCGCCGATCTCGGGGCCCTCCTCGTTCCCAACGAACTGGAGGACGCAGAGCGGCGTGGCGTCGCCGAGACGGCGGTAGCCGAGCTTGACGATGCGGGTGTAGCCGCCGGCGCGTTCGGCGAAGCGGGGGGCGACGTTCTCGAAGATGTGCTTGACGAGCTTGGGCGACTTGCGGAGCTCGCCGTAGCGGTTGCGCTCGACCTGGCTGGAATCGGGCAGGTCGAAGAAGCCCTCGGCGCGCTCGCGGAGCTTGGTGACTTGCTCGCGCTCGGCGTCGGTGGCGTTCTTCGGCATGTACATCCAGCCGAAGGCGTTGCGGTCGCGCCCGAGCATCGCGATCACCTGGCGGCGGGCGTGGAGGTCGCCGCGCTTGGCCTTGGTCACGATCCGCTCGACGAAGGGCTGGACGGCCTTGGCCTTGGGGATGGTGGTGACGATCTGGCCGTGCTCGAAGAGCGACGCGGCCATGTTGCGCAGCATCGCCTGGCGGTGGGCCGTCGTGCGGTTGAGCTTGTAGCCGGCCTTGCGGTGGCGCATGACGAGACTCCTGAAACTTCACCCGGGCCCGGGGCCCGGACTCTCGGACTTGCCCCGGCCGCCTCCCTGGGGACCGGGGCGTCAACTATAGACCGGGGCCGCTTCCGGGCGATCCGGCCTTGCCTCCCGGGCTCACGCGCCGGAGGAGGCGGGCATCTGATACCCCTCGGGCAGCTGCATGCCGAGGTCGAGGCCGATGTCCTGCAGCTTGCGCTTCACCTCGCGGAGGCTCGTGCGTCCGAAGGAGCGGAGCTTGAGCAGCTCGGCCTCGGTCTGCTGGACGAGCTGCGCGACCAGCTCGATGCGGGCGGACTCGAGGCAGTTGCTGGCCCGGACCGAGAGCTCGAGCTCGCTGATGGGCATGTTGAGTTTGCGGATGAGGTCCTCGTCGACGCTCGCGGCGGCGGCGGCCTCGTCCGAGACGCGCTCCTCGCCGAGCTCGGCGTACTGGACGAACGGGTTGAGGTGCTTGCGGAGGATCTTGCCCGCCTCGACCAAGGCCATCTCCGGCGTCACGGTGCCGTTGGTCCAGATCTCGAGGGTGAGCTTGTCGTAGTTGGTGCGCTGCCCGACGCGGGTGTCCTCGACGCTGTAGCGGACGCGCTGGACGGGCGAGTAGATCGCGTCCACGTGGATGACGCCGATCTCCTGCTCGTCCTCGGCCTCGTACTGCTCGCTGGCGGGCACGTAGCCGCGTCCCTTGGCGACGATGAACTCCATCTCGAAGTCGATCTCGTCGGTGAGGGTGGCGATCAGGAGGTCCTTGTTGAGGATGGTGATCGCGGCGTCGGCCTCGATCATGTCGGCGGTGATCTCGCCGGGCCCCCGGACGGCCAGGCGCATGGTCTTGGTCTCCTCGGCCTCGAGCTTGACGACGAGGTTCTTGACGTTGAGCACGATGTCCGTCACGTCCTCAAGCACGCCGGGGACGGAGGTGAACTCGTGATCGGCGCCCTTGAGCTTGATCTGCGTGACCGCCGCGCCCTCGAGGGAGCTCAGCAGGACGCGGCGCAGGCCGTTGCCCACGGTCGTGCCGAAGCCACGCTCGAAGGGCTCGACGGAGAAACGGCCGTAGGTGTTGCCCGTGAAGCGGGCGTCCTTGACCACTCGACTGGGAAGTTCCAGACCACGCCAACGGATGCGCATCGCACCACCTCAATATCCGACGGTCGCCCTCGTGCGTCTCGGCCGGGTCTCACGGAGAACGCGGCCCCGTCGGCGGGCCGCACTCCTTCTTGATCCGGCCGGGTTTCCCGGGAGTGATGCTCGGGTTGGCGCGCCGCCCGGGAGCCGGCGCGACCCGGATTCTGGTTCGGACGTTCGGCTCAGACGCGCCGGCGCTTGCGCGGGCGGCAGCCGTTGTGCGGGATCGGCGTGCGGTCTTCGATCGCGGTGACGCGGATGCCGGTGGAGGCGACGCCGGTGACGGCGGACTCGCGCCCGGCGCCGGTGCCCTTGATGCGGACTTCCACCTCGGCCATGCCGATCTTGCGGACCTTGTGGCCGACCTGCTCGCCGGCACGGGTGGCCGCGAAGGGGGTGGCCTTGCGGGCCCCCTTGAAGCCGATCGTGCCCGCGGAGTCCCAGGCGAGGGTCTCGCCGGCCATGTCGGTGACGGTGACGATGGTGTTGTTCTGCGTCGCCTTCACGTGGACGATGCCGCGCGTCACGTTCTTGCGGACTTTCTTGACCTTCTTCGCCATGCTCGCCTCTTCCACATGCGCACGGGCTCAGGCCGCGCGACGATAGAGCTGATCAGTGACCCTTGACGCCCTTCTTGCCCGCGACCGTCTTCTTGCGTCCCTTGCGGGTGCGGGCGTTGCAGCGGGTGCGCTGGCCGCGGACGGGGAGACCCCGGCGGTGGCGGTCGCCGCGGTACGAGCGGATGTCCTTGAGCCTCTGGATGTTCTGCGCAGTCTGCCGGCGCAGAGCGCCCTCGACCAGGTAGCCCGCGTCGATGATCGCGTTGACCTGGGCGAGCTGCTGATCGGTGACCTCCGACGCGCGAGCGTCGGGATTGATCTGCGCCTCGGCCAGGATGTCGGCCGCGAACTTCGGACCGATCCCGTGCACGTATTGCAGCGCGAAGAGGATCTTCTTCTTGTCCGGCACGTCAATGCCCGCGATACGTGGCACGCCGATGCTCCTTCCCTACTCGGGCCTCAGCCCTGAACCTGCTTGTGCTTCGGATCCGCCTTGCAGATCACGCGCACCTTGCCGCGGCGGCGGACGACCTGGCACTGGTTGCAAATCCGCCTGACACTCGCCTTGACCTTCATCGCTCGCCCCAATCCAGGAGGGTTCGCTACGGGGACGCAAAGACCCCGATCGCCGCTGGCGGCGGGGGGCGGAGATAGTAGCGCCCCGCGTTCCCGAAGTCATCTCTTCCGGCGCGGCCAAGCCCCAGGAATCGGCCCGACATGGCTCCCGCCCAGAATCCGACCGAAGGCCGCGGCCCCGGCCCGGACTCAATGACGGTACGTGATCCGGGCCTTGGTGAGGTCGTAGGGGCTGAGCTCGACGGTGACGCGGTCGCCCGGAAGGATGCGGATGTAGTTCATCCGCATCTTGCCCGAGACGTACGCGAGGATCTCGGTCGCCTGCTCGTTGGGGAGCTTGACCTTGAACATCGCGTTGGGCAACGCCTCGATCACCGTCGCTTCAAACGTAAACTTGTCGTCCTGCTTTCCCATGCACTTCCCGGCCTCAGGCCGCACCTTTCTCCCCGGCCTCCGCCGGAGCCCGCACTATAGACCCGACGGAGCCGGGCGACACGACCGACACAGACCCAGCACGCGAGCCCCGGCGCGGGTGATCGCGACCGTGCGCTCGAGGTGGCAGGCCGACGAGCCGTCCGCGGTCCGGACGGTCCAGCCGTCCGGCTCGATCCGCACCGCGCCCGGCGGCGACACCACCACCGGCTCGATCGTGAAAACCATGCCCGGGAGCAGCACGAAGTCGCCCGAGTCGCCCGGGCGGGCGTCGTAGGCGGCGCGGGGCTGCTCGTGCAGCGCGCGCCCGATGCCGTGGCCGGCGTATCCCGGCAGGGCCATCCACCCCTCGGACGCGAGGCTGGCGCGCACCGCCCGCGCGACGGCCGACCACCACACGCCCGGGCGGCACGCCCGGATCGCGACCGCCGCCGCGCGCTGCGCGGCTCTGAGCAGCTCGACCGGTTCGGCCGGGCCGGGCACGACCACGCTCTCCGCGTAGTCTCCGAGCCAGCCTTCGAGTTCGACGCCCACGTCTACGGTGACCAGGTCGCCGGGACGGAGTCGCCGCTCGCCGGGCGGGGCGTGCAGGGCCTGCTCGTTGACCGAGACGCACGCGGCTGCCGGGAAGGGGGAGGGAGCGCCCGAGGGCCGGTAGCCCTCGAAGGCGGGGTTTGCCCCGGCGCTCAGGATCTCCCGGCGCGCGATCTCCGCGAGGGCGGCGGTGGTCAGTCCCTCGCGGCACGCGAGGACAGCGCGGCGGGCGGCCGCACGAGCCGCGGCGGCGGCGCGGTCCAGCGCCTGGATATCGCGGGCGGAGCGGAGTTCGACGGAGGG
>DASRXL010000207.1:0-11283 GCA_035654175.1 Phycisphaerales bacterium
TCCTCGGGACCGCCGGCCGATCCGTCGAGAGCCTCGCGGACGAGCTGGCCGCGCTCATCGATGCGCGGCGTCCGCCGCCCGCACGGCCCGGCAGAACGCCCGCACCAACGCCGGATCCTTGACGCCCGGCGCCGTCTCGACGCCGCTCGACACGTCGACTGCATAGGGCCGGCAGGCGCGGATCGCCCCCCCCACGTTCTCGGGGGTCAGGCCGCCCGCGACGATCACCGGCTTGGAGATCGAGGCCATCGGCCCGGCGAGCGCGGCCCAGTCGAAAGCGGCGCCCTCCCCGCCCGCGGATCCGTCGACCAGGATCGCGTCGACCTCCTCGATCGCCTCCCAGCGGGCGAGGTCCGTCGCGATGGTCCCCGGATGGAAGCGGACGCCGCGGATCACCCTCGGGCCGCAGTCGCGCACCAGGTTCTCGCTCTCGTTGCCGTGCAACTGCGACCAGTCGGTCGGGCAGCGCTGCTCGATCTCGATGAATTCGTCGATCGGCGCGTC
Organism: Phycisphaerales bacterium; assembly: GCA_035654175.1. Taxonomy (GTDB): domain Bacteria; phylum Planctomycetota; class Phycisphaerae; order Phycisphaerales; family UBA1924; genus PNC22. The sequence goes on from DASRXL010000207.1 coordinate 505, forward strand.
GCGGAACACGCCGACCGTGCCCACCATGGGGGGCAGCCTCCCCATGATCTCGAACGCGTGGTCCGGGTCGATGTAGCGGGGCGTGCCCGGCGCAAAGACGAAGCCGAGCACGTCGGCCCCCGCCTCGATCGCCGCCCCCGCGCCCTCGTCGCTCGTGATGCCGCAGATCTTGATGCGGGTTCTGTCCATGGGTGCTCCGGCGGATCCGATCGTGTGAGGGGCGATGATCGAGCCCGCGCGCGGGCTCGGTGCTCGGGCACGCGGGCTCAGCCGATCTCCTCGAGAAGCTCGCGCGCGAGCTGGACGTCTTCCTCGGAGCCGAGGCGTTCCGCGGCGCCCTTGAGCAGCCGCTTGGCCTCGGTCGGATCGTTCAGGTACCGCGCGTTGATCAGCCCGAGCATGAGGAGCACGCGCGGCGCTTCGGGATCGTTCCCGTACGCCGCGAGCAGCTCGCGGTAGGCGTCGACGGCGTTGCTGTAGTCGCCGCGCTGGAAGAGGTGGTTCGCGACCTCGTAGAGCTGCCGCCGCCCGAGCGGCGGGAGCTCTCCGGCGCCGGGCTCTCCGCGCATGCGGAGGTAGGCGTCCGCGGCGCCGCCGGTGTCGCCCGTGGCCAGGCGCTCCTGCACCTGGAGCCGGGCCGTGGCGGCGGGGCCATCGGGCGTCTTGTGCTGCGGCTCCCTGGCCTTTCGATGGACCGGGGCGGGGCGCCTCGACCCCGCGTGGGCGGCGCGGAACGCCCGGCGGCGTGCGGCCTGGCGGCCGATGGTGAAGAGGTCGTACGGCTCGCGCGGCACCACGCGGAGCGCCAGCAGGCCGAGGGAGACGACGATGCCCATCGCGTACCCGCCAAGATGAGCACCGTACGCCACGTTGGAGTCTCTCCAGGCCAGCCCGAACAGGTCGGCGGCCATCATGAACGCGATGTACCACCACGCGGTGATGTGGTACAGCCCGACGATGATGAAGAACACCAGCGTCCGGACGTGCACGTACGGGAAGAACACGAGGAAAGCCCCGGTGACCGTGGCGATCGCGCCGGACGCCCCCACCACCGGGTCGCGCTCGAGCAGCGCGTGCCCGACGCCCGCGCCGACGGCGCCGCAGACGTAGAGCGCCGTGAAGCCGATCTTGCCCAGGCGGTCCTCCACGTCCGGCCCGAAGACCCACAGCGCGAGCATGTTGAAGAGCAGGTGCGCGACGTCGGCGTGCACGAAGGCGTAGCTCAGGTAGGTCCACCAGGGGGAGTTCCCCGGCGCGAGCACCATCCAGGCCGCCCACGGCGGATCGCCCCGTCCGTCGCCGGGCAGCAGCTGCGCCGCGCCGAACGCGACGAGGTTCGCGCCGATCAGGAGGTACGTGACCAGCGTCGGCCGCGCCTTGTAGCGATCGGTGCCCAGGGGGATCAGCACGCCCGGATGGTACCCCCCGGGGCGTTCCGGCGCGTGGCTCCGGTGAGGGCCGATCCCTATACTCCCGTCCCGCGCGTGCGCGGGGCCGATTTCGCGCCGCGCCCGGGCCCTTCCAAGCAGGAGTTGATCATTATGCCGAGCACGTTTGCCAAGGGGTTGGAGGGCGTCGTCGCCGCCGAAACGCAGATGTCCTTCATCGACGGCCAGAGGGGCGTTCTGGAGTACGTCGGCATCCCCATTGGCGAGCTGTCCTCGAAGTCCACGTTCGAGGAGGTGATCTACCTGCTCTGGAACCTGCGCCTGCCGAAGGCCGCCGAGCTCAAGCAGTTCACCGGCGAACTCCGCTCGCAGTACGGCCTGCCCGCGGGCCTCGTCGAGCGCATCCAGGCGCTGCCGAAGAGCGCTCAGCCGATGCACGCGCTGCGAACGCTTGTGAGCGAGCTGGCGCTCTACGACCCCTCGCCCAACGCCAACGACGTCGACTCCGCCCGCGCCAAGGCGCTGCGCATCCTGGGCATGGCGCCCGCCCTCGTGGCCACCTTCGATCGCTCCCGGCGCGGGCTGCAGCCGGTGAAGCCCAACCACGAGCTCTCGTTCGCCCAGAACTTTCTCTACATGCTCAACGGCGAGCTGCCCACCGAGACCATGGCCCGCGCGTTCGACATCTGCATGATCCTCCACGCCGACCACGGCCTCAACAACTCCACCTTCACCGCCCGCGTGATCATCTCGACGCTCAGCGACGTCTACTCCGCCCTCACCGGCGCCGTCGGCTCGCTGCGCGGCCCGCTCCACGGCGGCGCCAACGAGGGCGTGATGCACATGCTCGACGAGATCCCGACGCTCGCCGACGTCGAGCCCTACGTCATGGGCAAGATCGAGCGGAAGGAGAAGATCATGGGCTTCGGCCACCGGGTGTACAAGGCCAAGGACCCTCGCGCGACCGATCTCCAGAAGCTCGCCAGGAAGCTCGCCGAGGATACCGGCAACATGGCCCTCTACGAGAAGAGCGCGAAGATCGAGCAGGTGATGGAGCGCGAGCTCGCGTCGAAGGGGATCTATCCGAACGTCGACTTCTACTCCGCCACCACCTACCACTGCATCGGGCTGAAGCTCGACCTCTTCACGCCGATGTTCGCGCTCTCGCGCCTGGCGGGCTGGAGCGGGCACATCCTCGAGCAGCTCCGCGACAACCGGCTCTTCCGCCCGACGGCGCAGTACGTCGGTCCCCATGATGCGCCGTACGTCCCCATGGACAGGCGCTGATCAGCCGCCGCCCGCGCCCGTTCCGGGACCCTCGCCCAGCCACCGGCGCATATCCAGGTCCTCCACGCGCAGGCGGCCGTTCCACGCCTCGAGCGCCTCGCGGATGAGAGGATCCGAGAGCAGCGCCTCCAGGCGGGGATCGCTCCCCGGGCGCGGCTGCCGACCGGCCTCGGGGGCGGGAGCCTGGCTCCTCTCCCGCGGCTGGGCCGGCCCACCGTGCTCGGCTCGGCTCGTTCCGGCCGGGCCGGCCTTCCGCTCCGGCGGTCGGCGCGCGGCCCGCGCCGGATCGGCGGGCGCCAGCCCGAACTCGCGTCGCCAGTGCTCCACGGAGTAGGCGTCGAGCGGGATGTCCTTGCTGAACCGCGGGCGAAGGGTGCGACCCCTCCCCTCCCGGTCGACGAGCAGGTGGGCCAGGAAGGTGGCGCTGCCGAGGGACCGCGCCCGCGAGCGCGAGGCGGCGCGGGTCAGGCGGCGATCGTCGCTCACGAGCACCACGCCGGAGCCGCGGCTCGCCCGGAGTCGGTCCTCGATCTCGTCGTCGGCGCTCCGGCCCCGCCCCGCGAAGATCACGTCGGCGCCGGCGATCCGGAAGCGGAGCGCCCCCGCGCTCGCCCTTGGCGGCACGCGCAGGCGGGCCGGCGGCGACCCGTCGCACACGAGCAGGATCCGGCCTCCGGCGTACCGGCTGGCCCCGATCAGGGCGCAGAGGTCCTCGATCGAGAGCTCGCCGCCCTGGAGCTGCGCCTCGGGGAGGTGGAGCACGTTGTACGTGTCGATCAGGAGCACCCGAACATCCTAGGAACCACCGGCCCTGCTCCGGCGGCGTCAACTTGATCCCGTGAGGAATCCGACCTTTACTCTCGGCCCCGGACCGCCCGAACTTGGATGGTCCTGCCGGGAGTCGAGCTGAAGCAGGCCCATGGCCGCGAGCGCGCGCGGCCGAGCGAGGTATCCATGGCGATCCGGATCAAGTCACGAGGCGGCGAGCACGTTGAAGGCATGATGAAGCGCTTCAAGAAGCTGTGCGAGAAGGAAGGCCTCACCAAGGACATCCGGCGCAAGGAATACTACGAGAAGCCGTCGGAGCGCCGCCGCCGCGCCGCCCGCAAGGCCCAGGGCCGCCGGTTCCGGACCGAGGCCCCGCCCCGCGGCGGCGCCTGAGTCGTCGCGCGGGCCGCCGGCCGGGCCCTCGGGCCGCGCTTGACGGCGCTTGCATCTCCACGCACAATCACGCTCCCCTGGTCAGGCGGGGGCCCGTTCGGGCGCCGGCGCCGTGATCGCCATCACAGGAAGCAACCCTTGCAAGACCTTGCACAGCATTCCCCGACATCGGCCCGCGGGCGCGGCTTCGCGGGGCTCGTCCCGCAGCTCGTCCGCCTGCTCCCCGCGCTGGCGGTGGCCCTGCTAGCTCTCGCGATGCCGAGCCACGCCCGGGCGCAGGAAGGCTCGCCCGACGCCGGCGCGGGCGAGGTGATCGGCGCCGCGGGCGAGCACGTCCAGGTGCACCGGGGCGGCGAGGCGAGCCTGGTGCTCCCCGATCTCGACGCGGCGGAGTTCCTCGGCGTCGGCGGGCACACGCTGCTGCTCGGCGGCCTGGTGGTCAGCGCTCTGGGGCTGGTCTTCGGCTTCGCGATCTACCGGCAGCTCAAGGGGCTGCCGGTGCACCAGTCGATGCGCGACATCTCCGAGCTGATCTACACCACGTGCAAGGCGTACCTGGTGCAGCAGGGCAAGTTCCTGCTCGTGCTCTGGCTCTTCATCGGCGTGATCGTTGCGGTGTACTTCGGCAAGCTTGTGGAGACCGTCAACGCCGACACCGGGGCAATCGAGCACGGGTTCCCGCTGGTCAAGGTCGCGATCATCCTCGCGTTCAGCCTGGTGGGCATGGCCGGGTCATACGGCGTCGCCTGGTTCGGCATCCGCGTCAACACCTTCGCCAACAGCCGCGCGGCGTTCGCGAGCCTGCGGGGCAAGCCCTTCCCCTGCTACTCCATCCCCCTGAAGGCGGGCATGTCGATCGGCATGGCCCTGATCAGCGTCGAGCTGCTGCTCATGTTGGTCATCCTGCTCTTCGTGCCGGGCGACTACGCGGGGCCGTGCTTCATCGGCTTCGCGATCGGCGAGTCGCTCGGGGCCGCGGCCCTGCGCATCGCGGGCGGCATCTTCACGAAGATCGCCGACATCGGCTCGGACCTCATGAAGATCGTCTTCAAGATCAAGGAGGACGACGCCCGCAACCCCGGCGTGATCGCCGACTGCGTGGGCGACAACGCGGGCGACTCGGTCGGCCCGTCCGCAGACGGGTTCGAGACCTACGGCGTGACCGGCGTGGCGCTGATCTCGTTCATCCTCCTGGCGGTCCACGACCCGATCGTGCAGGTCCAGCTCCTGGTCTGGATCTTCGCGATGCGCGTGATCATGGTGGTCGCCAGCGCCCTCTCCTACTTCATCAACGAGGCGGTGGCCAAGGCCAAGTACGCCAACGCCCCGAAGATGAACTTCGAGGCCCCGCTGACGAGCCTGGTGTGGCTCACTTCGGTCGTCTCCGTCGTCCTCACCTACGCGGCCTCGTACCTCCTTATCCCGGAGCTCGGGGGCGACTCGAGCATGTGGTGGAAGCTCGCGACGATCATCACCTGCGGCACGCTGGCCGGGGCGATCATCCCCGAGTTCGTCAAGGTGTTCACGTCCACCGAGTCCCGCCACGTCCGCGAGGTGGTCACGGCCAGCCGCCAGGGCGGCGCGTCTCTCAACATCCTCGCCGGCTTCGTCGCGGGCAACTTCTCCGCCTACTGGCTCGGCATCGCGATCGCCGCGCTCATGGCGATCGGCTACTACGTCAGCAACGGCTTCCCCTCGGGCGAGGAGGCCCTCATGCTGGCCCCGGCGGTCTTCGCCTTCGGCCTGGTCGCCTTCGGCTTCCTGGGCATGGGACCGGTCACGATCGCGGTGGACTCGTACGGGCCGGTGACGGACAACGCCCAGTCCGTCTACGAGCTCTCGACGATCGAGACCATTCCCGGCATCCGCGAGGACATTCAGAAGAACTTCGGCTTCGATCCCGACTTCGAGAAGGGCAAGGACTTCCTGGAAGAGAACGACGGGGCCGGCAACACCTTCAAGGCGACCGCCAAGCCCGTGCTCATCGGCACCGCCGTGGTCGGCGCGACCACGATGATCTTCGCCATCATCGTCGCGCTCACCCACGGCCTGCAGCCGTCCGAGGTCGCCAACCTGTCGCTCCTGCACCCCCCCTTCCTGCTCGGGCTCATCGCCGGCGGCACCACGATCTACTGGTTCACCGGCGCCTCGACGCAGGCGGTCTCCACCGGCGCCTACCGCGCCGTCGAGTTCATCAAGGCCAACATCAAGCTCGAGGGCGCGACCAAGGCCAGCGTGGAGGACAGCAAGAAGGTCGTCGAGATCTGCACGATCTACGCGCAGAAGGGCATGTTCAACATCTTCCTGGGCGTCTTCTTCGCGACCCTCGCTTTCGCGTTCTACGAGCCGTTCTTCTTCATCGGGTACCTCGTCTCCATCGCGCTCTTCGGCCTCTTCCAGGCCATCTTCATGGCCAACGCCGGCGGCGCCTGGGACAACGCGAAGAAGATCGTCGAGACCGAGCTCAAGATGAAGGGCACTCCCCTCCACGACGCCACCGTGGTCGGCGACACCGTCGGCGATCCCTTCAAGGACACGTCCTCGGTCGCGATGAACCCCGTCATCAAGTTCACCACGCTCTTCGGCCTGCTCGCCGTGGAGCTCGCGATGAGCCTGAAGATCCTCGGGGAGAGCGGCGAGAAAGAGCACACCACGCTCACGGCGGTGCTGGCCGGCGCCTTCTTCCTCGTCTCGCTCTTCTTCGTCCGCCGCTCGTTCTACGGCATGCAGATCGGGCGCGAGGAGAGCCACGCCTAGCCTCGCCGCCCCGCGTCTCACGCAACTCGCAACGGCCCGGCCTCGCGCCGGGCCGTTGTCGTTCCCGCCCGGGGCGTGCCCGGCCCGTAGAGGTCAATCGTCCCGCCAAAGCCGGCTCAGGTACACTCGCCCCATGCCCCCCTTCCTTCAAGTCGCGATCTCCACCCTCGCTGCGATGCTCGCCGGCGCCGCGTTCGTCCATCTTCTCCCGCGCCTTGGCGGCGCCGGCAAGGCCTTCTCGGCGCGGCTCTGCCGCGCCCCCGGGCTCGATCTGGCCATCACCTACTTCACCGCCGCTCCCATGATCGTCGGGACGATCGCGGGGGCACGGCTCGGGGCGGCGGGCGGGGGCGCCTCGCCGTGGCTGCACGCGTCGGCCGGCCTCCTCGCGGCCGTGCTCGCCCAGATCGCCTCCGTCGTGATCTGGACGGTGCTGCACGAGCTCGCGAACCGCAAGCACGTCAAGGGCCCCCGCATCGTCCACACCATCAACCGCAAAGTCGGCCGGCTGCGCAATCACACCGCCGTCTGGTGGACGGCGTGGGCCGTCCCCCTCTTCTGGATCATCCGCCTCGCCGAGTATTTCGTGTACCCGCCCCTCATCTGGCTTGTCAAGCTCCCCAGGTACGAGAGCGCCGAGTGGGTCAATGTCTCCCGCCACAAGTTCCGAGGCCTCGTCGGACACGACCTCATCTGGTGCCTCTACTGCGATTGGATGACCGGCGTCTGGTCTCTCGGCGCCGAGATGCTCCGCAACGTCGAGAGCTTCTGGTGCCCGATCCGCTTCGACTCGGCGAAGAAGTGCGAGAACTGCCGCCACGATTACCCGGACATCGAGGGCGGGTGGGTCCCCGCCGACGGCGACATGGCGGAGGTGGTCCGCCGCTTGGACGAGCATTACCCCGCCCCCAACGGCGACAACTCCTGGTGGGGGCACCCGGCGAGGCTGACGGTGAGCGCGAAGAAGAAGTCTTGAGTCTTGAGTCTTGAGTCTTGAGGCTTGAGGGCTCACAGATCGATCTCGGAGATCCGAGAATGCCAGCAACGCCCTCTACCCCTGACAAGCACACCCTCTACGAGCTCTGCGTCCAATCACCGGGCGACATGGTTCCCATGCTCCGCGCGATCCACGGCGGCGACCCGCGCCTTCTCGGCGAGGACTTCGCCGGATCGGCGGCACTCTCCTATGTCTGGGCGGAGTCGGCGGCGGAGCGCTTTGCGACCGCCGTCGATCTGGACGCATCGGCCCTAATGCGCCGCCCCGATCACCCGCGCGTCGCGAGGATCGTCGGCGATGTACGCACGGCGGCCGATCCCGCCGAGCGCGCGTGCGATGTGCTCTTCGTCGGCAACTTCTCGATCGGATACCTGCACACTCGGGCCGAGCTGGTCGCGTATCTCCGTCATGCCCGCTCGCGCCTGCGCCCCGGCGGCGTCTTTGTCTGCGACACCTACGGCGGCGAGTCGGCCTTCCTGACCGGCGAGGTCACCCGCGACCACCGCCTGCCGGACGGCCGGCGCGTCCGCTACACCTGGGAGCAGCGCGACGCCAACCCCCTCACCGGCATGGTCACCGACGTGCTCCACTTCCAGGTGGACCGCGCGGGCGAGGTCGAGCAGCGCCTGCCCGAGGCCTTCGTCTATCACTGGCGCCTCTGGTCCGTCCCCGAGCTGCGCGACGCCATGATCGAGGCCGGCTTTGCGGCGACCGAGGTCTACGACCGCACCCCCGACGCGACCGACGCCGAGGGCAATGCCTACGTGCTGCCGGCCGGCGGGGATGGTGACGTGGAGGAGAGCTTTATTGTGTGCGTCGCTGCCAGAGTCTGAATCGGGCGGACCCGCCGATCGTCCGGACAGCACTCGCTGCGCGATCTGCGGCTACGACCTTGCCGGAGCCGACGCGGCGACCCTTTGCCCGGAGTGCGGCGCCTCTCCCGGCGACCGCAGACGTAGCCTCCTCGCGTCGTCGAACACACACCAATTGCTGCGCGGGCTCGGCATATCCACCGTTGCCGGAGCCCTGATGAGCACCTGTCTCATCGAGTTCCGGGCCTTCGCGTTCTGGGCAGGAACGCTGCTCGCAGTCGGCGGCCTTGTGGCCGCACTTCGTCAGGGCCAACTCGTACGCCAACCCTGGCTGTGGATCGGATTGCTCCTCAACAGCGGCGGATTGTTCGTTGCGGTCTCGCTCTCGGGCGGGTGATAGTGCCCCGCGGTCGCGGCGGACGTCCCAGCACAACGATCCCTGCACGCGGGCAAATCGTGCGGTCACGCCAACACCACCGCCACGCCGTACCGTTCGAATTCGTGGTCGCGGGTGACCATCGCCAACCCACCGAGCTTCGCCTGGGCAATCTGGATCCGGTCAAAGGGATCGCGGTGGTGCAATGGCAGGTCGGCGACGGCGAGCGCATCGGCAAGCGTGACCGGAAGCGGCTCGATACGGTTCTCCGTGAGCACTTCGGGCAGGTTGCCGGGATAGTCGATCCGGCCGAGAGTCTTCTTGATCGCCATCTCCCACGCGGCGGCGGCGCTGAAATGGAGCACGCTGGACTCGTTCACGATCACCCGCGTCGCTTCGGGGGATAGACGCCCCGGCTCGGCGAGCCACCAGAGCAAGACGTGCGTATCGAGCAGATACTTCGCCATCACGACGCGAGCCCGAGCGCCTCACCGATATCAGGCGGGAGCGGAGCGTCGAAGTCGGGCGCGATGCGCACCATCCCCTTCCACTGCCCACCCGTCCGTGGGCCGGTCTCCGCGCGGTAGCCGATCAGCCGCGCCACCGGCTTGCCGGCCTTGGCGATGATGAACTCCTCTCCCTTCGCGGCACGGTCGAGCAGCTTGGAGAAGTGCGTCTTGGCCTCATGGGTGTTCACGGTTTCCATACTCGTAGTCTAATGGACTTAGTCTACTTAGTCTAGCCTTCTTGAGAACTTCGGTCCGAGACAAACGGCCGCGGGCCCCCGCTCTCGCGAGGGCCCGCGCTCGATGGTCCGGCGTGGCTGATAAGCCGAGTTCTGTCGGCGCCGGTGGTTCCCGCCCGGCCCTTGACGGGGGCTCGGCACAGCTGGGACAGCCGTGCCACCGGGATCGGGCCTGCCGACGCGAGCGGCCATTTCTCTTGCCGCGCCGTTGCCGACGCGGTCCGGGGCTTGCGCCCCGAGCACCCTACCCGCTCCCGCCGACCGGACCGGCCGTGCCGCGCACTCGCGACGGGGAGCTGCTTGGGCTTGCACGCGGTGGGGTTTGCCGTGCCCCGGCTGTCACCAGCCGGGCGGTGCGCTCTTACCGCACCCTTTCACCCTTACCTGAGCCGGATTTCCCGGTCCGTGATCTCCCGCCCCGGAGGGGCGGGCTACCCGGCGGGCGACCCGGCCATCGGCGGTCTGCTCTCTGTTGCACTTTCCCTCGCTCTGGACCAAGAGCGGGTGGGTGTTACCCACCACCGTGTCCTGCCGTGCTCGGACTTTCCTCAGTCGGAGTCGCCTCCTTCCGCGGCCGCTTTGCCACGCTGGGAGATTGTAGGGGGGAGGCGGCAAGGACCAAGGCAGCGAGACAGCGAGACAGCGAGACAGCGAGACAGCGAGACAGCGAGACAGCGAGGCAGCGAGACAGCGAGGCAGCGAGGGAGCGAGGCGGAGAGGACAGCGAGACAGCGAGGCCTGCCCGCGTCGATGCCTCTGGCTATGCCAGGCGCAATAGTCTGCGGCCGACCCACTCGGCCGTGAGCAGCAGCACGAGGAGCGCGAGCACGGCGGGCTTGTCCCACAGCGTCTCGACCTCGGGCTCGCCCTCGATCACGATCGAGCGGTTCGGCAGGAGCTCTGGCAGGCGCGAGAGCTCGGCCGGCGGGACTAGCCGAGCGCCCGTGCGCGCGGCCAGGTCCGCCAGCAGGCCGTGGTCCGCCTCGGGCGATCGCATCTCGTCGTCGGGGGCCAGCACGCGGAACTCCGCCCGCGCGCCGGACGAGGCGAGCAGCGGGTCCGCGGCCTCGACGACGTATTCGCCCGGCTCGCCCGGCACCCAGCTCGCTGCGTAGGAGGCGGCCTGCTCACCGCCACCCTCGGCGCCCAGCTTGAGGCGCGCGGAGCCCGCGCCGGCTCCCTCGGCGCCGGCGCGCGAGACCGTTACCTCGATCGCCGGAGGGGCCGCATCGACGAGGGACTGATCGAGCAGCGTC
>DASRXL010000208.1:0-2839 GCA_035654175.1 Phycisphaerales bacterium
TGTGCGGCGCGGCGGCGCAGCCGGGGAACCCGAGGGGCGATGAGCGGGTGCTGTGGCGCGTCCGCATCGACCGGTACGCCTTTGTGCAGTTCATCGCGGTCGCTCCCGAGGGCACGATCTACACCGCCGGCGGAGACGCGACATACGCGGTGCGTCCCGATGGCGCCGTCCTCTGGACCACGCCCGAGGCGTTCGGCGGCTATCCCGTCAGCCTCGGCGCGGACGGCACGATCTACACGGCGCTGGGTGTGGCCGACGACCGATACGCGCTCGTGGTGGCGCTCAATCCGGACGGGAGCACGCGCTGGAAGTTCAAGTCGCCGAATGACGCCAGGATCGACCTGGTGGGTCCGAACGTGGGGCCGGACGGGAACATCTATGCGCTGCAAGGGGACGTAGATGAAGGCGGGCTAGGAGCGTTCGCTCTCGACCCGCAAGGCAACCTGCTCTGGTCGAACCCCGGCGATCCAGCCATCGACCCGCTGCGAGCGTTCACATCGGTTTCGGACATTGTCTTCGGCGTCGATCGGATACACGCGGGGCTGATCGGGATCGGGAGCGGCGCGCCGTCGATCTACACGTTCACGCTCGACGGGCGGCAGGTGTGGACGACCTTCGAGCTCCCCGTGCACACGACGTCGTTCCCGGTTGTGGACCCGGCGCAGCGCGTGGTCTGCTCGTGGGGGCAGACCGGTATGCAGGCGATCTCCGCCGACGGCGAGGTGGAATGGGTCACGCTGCACCCGAACCACGCGCAGCTGGTCCGGCGTCCGGCGATCGACGCGGCGGGCGTGATCTACAGCGGAGACTTCATCGGCGTGGATCTGTGGGCGCTGGATCCCGACGGTTCGGTGCGGTGGGTCGGGCCGGAGGAGTCTCCGAACACGCTCGGCGCGCTGGGGATCTCGCCGGATGGCGAGGTGCTCGTCGCCCAGGGCCACGGCGGGATGGATCGTCTGGCGTGGGTGCGCGGCTACAGCCCGGAGGACGGCGCTCTGCTGTGGCAGGTGGACTTCCCGCACGAGAACGGGCTGCCGCAGGTCGTGAGCACGTCCGATCCGGCGTTCAGCGCCGACGGGTGCGTGGCATATGTGACGACGCACTTCGCGGGATCGGGGAACGATTACGGGTATCTGTACGCGATCCGCGCGCAGGAGTGCGCGTGTGCGGCGGACTTCAACGGAGACGGAGAAGTGAACACACTGGATGTGCTGGCGTTCCTGAACGCATGGAACGCGCAGGACGATCGGGCGGACTTCAACGGAGACGGCACGATCGACACGCGCGATGTGCTCGAGTTCCTGAACTCCTGGAACAGCGGGTGCTGACGGCGGGCCGCGCGGGCGGCGAATCCGAGGGCGGCCGTCACCCCCCCACCACGGCCTCCGCCTCGCGCACCGCCGCCTCAGCAAGATCACGGTAAGACACACATCGCGTGAACGACTGGCGCGCCCGCTCGAGCTCGGCGGCTGCTTCCGCTCGGCGCCCCAATCGCTGGAGGCACATCGCCTGGAGGGCGATGTTGAGCGTGTCGGGATCGACTTCGGGGTCCCGTGTGCGCGTCCAGGCTCGCTCACACGCGGCGAAGCTCGCGAGGGCTTCCGAGTAGCTCCCCGTGCGGTATCGGGCGAGCCCCAGCGTGTTCCTGATCACCCAGCTCGAGTCGCACTCTGCGGGGTTGGGACAGCGGCTGTCATGAATCTGCACTCCTCGCTCCGCCCAATGGAGCGCCCGCTCGTAGTCGCCGGCCCGCCATCCCCGGTCGGGGTGCTCCGTGATCGCGCACGAGGCGTTGTTGAGCCAGCGCCAGTTCGTGGTCATGGCGCGGGCGAGCGATTCGGCGGCTTCCGACTCCTCCGCTGTCATCGGCGCGTGCCCGCCGATCAGGCGCCGCCCCTCCTCCCAATCCACAGCGGCCTTCGCCCACTGCTGGGCAAGCGGCTCCATCTGCGCCAGCAGCCCGAGATCGAGGCGGATGAATCGTCCGAGGACCCGAGGCGCGGCGGCGGCGCGGGTGGGGTCGTCGCAGGCGAAGGGCTCGAGCAATCGCCCGTCGCTGCCGAGGTGAGCCCAGGCCATCGCGCGCGGCCCACCGGGAGCGGCGCCGGGAGATCTCCCGGGACCGATCTCCGCCTCGATCAGGCACACCGCGCCGGGAATGGACGAGATCGGCTCGCGGATCGTCATCCATCGCACCAGGTCGTCGCTCGTGGGCGCCGCGAGATCGTCCGGCGCTCGAACGATCACCCAGCTCGGGCTTGCGACCGGAACCCCTGGCGAGTTCGCGATGAGCATGCCTCTCACCTCCTCCGGGGGGATCGCGATGACGGCCGCGAGCCGCGCAGAGTCAACACACCACATGGCGTCGTACGCGACGAGATCCGGATGCCAGGTCTGCAGGCGCACCGCGTCTGACAGTCCGATGAGGACTTGACGGGAGGCGGCGTCCCACACCAGAGAGTCGATCGAGCCGCGCGTCCACATCTCCGCCACAGGTTGTAGATCGAGGTCGTACATCCGTATCACGGATATGGTGTTCGGTGCGGAAGCATCCCCAACCGGCACAAGCGCCACGGCGAGCTCGCGCCCGGGATGCTCAGGGAGAAGGTCGTCCAACACGGCCTTGATCAGCCGGAACCGCATCGTTCCGAGCGGCGCGCCGGATACGTCGCTGGGGACAGTCAGATCGAGATCGTCGCGGCCGACCTCGAACGCATCGCCATCGAGCAGCACGATCGGCGACTCGCTCCCCGGGCCGGTGGGGATGCAGAGGATGGTGTTGTATCCGTGCGCTGCCCGCTCGTCGCGAGAGAGGGGGCCGACGAACAGCCCGGATCGG
>DASRXL010000209.1:0-12905 GCA_035654175.1 Phycisphaerales bacterium
GCCCCTGCGCGGGCCCAGCCGGCGCCGAAGCCTTACACGGACTCGACGGTGATCCCGCAGACGCCCGCATACCGCCGGGCGCTCGGGCTGGCCGAGCTGCTCAACGCGGACGACGCGTCCCGCCGGCGCGAGTACCTGCGAGGAGCGCTCGCCCCGGATTTTCTGGCGCAGGTCCCCCTGGAGCAGCACGTCGCGATCATCGGCGAGGCGGGGCGGAGCAACGGCGCGATCGAGGTGCATGCCGCCCGCAGCTACGAGCCGCCGGAGCCGGACACGCACGCGGTGCTCATCGTCCGCAGTGAGCTGCTCGAGAGCTGGCGCGCGATCGTCGTTGACGTCGAGGAGGCCGAGCCGCACCGGATCACCGGGATCTCTTTCGCGCCGGCGCGCCCGCCGAGCGATCAGCCCCGCGCCGCGCGGCTGACCGAGGGCGAGATCGCCGAGCGGTTGGGGGCATACGTGGATCGCCTCGCCGGCGCGGAGAGGTTCAGCGGCACCGTTCTCCTCGCCAAGGATGGCGAGGTGCTGGCGAGCCGCGCCGTGGGGCTGGCCAACCGGGACTTCGACGTACCGGTCACCATGGACACCAAGTTCAATCTCGGCTCGATGAACAAGATGATGACCGGGATCGCCGTGATGCAGCTCGTCGAGTCGGGCAAGCTCTCGCTCGACGATCCGATATCCATGCACCTCAGCGAGGACTGGCTTCCCGGTGTCGACAAGTCCAGGGTCACGGTGAGGCACCTGCTGACTCACACGAGCGGCCTGGGAAGCTTCTTCACCGAGGAGTGGGACCGCGCCAGCCGCGCGCTCTATCGGTCCGTTGACGACTGGAAGCCGGTGGTGGCGGCGGAGACGCTGGCGTTCGAGCCGGGCACGCAGTCGCGGTACAGCAACACCGGGATGCTCATCGCGGGGGCGGTCGTCGAGCACGTCAGCGGCCAGAGCTACGACGAGTACGTGCGCGAGCACATCACCGGACCGGCGGGCATGACCGACACCGGGTTCTTCGAGACCGATCGCGTGAACAAGAACCTCGCCGTCGGCTACGAGCCCATCCCGGGCGCCGACCCGGTCGAGTATCGCAACAACCTCCACCAGCACGTGGTGAAGGGCGGGCCGGCGGGGGGCGGGTACTCGACCGCACCGGATCTCCTGAAGTTCGACCGGGCCTTGCGATCGGGCAGGATCGTGTCGAGGGCGTCGCTCGGGCAGCTTTGGCGCGCGTACCCCGACCTCGGCTCGCCCAACTACGGCCTCGGGTTCGGTGTCTTCCCGACGCCCGCCGGGCTGGTCGTGGGACACAGCGGCGGCTTCAGCGGCATCAGCGCCGATCTTTCGATGTACCTCGACGAGGGGTACACGTTCATCGCCCTGGCCAACCTCGGGGGCGCGGCCGGGCTCATCGAGCAGAAGGCCCGCGAGCTGATCACGCAGGGACGATGACGCCCGCCCGGGCGCAGGTCGCTGACTTCTCCACGAGAGCGGCCGCAGGGGTTCTCCGCATGCCCCGGCGGCCGCTCGCCTTTTATGCGCCCGCGGCCTCGCTCCGGCGCGCCGGCCGGGCGCCGAGCGCCTCGCGCAGGAACTCGGCGGTCTCGCGCGGGTGGCTCATGCTGAGCACGTGCCCGCCGCCCTTCACCCAGCGCACTCCGTCGGCGCGCGGGGGCGTGATGACAAGGTCCGCCGTGCCGTGGATCCGGTACACGGGGCAGGCCGGCTCCTGCTCCCAGCGCCAGCGCATGATCGCCCGCCCCGCCCAGCGGAGGAACTCGGTCGGCGTCTGGCGGAGCATGTCGAGGAAGAGGCCCATGTCCACATTCGCGGCGGAGCTGAAGAGCGGGGCGAGCAGCGGCGTGATCGCGCGCCCGGCGTCGATCATGCTCGTGGGCAGCGGATGGCCGACGCGCTCGAGCAGGCGCAGCCAGGGGCGCACCTCCCGCCCGGAGTAGGCGCTCCCGATCAGGGCCACGGCGCGCGGGCGCAGGAGCGGGGCCATCTCGAGCGCGAGCATGCCGCCGAAGGACGCGCCGCCGAGCACGAAGTCTCCCGCCGGGCCACGCACGGCCTCGGCGAGGCGCGCGGCGTATGCCGGGAGCGGCTCGGCATCCCGGGGCTCCAGCCACGGGGGGACGTGGAGATCGGGGATGCTCGGGCGCAACAGGTCGAACAGGCGCGAATCCGCGCCGAGGCCGGGGAGCAGGACGAGGCGGTGGATCGGAGCGGCGTGCACGGGAAACCCTACGCGGGCCGGCCCGGGCGCCGGAGTGGGCGCGGCGTCACGCGCGCCCTTCGGTCGTGGTCTCCTCGGGGGCTCTGAGCCGGCAGCCGGGCGCGGCCGCGCTGGTGACGGCGGGCGTCTCGCCACGCGTGGCGGCGCGCAGCGCGCTGCGCAGGTAGTTCTGCGCACCGGGCTCCCCCGGGGCCGCGGAATCGTCGATCGGGCCCTTGTAGATCACCCGCCCCGCTCCCGAGATGACGACGACGAAGGGCGCTCGCTCGGCGCCATACTGCGCGGCGACCTTCGCGCCCGGGTCGAGCAGGATCGGGTACTCGATGGCCCATTCCTTCTTCGCCTGCCGGTTCAGGGCCGCGGCGTCCGCGCCCTCGGGCGGGATGCTCGAATAGATCGCCGCCCAGCGCACGGCCGGGAACTCCGCGCGCACGTCCTTGATCGTCGCGGAGGCTTGGTGATAGGTTTCCACCCAGTCGCAGCGGGGGTCGAACCACTCGAGCACCACGATGCGGCCCTCGGCCCGGAGGCCCGCCAGGCTCGTCTCAGCGCCTTCGAGATCTTTGAGGGTGAACTCGGGGGCGGCGCCGGGCTCGGCCGGCGGCTCGGGCTGCGCGACGGGCCACACGTTCTGCTGGGCCCACGCGCCGCCGAGCGCAAGGGCGCTCCAGGCGGCGACGTACGCCCCCACCAGGATCCGCTCCGATCTGCGTCGCATCTGGTTCCTCCGGATGGGCCGCGGCAGCAGGCATCCGGCGCTGCCGCCGGCCGGCCCCCGCTCCTGGCGCGGCTCGGCCCTCATTCCGTGCATTCGGGACAACACGTCAGAGGCGCGCCCGCGACGCGGCCCTCCGCCTGCGCTACGCGGGCATGCGTCGCGGGGTTTTCCCGGTTCTCGCGGGAGTCGCCGCTCGCCGCGCAAGTTGGGCGGTCGAATCGCTTTGCGCGCGCTCACCTCTTGCGAGAACCGCCGATCGGCCGCTGAAAAAGCACTCACCAGGAAATGCGCAGAGGGCGTGCAGAGGAGAGAAATACGCGCGCTCTTCCGTCGCGCTCCGTGTGTGCTCGGCGATGAGCCGGCGCCTCATCCGCCGAGCGCGTCGGCGAGGAACTGGCCGACCTTGTCGAGCGCGATGCGCTGCTGGCCGCCGGTGTCGCGGTCGCGCACCGTCACGGTCTGGTCCTTGAGGGTGTCGCCGTCGATGGTGAAGCAGTAGGGGCAGCCGGCCTCGTCCATGCGGGCGTAGCGCTTGCCGATCGATTGCTTGGCGTCGGTCTCGATGAGGCCGGCGCGCCCGAAGCGCTTGTGCAGCTCGGCGTGCAGGCGCTCGGCCACCTCGGGCATGCCGTCCTTGTTCACCAGCGGGAAGACCGCGGCCTTGATCGGGGCGACGCGGGGGTGGAACTTCATGATCTCGGGGCTCGGGCGGGACTCGTCGCGGGTGTAGGCCTCGCAGATGAGGGCGAGGGCGCCGCGGTCGA
Organism: Phycisphaerales bacterium; assembly: GCA_035654175.1. Lineage (GTDB taxonomy): Bacteria > Planctomycetota > Phycisphaerae > Phycisphaerales > UBA1924 > PNC22. The sequence goes on from DASRXL010000209.1 coordinate 3,716, forward strand.
GGCCCGCGGCGGGCTCGATGCAGTGCGGCAGGTAGCGCTCGCCCTTGCGCGAGCCGTTGGGCAGCAGCTCGCCCCGGTCGGAGTCGAAGTACTCGAGCTTGGCGCCGGAGTGCTGGGCGTGCTGGCGGAGGTCGTAGTCGCCGCGGTGGGCGATGCCCTCGAGCTCGCCGAAGCCCGGGGCGGTGAAGGGGAACCGGTACTCGACGTCGCTGGTGCCGGTCGAGTAGTGGCTGAGCTCGTCCTTCTCGTGCTCGCGCAGGACGAGGTTCTCGCCGGCAAGGCCGATGGACTGCCACCATTCCATGCGGAAGTCTCGCCAGAACTCGTACCAAGCGTGCGAATCGTCGGGGTGGCAGAAGAACTCGAGCTCGGCCTGCTCGAACTCGCGCGAGCGGAACGTGAAATTGCGCGGGGTGATCTCGTTGCGGAAGCTCTTGCCGGTGTTGCCGATGCCGAAGGGGACGCGCACACGGGTCGTGTCGACGACGTTCTTGAACTGGACGAAGATGCCCTGGGCGGTCTCGGGGCGTAGATAGACCTTGTCGTCTTCTGTTGCTGTAGCACCCGCATACGTGTGAAACATCAGGTTGAACTGGCGCGGCTCCGTCAGCGTTCCTCGCTCCTTCGCATGAGGAGCGTGAATGCGATGAAACTCCGATACGGGTATCTCGGTGAGCGGCTTCACGTGAGAATTGGTAAGCGGCACCTCCGACTTGAGGTACTTCGCCAACTTCTTGTAGGCCTGAACTTCAGAATCGTCATCGGGTACGAAGGCAAACATGGGACTCGTCCCCGTGTCGACGATTTCCTTGACAACGAAGACATGGTCGTAGCGATAGCGCTGCTTCGTCTCCTTGCAATCGACACGAGGATCGTTGAACCCACCCACATGCCCGCTCGCCTCCCACACCTTCGGATGCTGGATGATGCACGTCTCGACGGGTACGCAGCGCACACGCTCCCCGCTCGGCCCGCTGCGCCCCCAGCAGGGGTTCATGATCATGTCCTCCCACCAGGCGTCGCGCAGGTTCTTCTTGAGCTGGGCGCCGAGGGGGCCGTAGTCCCAGAAGCCGTTGATGCCGCCGTAGATCTCGCTGGCCTGGTAGACGAAGCCCCTGCGCTTGCAGAGGGACATGATGTCGTCCATCGATTTCCGCGCGGTCTCGCTCATGGCAGCCTTCCTTCCGGTGGGGCGAACTATATGGAGCGCCGGCGCGACGCCCGCCGCCCCTCGGCGCGTCCATCGCGTGGGCGCATGGCTCGCGCGAGGGGTCGTGTCCGGAGCCCGAACGGGGGAGCACACAGGAGCGGCCGAGCGAGCGATCGATCGCTCGGGACGCTTGCTCCTGGCGGGCCGGACAGCGGGCGGGCGGCCGGCTCAATCGGTGAGCAGCCGCTCCCAGATCTCCGCCAGGCCGATCGATTCGACGTCGCGGTCGGCCTCGACCGTCACGGCGGCGAAATCCTGGACGGCGGGGGCCCGCTCCAGGTCCACGCCGGCGTCGTCGGCGACCTTCACCAGGCCCAGCGAACCGCCGCCGGTCACGCTCACGACCCACCGGCCCTCTCCCAACGCCCGGTACACCGCCTTGCCCACCTCGGCGCCGGCGTCCTCCTGACCCCAGGCGACGGCGGCGAAGTGGGGGTCGATGATGACGCCCTGGCTGGGCGGGGTCTTCGCGTCGAACACGCGCCGGATCCACAGGCGGCCCTCGCGCACGATGTAGTCCACGTAGATCTCGGCGCTGGGGTCGTAGGGGGTCTCGATCTCTCGCAGCACGCCGCCGTCGGCGACGACGAGCACGCTCAGCTTGCCATCCTTAACGGCCAGCTCGGTCACCGCCGTCTTCCGCACGGCCTGGTTGTACGTGGTCCGCAGGCCCTCATACTCGTCGGCGAGTTGGGTAAGGCGGGTGCGATAGATCTCCGCCGCGGCCCCGGCCCGGAGGAACTGGTAGCCGAGCACGCACGCCCCGCCCGCCACGGCCAGCGTGAGCGAGGTGCCGATGACGCGCGTGATCGCCGCGAGTGCCATGTCGCCGAACCTCCCGGGCCGTCATCGGCCGCGCAGCGCCCCGCACATAAAACAGACGCCGACGCCCGCCGGTTCTCGCGGGCTGCCTGCGGGCCCGGGGCGTTCGCCGTCTGTGAGGCTCTACGCGAACCGGCGCACCACCACGGTGTCGTTCTGGCCGCCGAACCCGAAGCTGTTGGAGAGGCATACGTCCACCCCGCCGGCCGCGCTGAGGTCGCGGGCGCGGTTGGGGACGTAGTCCAGGTCGAGCTCGGGGTCGGGGTGCTCGAGGTTGACCGTCGGCGGGAGCATGCCGGTGCGGATCGCCTGCACGCAGGTGATGAACTCGACCACGCCCGCGGCCTGGATCAGGTGGCCCATCATCGATTTGATCGAGCTCACGGCCAAGCGCCCGGCCTGGGCGCCGAACGCGTGCTTGATCGCGCGGGTCTCGATCGAGTCGTTCTCTTTGGTGCCCGTCCCGTGGGCGGAGATGTAGTCCACCGGGGGGCGCCCGTTCTCCCGCGGCTCGCGCGGGTTGATCCCGGCCTGGCGGAGCGCTCCGAGCATCGCGGTGAGCGGGCCCTTGCCGTCGGGGTGCATGTCGGTGATGCGGAAGGCGTCGGCGGAGGAGCCGTAGCCGGCGAGCTCGGCGATGGGCGCGGCGCCGCGGCGCTCGGCGCTTTCCAGGCTCTCGAGCACGACGATCCCGGCCCCCTCGCCCATGACGAACCCGTCGCGCGTCTGGTCGAAGGGCCGCGCCGCGGACTGGGGGCTCTCGCGGCGCTTGCTCATCGCGGTGAGTCGGATGAAGCCGGTCATGCCCAGCGCGTGGATCATGGAGTGGGCGCCGCCCGCGAGCATCATGTCGGCGTCGCCGCGCCGGATGAGCTCGAACGCCTCGCCGATCGCCTGCGTGCTCGCGGCGCAGGCGGTCATGCAGTTGAAGGCCGGCCCGCGGCAGCCGAAGGCGGAGGCGAGATGGGAGAGGGCGGCGTTGGGCTCCTGCTCGAGCTCGCGGACTGGGCTCATCCGCGCGTAGGCCGCACGCGCCCACTCGGCCGAGTCGAGCTCGCGCCTCTGGCGGTCCCAGCCCGCGAGGTTCGCGGCCCAGAAGTTCTCGTAATCGAGTGAGCCCTCGCCCGCGCCCAGATACATGCCGATCCTGCGGGGCTCCACCCCCTCGGGCCTGCGGCCCGGCTCACCGAGCCCGGCCTGGCGCCAGGCCTGCGCGCCGGCCGCGAGCGCCATGCGGGTGCCGATCCCGGCGTGCCGGTGCCGCTCGACGAGGGCGGGGTCGTCGAGGTGGGCCCTGAGCTCGAAGCCCTTGACCTCCGCCGCGAAATTGGTGGCGAAGCTCGAGGCGTCGTAGCGGGTCACGGGCCCGATGGCGTTCTCGCCGGCGAGCAGCCGGCTCCAGGCGGTGTCCACGTCGTGGCCCAGGGGCGTGATCCATCCCATTCCTGTCACGACGACGCGCCGGCTCATGGGCGATTCTAGGGCCGGGCATGCGGAGGGCCCGGCGCTCGCGGGAGGCGCCGGGGCGGCCCGCGTTCGAGTACGCTGGTCGCGTGTCACCCGACGAAGTGGTCGCACTCCTGGTTGCCTCGCTGATCGCCATCGCCCGGTGGGTGCTCTGGTACAGGCGTGCGGCGTCGCGCACTCGGCTGCTGTGCCCGCACGGGTCGCGATGGGCGCTGTACGCCGGGCCGCCTCTGGCGGCGGGGGTTCTCCTGGCGGTGCTGCTGGCGTTCGCCGCTCACGATGTGCGCGACAGCGCCGCCTACACGTCCTTCTACATGGCGCTCGGCATGGCCTGGCTGGCAATCGCGATCGCCTTCACGCCCATGCTGGGGCTGCGCCCGCACGACGACGTCATCGAGCGCCGCAACCGGGGAGCCGGGAGCGCGACGCTCGGGGCGCTGCTCGGAATCATGCTGGCCTTCGCGGGGGCGAACATCGGCGACGGGCCGGGCTGGTGGGTGGTCGTCTTCTGCGCCCTGCTCTCCACCGGCACGGTGTACGCGGCCTGGATCATCGTGGATTTCCTCGCGGGCACCACCGACCTCGCGACCGTCGATCGAGATCCGGCGGCGGGGATCCGGCTGGGCGCATTCCTGATCGGCGCGGGCGGCATCGCCGGGCGGGCGGTCGCGGGCGACTGGATCTCGGCGCGCGGCGCGATCGACGATTGGCTCGCGACCGCGTGGCCGGTGCTCGGTCTCGTGCTGCTGGAGGCCGTCATCGGGCGCATGCACCACGCGATCGCGCGCCGGGGGCCGGCCTCCATCGTCGCGCTCGGCGCGCTTCCCGGCGCCATGTACCTCCTCGGAGCGGGGGCGTACATCGTCAGCCTGGGGTGGTGGGCATGAGAGCGCCGTGGCGCTGCCCGGCCTCGCTCTCGGCGCGGGAGTATGGGGCCCTGCGGGCGCATGTCATCTTTGATTGCGGCAAGCTGGATCCGCAGTGCGAGGACGTCGAGGTCATCGCCCGCTACCCCGTCGTGCTCGGGCCTGTAGAGTGGGAGCACCTGGCGGCCTGCGCCGAGCAGCTCGCGGCGGAAGCCCTCGCGGCGGAGGCGGAGCTCCTTGCGCGCCCGGGGCTGCATCGGCCGCTCGGCCTGCCCCGGCGCATCGCCGCCGCGCTGCGAAACTCTCCTCCGCCCGCCCGCGCGGCGCCGCGCTGCCTGCGCTTCGACTTCCATCTCACGCCCGAGGGCTGGCGCATCTCTGAGGTCAACAGCGACGTGCCCGGGGGCTTCATCGAGGCGGCCGGCCTGGGGCGGGCGATGGCCGAGCGGTATCCGGGGTGCGCGCCCGCGGGTGATCCCGGCGCGGCCTTGGTGGTGGCGGTGCTCCGGCACAGCGGCGGGCGCGAGATCGGTCTTGTGCACGCCACGGCGTACACCGACGACCGCCAGGTGATGACCCACCTGGCCCGCCATTTCACCGGCGCGGGCGCGAACGCTCACCTGCTGGCGCCCGATCAGCTTGCATGGGCGCGCGGGCGAGCGGCGGCGGTCAGGCGCGGCGCGCCCCTGCCGCTCGACGCGCTCGTCCGCTTCTACCCCGCCGAGTGGCTGCCCAACCTGGCGCGCTCTGCGGAGTGGCGCCGCTTCTTTGACGCGCGCACGCCGCAGACGAATCCTCCGTCCTCGCTGCTCACACAGAGCAAGCGGTTCCCGCTGGTGTGGGACCGGCTCGGCACGCCGATGGAGGCGTGGCGCGCCCTGCTCCCCGAGACGCGCGACCCGCGCGCCGTCGATCGCCGCGCGGCGGAGGAGTGGGTCTACAAGCCGGCGCTCGGGCGCGTGGGCGAGGGCATCGGCATCCGGGGGGTCGTCGGGGACCGGGACTGGCGGCGCATCCGGCGCGCCGCCCGCCGCCGGCCGAGCTGGTGGGTCGCGCAGCGTCGTTTCGAGGCGCTCCACATCGATACGCCGGAGGGCCCGCGCTACCCGTGCATCGGCGTGTTCGTGATCGACGGCGCCGCGTGCGGTGCGTACGGAAGGATCGCGCCGCGCCCGCTGATCGACGCCCGCTCTCAGGACATCGCCGTGCTCGTCGAGACGCGCGACGCGACGCAAGCCCACAGGGAGCACACGCATGGACGAACGGCAGCGGCTGTTTGAGATCTGGGCGCCGCCCGACGCGGCTTTCTCTCCGTGGGCCAAGCCGGTGCTCTTCACGCAGATGCCCGCCGGGCAGGCCGTGGGAGCGCCGGAGGAGCGGCCACTCCCCGACCAGCCGTGGGCCCGCGCGGCCGATGGCCGCACCGCCTTCGTGCTCGACCTGCCGGGACCCGATTCGGTGTGGCACGCGCTCGCCCTCGCCGGGCGCGACTACCGGCCCGTGCCGCTCTTCAATGGGAGCCACGGCGAGCGCGCGGCGGTCGAGGTGCGCCCGATCATCACGGCGCTGCAGCTCGCGGCGCCAATGCTGGAGAGGGCGCGCGTCCGCGCCGACGCCCCGCCCGCATTCATGCTCGACGCCAACCGGCGCGGCTCGGGGCGCGGCCCGGGACCCGGCTGGTTCGACAACCGCTGGATCGTCTTTCCGCAAGACTTCCCTTCGGGGCGGCTGCTCCGCTCCCGCGGCATGGAGAGAGCGCTCCTCGTGCGGGACGAGCGGTCGCCTCTCAGCGATGACCTGGCGCAGGTGCTCGCGCGATGGAAGAAAGATGGTGTCGAGCTCGTCTCGGCGCGGGTGGATTCAGCCGAAGCGGCTCCGCTCCGAGTCTCGGCACGCTGGCCCTTCCGGCCGGTGGCGGCGCTGGCGCTCGTGGCGCTCGGCCTCCGGCGCAACAGCGCGGGCGGATTCGGCGCTCGCGTGCCGCTGCCGCCCGAAGGGGGCGGGCACTCCGGCTTCGCCTGAGACGGAACGATCCGCCGGGACCGCGGGATCACAGAGGCCAGAAATCGCGGAGCCGGTGGTGCATCATGTGCTTGACCTCTTCCACCTCACCGGGCGCGATCCGGCGCTCGAGCTGCTCGAAGACGGCGCGGCAGGCCCGTTCGGGATCCAGGGCGCTGTTGCCGAGCCGGTCGGCGATGGCGGCCAGGAAATCCTGCTGCGAGCGCCGCCGCTCCGGCACCGCCGCGGGGCGCCAGCCCTCGTAGTACACCCCCCGGATCAGGATCGGGAGGTGCGAGGCGAGCTGCGCCGCCTCCTCAACGGTGAGCCTGTCCCGGAGCGTCGGCAGCACGGCGTGCAGCGCCGAGTAGGCCTGCTCGGGCGAGCTGAAACCACCGATTCGGGCGAGCTCTTGCACCCACTCGTCGGACTTGGCGAGCGTGTCTGCGAACAGGTGCTGCGTGGCCTGCATGCCCGCGCCTCCTTTCAGAGGGTCGCCGCCGCCCGGGGCCCGGGCGGCGGCCCTCCCCGACAACATCAGCGGTCGGGCTCGGCGCCGGCGAGCACGGACGCCCGCTGATCGGGATCGCCCGCCTGCGCCGCCGCGACGGTCCGGAATTGCAGCCCCTGCATGTAGGGGTCGACCGTGCCGCTCTGCATGAAGTCGCGCATCGCGCGGGCGAGGTAGGCGCGCGCGTCCTCCACGCTGCGCTGGCCGGTCGCCACGTCGTTGGCCAGATTGATCGCGAGGAAATTCGCCTCCTCCTTGTGGCAGGTGGCGGAGATCTCGCCCTTGGTCCGCTCGAGCACGACGCTCCCGTCGAACTTCGCGAGATCGTCGAAGCTTTCCGGCGAGGCGTCGAAGGCGATGGACTGCTCCAGCACATCCTTGTGCGGCGACGGGAAGTTGTGGTCGACCTCCTCGTTGTACACGACACTCTTGTCCCAGTCGCCGCTGTCGTGCCACACGAGCATCGTCGGCGTGGCTTCATCCGGCGGTCCGTACTTGTCCGCCATCGCCTGCGCCGCCTCGCGAGAGGCCTGCGGCCAACCACGCACAAGCGAGGCAACGTCCTTCCCCTCCGACGCGGCGGGCTCGGCCTGGTCATCCTCGAACCAGCCGAGCCTGTCGGACCCGTCGTTCTGGCATCCGATGGCTGCGATGGAGACGACACAGGAAGCGAGAAGAAGAATGCGTTTCATCGTTGCGCTCCTTGGGAGAGGCCGAGCGCCTCCCCGTCCGTTGCTTCAGTCAACAGAACCTTTGAGGCGAACGCACGCGCGGTCAATGGCATTCCAAGCCCGTTTGCACGACCGGGCGGGAACGCAAGACCCACGCCGGCCGCGTGCGAATCACGGTGCAGGGCGCGTGCTCATGCGTGAGTGAGATTTCATTCGATGTGCGCGGCTGCGCGAGATTCGCTGCGGGCGTCGCGACATCACGTATTATGCGACACATGGCGTCTGTCCACCCCGACACCCGGATCGGCCACGTTCACCTCCGGGTGTCCGATCTCGAGCGTTCGCTCGGCTTCTACTGCGGAGTGCTGGGGTTCGAGCTGATGCAGCGGTACGGCCGACACGCGGCGTTCGTCGCGGCGGGCGGGTATCACCACCACATCGGCCTCAACACATGGGAGAGCCTCGGGGGCGTGCCGCCGCCGCCGGGCAGCACCGGGCTCTATCACCTGGCGATCCTCTACCCCGACCGGGCGGCGCTCGCGGACGCGCTCCGCCGCGTGGTGGCGGCGGGCATCGCTCTGGACGGCGCGTCGGACCATGGCGTGAGCGAGGCGCTGTACCTGCGCGACCCCGACGAGAACGGGGTCGAGCTGTACCGCGACCGCCCGCGCGGGGCTTGGCCGCGGAGCGCCGATGGGGGGATCGAGATGTTCACGCGCGCACTCGACCTGGATGCACTTCTCAGGGACGCCGCACCGGCGGGGCACGCCGCACAGCCAAGGAGCCCATCATGAGCCAACCCGTCACGATCCTCGGTATCGCGGGGAGCTTGCGCAAGCAGTCGTACAACCGGAGCGCGCTGCGGGCCGCGGCGGGGCTCCTGCCCGAAGGCGCGACGATGGAGATCTTCGAGATCGACGGGCTGCCCGGCTTCAGCGAGGACCTCGAGCAGCGCCCGCCGGAGAAGGTGGTCGATCTCAAGCGGCGCATCCGTGCGGCGGACGCGGTGCTCTTCGTGACGCCCGAGTACAACTACTCCGTCCCCGGCGTGCTCAAGAACGCGATCGACTGGGCCTCGCGGCCGCACGGCGACAGCGCGTGGAGCGGGAAGCCGGCGGCGGTCATGGGGGCGTCGGTCGGCATGCTCGGCAGCGCCCGGGCCCAGTATCACCTGCGGCAGATCATGGTCTTCCTCAACATGTTCCCGATCAATCAGCCTGAAGTGATGATCGCCAACGCCGCAGAACGGTTTGACAGCCAGGGCGGCCTGACCGACGAGAAGTCGAGGGAGCTCATCCGCAAGCTCCTGGCCGGGCTCGTCGAGTGGACGCGCCGTCTCAGGGCCGACACCAAGTAGCGGCGCAGGCCGAGCGAGGACTTACTCTGCGGCGAGCGCGAGCGGCGGCGCCGCCGGGCCTCAGCAGCCGGCAACCCACAGGTTCAAGAAGGCCGCGACATCTCGCGTGTCCACGCTGCCGTCGCGGAGCACATCCGCCCCGGGATGGTCGGCGACCCAGGCGTTCAGGAACGCGGCCACATCCATCGTGTTCACCACGCCGTCGCCGCCGAAATCGGCGGCGCACAGGCACGCGCCGACGTTGAAGACGAACGCGGCGCCGGGGAGCTCCTCGTTGTCGAACGA
>DASRXL010000210.1:0-6493 GCA_035654175.1 Phycisphaerales bacterium
TCTCCGGCACATTCTCCACACGCCGGTCGAGGTCGGCGATGCTCCGGCGGAGGTCCTGGAGCTCGCGCACGAGCGAGCCCGCGTCCGCCGCGCCGCGCGCCCCGATCGCGCCCTCGAGCTCCGCCACGCGGCGCTCCAGCACATCGAGGCCGGCGGGCGCGCCGGCCGCGACGCGCGCCTCGAGCCTGGCGATGGCCGCGCCCTGGGCCCCGAGCATCTGCTCGATGCTCTGCTCGGGGTCGAGCGGCAGCCGGCTCTGCTCCGCGAAGAGCCCATCACGAAGCAGCGCGAGCTCCCGCAGCATCGGGTCGTCGGGCAGCGCGTCGGCGTCCTGCACGGGCTGTCGGGCAGTACCGAGGCCCCACGCCAATGCGAGGCCGAGCGCCAAGCCGCATGCGACTGAACGAGGGTGGCTGTGCATGGATGCCTCCTGCGCGGCGTCCCCCGTGGGCAGCGTACCGCCGGCCGGGGTCGATTCCCAATGAAACGCGTTTGAGCCGGAGCGACAGCCCGCCGCAAGCAGAAGCGGGGCCCTTCCGGCCCCGCTCCACCCGCCTGCGTTGTCGGCCGCACCGTCGCGCGGGCCCGTGGACCCGGCGCCACGCGCCCCAGCTTTGCTCGGGGCCGGCGAGGGCACGCGCGCTCACACCACCTGCAGCACCTTCATCACGTTGTTCACGATGTCCTGCGCCGTCAGGCCGCACATCTGGAGCATCTCCTGCTCCGTCCGCGCGCTCTTGGGGATGCGCCGCACGTGCATCTGCTCGAGCGTGAACCCGTCGCCGGACTCGACCAGGGCGTCGGCGATGGCCGAGCCGATGCCGCCGCCGTAGTTGTCCTCGATCGAGATCACGTACCCGTTGTTCTGGCTCACCAGGTCGAGCAGCTTCTCGGTGTCGAACGGGAGGCTGTACAGGTCCACCAGGGTGGCGCTCACGCCCGCCTTGTCGAGCAGCTCGATCGCCTTGTTGGCCTCGTGCACCATGTAGCCGGCGGCGCAGAGCACCACGTCGCGCCCCTCGTTGAGCACCTCGAACCCGCCCAGGTTGAAGACCTGCTCGTCGGAGTAGATGAACTCGGTGTCCGCCCGCAGCGTCCGCATGTAGCACGCGCCCTCGTACTCGGCCATCACGTTCGTGAGCGCGTACGCCGCGAACGCGTCCGCCGGCTGAAGGACGTAGCACCCGGGGTTGCCGCGGTGGTCCTTGATGGTGGTCCACGCGCGGAACCACGCCACGTCCGGGAGCGCCATCTGGCTGGGCCCGTCGCTCGCCAGCGTGATGCCGGCGTGCGAGCCCACCAGCTTGATGTTCGCGCCCGAATTGATCGCCATCTCCACCTGGTCGTACGCCCGCGTGATGAACTTCGCGAACGTCGAGCAGAAGGGGATCTTGCCCGCCGCGGAGAGACCCGCACCGACGCTCACCATGTTCTGCTCGCCGATCTTGCACTCGATGAACCGGTCGGCGAGGTCGCTCTGCTTGGCGAACGTCTCCGCGAAGGTGGAGTTGCTCACGTCGGCGTCGAGCACCACCACGCGGTCGTTGACGTTCCCCAGCGCCCGCAGCGCGATCCCGTACGCCTTGCGCGTCGCCAGCTTGCCCGCGTGCAGCACGCTCTCCATGTCCATCCGGCGCATCGTCTCGCTCAGGCTCGGCACCTCGCCGCCGCTCTCGGGCCGCTCCGGCGCCTGCGCCGGCGGCTGGATCTCGAACATGTCGCTCGAGCTCAGCGAGCTCGTCAGCTCCACGCGGCGCTGGTCCAGCTCCGCCATCGCCCGCTGGAGCGCATCCCCCGCCGCGGGCTTGCCGTGCCAGCCCCCGCCCTGAATGGTCGGGCTCCCCCACCCCTTCACGGTCTTGGCGACCACGGCCATCGGGCCCGCGTCGGCCCGCGACGACCGGTCGGCGAACTCGTCGAAGACCTTCTTGATCTGCCGGGGGTCGTGCCCGTCGATCGTGCGCACCTCGAAGCCCGCGGCCACGAGCTTCGCCGCCGTCCGCTCGGGAGACTGCTGCTCCGACACCCGCCCGGCCTGGCCGTAGCCGTTGCAATTGAAGATGGGCAGCACGTTCGTCAGCTTGCGATCGGCGATGAAGTCCAGCGCCTCGGAGATCTGCCCCTCCCGGCTCTCCCCGTCGCCGATGATGCAGTAGATCCGCCGGTCAAGCCCGTCGAGCCTCGCGGCCTCGCCGAGCCCCGCCGCCACGCTCAGCCCCTGACCCAGCGAGCCGGTCGCCGCGTCGAAGAAGGGAAACCCCTCCATCGGGTTCGGGTGGCCGTCGAGCGGGCTGTGCCAGTCGCGCAGCGTCTTCAGGTCCTCGATCTTGAGCTTCCGCCGGTCCGCCCCCTCGCCGACCACCACGCCCAGCTTCGCCGCCGCGGCGTACACCGCGGGCACCGCGTGCCCCTCGCTCAGCACCAGCCGGTCGCTGGTCGGGTACTCCGGATAGTCGGGGCTCCAGCGCATCGAGTGGAACATCAGCACCGTCACCAGATGGCTGATGCTCAGGGCCGACGAAGGGTGCCCGGCACCAGCCGCGGCGGTCATCTCCAGGCTGTGCTTGCCGATCTCGATCGCTTGGGCGTGAATCGCGGCTTCAAATGACATCGCGGACCCTCCACGGGGTGATAGTGTCGCCTCGACGAACGCGCTGCTGCCGCGCCCGACCGCCGAGAAGACGGACGAAAAGGCGGCTCACGACGTGCTCAGCCCTTTGGAATCGCCCGCAGCCCTGCGGCATGGTGAGTATCGCAGGCCCCCGGCGGGGTGGCAACCCCGATGCGGGAACGGAACGCGTTTTGCATAAAGCCCCGGGATTTCACGGGTTCGCGGCGCGGCGGCGCACCGGCGGCGTTCTCCACGGTCCTCCCACACATCGTGCCGCCGCCCTCCCCCACCGCTACAACATGCGTGCCGCGGTACACTCTCCCCGCAAGGGAGGAGTCCCCTATGAAAGTCGTCTGCGACCGGGCCGCGCTGCTCGAAGCCATCAATCTCGTGTCCGGCGTTGTGGCGACCCGCACACCCCGCCCCCAGCTCACCTGCGTGAAGCTCACCGCCTCCAAGAAGGGCAAGGGCGGCACGCTCACGCTCGGCGCAACCGACGGCGAGATCTCGCTCCGCCTCCAGGTCGACCAGGTCGATGTCGAATCGCCCGGCGACGCCCTGATCCCCGCCGACAAGCTCCGACAGATCGTCTCCGCAGAAGACAACGAGCCCACGCTCACCCTCGAGGCCGACGGCGACACGGTCGACATCCGCGGCGAGGACGCGCACTTCAAGGTCTACGGCTACCCCGCCGACGACTTCCCGGCGGTGCCCGAGTTCAGGGCGGCGGTCACCGGCTCCGGCGGGCACGCCCCCGCGAAGGCCGTCTTCAGCCATCCGGCCAGCTCGCTCGGCGACCTCATCACGCGCTCGATCTTCGCCACCGCGCGCGAGAACACCCGCTACGCGATCAACGGCGTGCTCCTGAACCGCGAGGGAAAGAAGCTGGAGATGGTCGCCACCGATGGCCGCCGCCTCGCGCTCTGCCGCGCCGCGCTCACGCAGAAGGAAGGCCCCAACGTCAAGTGCATCATCCCCACCAAGGCGCTCACTCAGCTCCAGAAGCTGCTCGGCGGCGCCGAGGGGAACGTGGATGTCGCGATCACCGACAACCAGATCTTCTTCAATATCGCAAGCCCCGGAGAGAACGCCGACGGGCGCGCCGTCCTCTCCTCCAACCTCGTCGAGGGCGCCTTCCCGCCCTACGAGGACGTGATCCCCAAGGACCACGACAAGACGGTCCACTTCGACCGCGATGTGCTCTTCTCCGCCGTCCGCCGCGCCGCCCTCCTCACCAACGAGGAATCCCGCGGCGTCCGTATGACCTTCACGGCCAGCGACAAGCGCCTCGACCTCTCCAGCCGCGCCCCCGAGATGGGCGAGGCCAACATCCAGGTCGATCTCGCCGACTACAAGGGCGAGGACATCGAGATCGGCTTCAACCCCGGCTTCATCACCGACGCGCTCAAGGTGATCACCGATCCCGACGTCATCATGGAGCTCAAGAAGGAAAACAAGCCCGGCCTTATCCGCTCGGGCACCGATTTCCTCTATGTCGTGATGCCGGTGAATCTCCAGTAGCTCGCCGCGTCGGCGAGCCCCGCGCGCAACCACGGGTCATCACCGCGCCGACCAACCCTGTCCGCAAGCACAGGCTATCCCCGCGCCCCACGCGCGCAGATCCGCCCGAGCTCGCGCCCGGGGCTCGTCAAGGCACGCCGATGACACTCACCCCCGCCTCGCCCCGCGCTCCCGGGCTGTCGTCTGATCCAGCCTGAGCAGGCCCAGCGTCACGATCGGCAGCACCAGCAGCGCCAGGGGCCCCAGCAGCTGAACCGTCGGCAGCCTGGCCACCGTGCCCCCGTTGAACAGGAGGTACACCAGGCCCAGGCTCACCAGGACCGACAACGCGGCGATCAAGATCACCCCGCCCCTGCGGGCGGACCTCACGAACGATTCCATGTCCCGACCTCTCCTGACGCTCCGTGATCTCTTCCGCCCGCACCGGCATCCTCCTCGGCGCGCGGAGCGATCCTACGCACGTGCACCCACCCGATCATCATGCTCCGCGCCCCGAGCCGCGTTTGTGGTCCGGGGCCGGGAGCGGTATTGTCCCCTCCCTGTGAGCACCGCCCGAGCCCCTCATCCGACGGCGCGCCCGGCCCACGCACCGGCTCCCCGCCGGCGCGTATGCGCCAGAGGAATCACCTGGTCCGTTGTGGCCCTTGTGCTCAACGCCGGGTGCGCGGCTTCCGTTCTCGCGCAGGATGCCCCGCCCCCTGCGAGCCCGCCCCCGGATTCGCAGGCCGAGGGGCAGCCCGACGCCCAGCCCGAGGAGCCGGCCGGTCCCCAGGAGCAGCCCGGCGACGTCTTCAACGGCCGCCCCCTGCGCCGTGTCGACGTCGTGCGCCCGCTCGAGCGGGATGGCCGGGTGCTGCTCCGTCCGCTCACCCCCCGAGCCGCGGACTTCGCGCGCAACCAGATCCGCGCCCGCGCCGGCGAGCCCTACGCGCAGGACACGGTCTCCGCGGATGTCGCCCGCCTCAGCCGAACCGGCCGGTACGGCTCGATCGACGCCGGCGTGCGCCAGATGCCCGACGGCTCGGTGGTGCTCGTCTTCACGCTGGTGGAGCAGCCGGTCGTCGAGGACGTGCAGTCGGTGGGCAACCGCGTGCTCTCCGACCAGGAGATCGCCCGCGCCGTCGACCTCCTCGTCGGCACCCCGGTGGACCTGTTCCAGCTCGACCGCGCCGCCCGGCGGATCGAGGACCTCTACCACACCAAGGGCTACTACCACGCCCAGGTCGATTGGGACCGGCTCGAGCTCGAGGACAACGGCATCGTCCTCTTCCGCGTCACCGAGGGGCAGAAGCTGCGGGTGACGGACATCCGCTTCGAGGGCGTGCGCGACGAGCTCCGCGGGGAGGTGCGCCGCCAGATCAAGACCAAGGAAGCCTTCCTCTTCCTCAAGGCCCCGCTCGACGACGAGCTGCTCGACGAGGACGTCGCCGCCATCTACAACTTCTACCGGGACCACGGCTACCTCGACGTGCGCGTCGATCGGCGGGTGCAGCCGGCGCCGAACAACCGCGAGGCCGTCATCACCTTCTTCGTGGAGGAAGGCCCGCTCTACCACCTCGGCGACGTGCTGCTGCAGACCCCCGATCCCGAGCCCCGCTACTCCGCCGACCAGCTCGCCGGGGTCATGCCGCTCAAGCGCGGGGACGTGTTCGCGATCAACATGCTGCGCGAGAGCGTGGACGCGATCCGCGCCGCCTACCACAAGGAGGGCTACGCAGACGTCATCGTCAACACGCAGGAGCTCCGCGCCGAGAACGAGCCGGTGGTGGACGTGCTCATCCTCGTCTCCCAGGGCACGTTCCAGCGCACCGGCGAGATCATCACCAAGGGCAACGACGCCACCAAGGGCAGCGTGATCCGCCGGCACGTGGACGACGCCAACGTGAAGACCGGGCGCAACCTCGACCCCACGCAGATCAAGGAGGCCGAGGATCGCCTGAAGGACGCCAACATCTTCGAGCGGATCTACGAGCCACCGCACATCTCGCTCCAGGACGTGCGCCCAGGCGACGTCACGCCCCCGCCGCGCCCGACCACCGATCCCCCCGGCGAGGAGGACACCGGCCCCGAGACCGGGCAGGGCGGAGAGGCGCCGGACGGCGCCCAGCCCGGCGCGCCCGACCGGCTCGATGCGTCGCCCGCCGGCGTGGACATCTCGATCGCCGAGCCGGACCCCTTCGACGCCGTGTACCGCGACGTGATCGTCGAGGTGCGCGAGACCGACACCGGCGAGTTCAACATCGGCGCGGCCTTCAACACCGACCTCGGCGCCTCCGCACGCATCTCGATCGTCCAGCGCAACTTCGACATCACCGACACGCCCGACACGCTCTCGGACTTCCTCTCCGGCGAGGCGTTCCG
>DASRXL010000211.1:0-7888 GCA_035654175.1 Phycisphaerales bacterium
CTGGCTGAGGTACTCGGTGAAATTGCCGACGACCCAAACGTCGTCGGCCGCGACCACGCCCACGTCTGTGAGCACGGAGCGGATGGAGCCCTGCGGGGCCGGCGTGTCGATCAGCGACCACTCGCCGCAAGGGTCGTCCGACGGCTCGTCTCCGGGCAGCCTCCCGAAGATGCTGATCGCGACGTCGCAGTTGACGGGCTGGCCGGTGAAGTCGTCGAGATACGGTCCCCACGCGCCGTCCGCGCTGGTCCGGTAGTAGATGGGAGAGAGCAGAGGCGCGTTCGCGTTGGCCTGCCACCAGAACCAGGAGTCGTACACGCCGGGAGCATCGCCGAAGGCCATCTGGACCGACACGAAGTGCCGCCCGGTCGCCTCGAACGGCGTTTCGAGCCGGATGTCCAGTTCCTGCGGGAGTTCGTGGTCGTACATGAAGTTGGGGTCGTCCGCCCCGACGAACCGCTCGGCCTGGAGCTGCCCCGGCCCCGACTCGGTCCACTCGTAGAACCGGACGTACACCCCCAGAGTCTCCGGCGCGGGGCAGTTGAAGCACCCCGCGTCCATCCCGTCCGCGATCACTCGGTCGATGAGCGCCGTGGCCTCGAAGTCGTCCGCGATCTCGCCGAAGTGGCCGGGCGCCCGCGAGCTGGGCCCGAGTGTCACCTGGAAGTTCATCTCGGTCTGCCAGACAAGCTCGCCGCCGAGGACCGGAGCCGCGGCGGCAAGCGAGCAAAGCACGGCGGAGCGCACGAGCATGGGAACCTCCCCGGAAATGGGACGAGCAGGAGCAAGCCCTGTGCCGAACATCAGAGGCGGCGCGCGGCCAGCGATCCGAACGCCTGGTGGAAACTGTGCGCGCGGCCGACCACCTCTGGCCAGATCCGACGGGCGCGACGCTCCTCCCCGTGGAGCATACCGCGCAAGCCAAGGCCCGCCAGCCGATTGATCGCGGAGCCCGCCCGTCGATTCAGGGGATTTAGCCGGGGGAAAATCTTCCCCTAGACTCCCCGCATGTCGAGCCGCCCGTACTACATCACGACCCCCATCTACTACGTCAACGACCGGCCGCACATCGGCCACTGCTACACCACGACGATCGCCGACGTCGCGGCCCGGTTCGCCCGCCTGATGGGCCGGGACGCGTTCTTCCTGACCGGCACCGACGAGCACGCGGAGAAGGTGGTGCAGACCGCCCAGGCGCGGGGGCTCTCGCCGCAGGAATGGTCGGATGTCAACGCGGCGGAGTTCAAGAAGGCGTTCGACCTGATGGGGATCGCGGCGGACGACTTCATGCGGACGACGCAGGAGCGGCACAAGGCCCGCGCGAGCGCGTACATCAAGCAGCTTATGGTCTCGGGCGACATCTACCTCGGCGACTACGTCGGCTGGTTTGACGCCTCGCAGGAGGAGTACCTCACCGAGACCGTCGCCAAGGAGCACGACTTCAAGAGCCCGGTCACCGGCAAGCCGCTCGAGAAGCGGACGGAGAAGAACTACTTCTTCCGTTTGAGCAAGTACGAGGGACGGCTGCTCGACGCAATCGAGAAGGGCGAGAACGGCGGCTACCGCATCCTGCCGGAGGCGAGGAAGAACGAGGTGCTCGGCCGGCTCAAGACCGGGCTGAACGATGTGCCCGTCAGCCGCGCCGTGAAGGAGGGCGACGCCGACTGGGGCATCCTCATGCCCGGCGACCCCGGGCACCGGGTGTACGTGTGGATCGAGGCCCTCTGCAACTACCTCACGGCGGTGGACAACGAGCGCGATCCCGCGACGGCCAGCGAGGAGGGTGGCCCGCGCCGGCGCTACTGGCCGCCCGCCGTCCACGTGATGGCGAAGGACATCCTCTGGTTCCACGCCGTGGTGTGGCCGGCGATGCTGATGGCCCTCGGCGAGGAGCTCCCGCGCACGGTGTACGCGCACGCGTACTTCGTGGCCGAGGGACGGAAGATGAGCAAGAGCCTCGGCAACTTCATCGAGATCGACCAGCTCCGCGCCTACGCCGAGAAGTTCAGCGTGGACGCGGTGCGCTGGTACCTCGTCACGCAGGGGCCGCTGGGCGCCAACGACGCAGATTTCTCCCACGCGAAGTTCGTCGAGGTCTACAACGCCGACCTCGCGAACGGCATCGGCAACTGCGCGAGCCGCGTGGGGAACATGGTCGGTAAGTACTTCGAAGGCGCCTTGCCTCATGCCAAGTCTCAAGATCTCGCGGAGATCCCGGAGCTTCCTGCTGTATATCGAAGCTTCTCGCGTGAAGTCACCAAGCAGCTCGAGATCGCGACCGAAGCATTCAGGAGATTCTCGCTGGACATCGCTGTGACGAGAGGCACGTCGCTTGTTTCCTTTGTCGACGGCTACATCAACGAGACGAGGCCATTCGGGCTCGCAAAGGAGTTTGACCGGAACAAGGAGGCGATCGCCACAGTGCTCTTCAACTGCGCCGAGGCCATCCGTATCGCGTCCCTCCTCCTCTACCCCGCCCTTCCCTTCAAGATGGCCGAACTCTGGCGCACCTGGAGCTGCTCGCCGCTCAACGACCCCAACGACCCGAATTCCGGCTTCAAGGCCCCGCTCGCCGAGCTCGCCGAGTGGGGCGGCAAGTGGTCGCTCAAGCCGCGGCAAAGGATCGAGAAGGGCGATGCCCTCTTCATGCGCGCCGACCCCAAGGAAGCGGCGCCGGGTCGCGTCACCGCCGGATGATTGCAGTGGGCGCATCTGCGCCTTCCTCCGCCCCCCCCCCCCGACCGTGAAGCCCGCCTCATCGCGCCGCCACGTACGGCTCACCCCGCGCAGCTACGTTGAGTCACGCGGCACTCGCGCCGGCGGCGCCGCCGCCGCGCGATCCCCGGAGGTGAACATGTCCCGCATCCCGTTCCCGAGATACAGGCGGACGCCGGGCTCGCCCGGCCGGCGCTCCAAGGGCCGCCTCTGGATCGCACTCGTGATCGCCGGCGTCTCGATCGTCTCGTTCCTGATGACCCGCTCGAAGAACCCGATCACGGGACAGACGCAGTACGTCGCGATGAGCGTGCAGGACGAGATCGCGCTCGGACTCCAAGCCGCGCCCGAGATGGCCGCCCAGCACGGCGGGCTGCACCCCGACACCGAGGCCCAGGCGCTCGTCGACGAGGTGGGGAACCGGCTCCTCGCCCGCGGCCTCACGGTCGAGACGCCCTACCAGTTCGAGTTCCACCTCCTCGCCGATCCTCAGACCGTGAACGCCTTCGCCCTCCCCGGGGGTCAGGTCTTCATCACCGCGGCCCTCTTCTCGCAGCTCGAAACCGAGGGCCAGCTCGCCGGCGTGATCGGCCACGAGATCGGCCACGTGATCGAGCGGCACGGGGCCGAGCGGCTCGCCAAGATGAACCTGACGCAGGGCCTCGTGGGCGCCGTGGGCGTGGCGGCGAGCGAGGAGGGGAGGGGATACCAGGCCGCCGCCGTGGCGGCCGCGATCGGCCAGCTCGTCAACATGCGCTACGGGCGCGACGACGAGCTCGAGTGCGATCGCTGGGGCGTGAAGCTCATGGCCGACGCCGGCTACGACCCGCGGGCGCAGATCCGGGTCATGGAGATCCTGCGCGACGCGGGGGGCGGCGGGGGGCCCGAGTTCTTCAGCACGCACCCGAACCCTGAGAACCGCATCGGCCGCATCGAGCGCGCAATCGAGGAGCTGTTCCCCAACGGCGTGCCCGAGGGGCTCGTGCCCTAGGCGGCCGCTGGACGAGTGCGTGCAGGCCGGCGCCGCCCCGCGCATCATGTGGGCATGCACTCCGCGCCTCCCGCTCGACGCCCCGCGCCGGTCGCCCTCGCCTGGCTCCTCCTCGCCGCCACCGCCTCGACCGGGCTCGGCCAGAGCCAGACCTCCCGGCCCGTGCAGGCGGCGCCCGAGAGCGCCTCGCCCGCGCTCTCCATCCGCTGTTCGCCGGCGCTCGCCCTGCACATGCGCGCCCGGGCGGCGGCGGGACGCGGGGAACTCGGTGAACCGCTCCCGCGCCTCGCGGCGGCGGTGGACGAGGCCGCGGGCGCCGGGCGCGTCTGGCTCGCCCTCGAGCCGTCGCTGGCCGGCGGGGATCTCCAAGCCACCGCCGCGCGGCTTGCCTCGCTCCCCCTGGACCGGCTTGTGGCGGAGAAGGCGGAGCCTACCCGGGCCGCTCTGGCCGCGTACCTCGATAGCCTCGCCGCCGCGTTGCCAGCGTTCGAGCGCGACCAATGGCCCGCGCTCAAGGCCGCGCAGGAGCTCCGCGCCGAGCGGCTGGGCCGGGCGCTGGGTGGCGGCGACGACCCCCTGCTCCGGCGCACACTCGCGGCCCTGCGGCTCTCCGGAGCGGGCGCCGCCCGGATAGAGCTCACGCCCGAAGCCCCCCCGCCCGGCGCGTTCACATACCGGTCGCCCGCGGGGCCGGTCTCGATCGTGGGCGACAACGGCCTCGACGACGACACGCTGCTGGAGGTCGCCCTCCACGAGGCGATCCACGCCTTTGACTCGATGGCCACCGGCGAGCGGACCGACGCGCTCGCGCAGATGCGCGCAGCGCTGCTCGCCGCCGGGCTCGATGAGCGCGATCCCCGCTTCCGCGCCGCGTGGCACGCACTTTTCTTCGTCCACGCCGCGGAGATGGTGCGCCGCGACGGGCGCAGCGGCTACGTCGATTACGGCGAGCGGTTCGGGGTCTACGAGAAAGCGGGCGGGGCGGCGGGCCTCATGCGCGACCTGTGGCCCCGGGTGCTGGACCGGGAGATCGAGCTCACGGAGTTCGCTGAGCGGGTCGCGCTGGCGGCACGGGCGGGGTGAATCCGGCCGTCTCCGGTGTGCGGCGAGCCGCACACGCGTTCGGGCCTTCAGAGCCGCGGGCGCAAAGAAAGCGGGCCCGGCATGTGCCGGGCCCGCTGGGCTGTGCAGCCGCGCCGCTCAGGAGAGCGGGATCACTCGTAGAGGTTCGTGGACTCGGTCTCCTGGACCGGGCGCTCGAACTGGTCGGAGGTCATGGAGGTGAGGAACCGCACGTCGGCCGGGGCGTTGGCGCGGACGGTCACGCGGAACTCGGCGCGGGCCTTCGGCGGCAGGTTGGGCAGCGGGGCGAAGGTCACCGTGCGGCCCGAGAGAGTGCCGGTGGTCGCGCCGCCGGCGGAGACGAAGGTCTCCTCGGTGGGCAGCTCGCAGACGATGCGGATGCCGGTGCCGGGGGCGGAACCCTGGTTGGTGACCTGGATCACGTAGGTGACCTCCTCGCCGATCTGGATCGGGTCGTTGGAGTCGATCACCTCGAGCAGGATCGCCGGGATGCCCTGGATCCCGATGGAGCAGTTGGCGGTCACCGGCTCGGCGCACACGCACTCCGCGGTCGCGCTCACCTCGAGATCGCCGAGGCCCTGCGGGCTGACGGTCACGCTCACGGAGCGCTCGCCGCCCTCGGCCGGGATAGAGCCGACGTTCCAGGTGACGGTGTTGCCGCTCGCCTGGCCGTTGTTGTCGGCGCTGACGAAGGTGGCGCCGCTGGGCAGCCGCGCGGTGACGACCGTCTCGTTGCACGCGGCGTCGCCGGTGTTGGAGAGGTTGAACGTGAAGGTGACGTTGCGCCCGAGGAAGACGCGCTCGCCGCCGCAATCGGCCTCCATGGCGAGCACGGGCTGGCGGACGATCGTGGAGACCGGCTCGGCCTGGCCCTGGATGCCGCAGTCGCTCGTGACCGACGGCGCCGAGGTGTACCGGCCCGGGCCCGCGGCCCGCACGGAGACGCGGTGCTCCTTGGACTCGCCGGCCGCGAGAGTGCCGGCGTTGAAGCGCACGCTGCGCCCGCCCTCGGCGAGGGTCAGGCCCTCGGGCAGCTCGTCTGTGACGACCACGTTGTCGCACGAGCCCGTGCCCGTGTTGCTGACCGTGTAGGTGAGCTCGATGGGCTCACAGGCCAGGGCCTCGGAGGTCGCGGTCTTGACCAGCGCGAGGTCGGGCGAGACCACCCGCGTCTCCGCGCACAGGAAGTTGTTGTAGCTGACCGTCACGCAGTTGGAGCTCACACCGGACTCCCGGGCGACGCCCGTGACGGTGATGATCTGCATGTCGTCCGGCGCGAGGGAGCCGAGCACCCACTGCGGGTTCCCGTCCGGTCCGCGGCTGGGGCGCGGATCCGCCTCGGTGATCTCCAGGTTGTTCGTGTTCTCGTTGGTGACCACGACGTTCTGGAGCTCGGTCTCCGTCAGGTTGCAGACCTGGAGCTGGTACTGGTAGGGCTGGCCCAAGCGGACCTCGTCCGGCATGACGGTGTGCACCACGATCGCGCTGCTGGACATATCGCCGGTCGGGAAGGCCTGCGTGACCACGTTCTGGCCCTGCTCGACCACGGGGTCGCACCCGCGCGCCTGGCGGCGGGGCTGCTCGCGCGGCGCTTCGCGCCGGGGCTCCTCGCGCGGGGCCGGGGCGGGCGCGGCGCTGCGCCGGGCGCCCGCGCGGGTGTAGAGGTCCGAGCCCACGAGGTAGGGCGAGTCGCGATCGACGGCCGCGTTCGGATCGGACGTGCTGCACGCCGCGGAGAAAACCGAAGCAGCGACCGCGGTCGCAGCGACCGCCTGTTTCATCCAACTCTTTGCATTCATGTGTAGGACTCCCGGTCGAGTGATCGAACAATGACGGATCCGGCCACTCCTGGGCGCGGATTGCGGATGCCAAGACCAAGCGAACATGTGTGCGGGGCTCTGAACCCTCCTCGCTCAAGCCGGCTTTGCCGACTCGCCACCTGGCGTCGCAGAACACGCATGCCGGTGGCCTCTCGACCCCATAATAGCGCCCCGCGACGCCGCCGAGGGCGGTTCGCGCTGCAGGAGGCCGAACCCAGATTTCCCAGTTTGCCAGCTGCTTTTCAGATTTTGTGCGCAGATACTGCGCCTCGTCGGGACCGCCGCTGCGTTCTTAGGGGCGAGACCTGAGGATGTCCCGGATTTCGGTGAGGAGCACGACGTCCGCCGCGGGCCCGGGCTCGGGAGTCGGCGCCGCCGCTTGCTCCCGCTCGAACCGTCGCTTCGCGGTGTTCATCATCTTGACCATCAGGAAGATCGCGAAGGCGAGGATCAGGAAGTTGATGAGCACGGTGATGAAGTTGCCGTAGGCCAGCACCGGCCCGAGCGCCCGCGCGTCGGCGAGCGGGAGCACGTCCACGGGCGGGACCACGAGCGCCTCCGCGGCGTTGATCTTCTCGGCCGTCGAGGGGGTGAGCGGCACGTACATATTGCTGAAATCCGCCTTGCCGGCGATCCCGACGATGGGCATCACGACGTCGTCGATCAGCGACTTGACGATCACCCCGAACGCCCCGCCGATGATGATCCCGACCGCCATGTCCATCACGTTGCCCTTGAGGGCAAACTCGCGGAACTCCTTCACAAAGCCCATAGCGCCTCCTCCACGACCGGCGTACCGCCCCGGGGCGACGGCCGATCGCCGGGACGCGTGCGCGGTCTTCGCCCGGCAGTATACCGGGTGGGGTGTCAGGCACAGCCGGCGGCACGCCTCTCAGGCCGGCGCCACCGCGTCGCACTCGACCTCGATGAGCATGTCCGGACGGATCAGCGCCGATACCCCGACCATGGTCGCGCAGGGGCGGTGATCGCCGAAGAAGGCCCGGTGCGCAAGGCCAAACTCGTCGGCCCGCCCGATGTCCGTCACGTAGAGGCGCGAGCGCACGATCGCCGTGCGGTCGGCGCCCAACCGACGCAGGGCCTCTTCAATGATCTCGAAGCAGCGCAATGTCTGCGCGTGCGCGTCGCCCGGCGCGTGCGTGGAGCCGTCGGGCGCGACCGGTGCGGTGCCGGTCAGGAAGATGAGCCCGCCGGCCCGCAGAGCGCGGCAGTACCCGTAGCGATCTTCCCAGGGCGAGCCGGAAAACGTTCGGGCAAGGCG
>DASRXL010000212.1:0-9772 GCA_035654175.1 Phycisphaerales bacterium
CACGGCCCAGCTCCGCGCGATGTTCGAGCCTTGGCGGCTCGACCTGCTCGGCGTCACCGACGCGGTTCGGTCGGTCGCCGACCTCGGCGCCGACCGGCTCCCGGTCGGGGCCGCCACAACCGCCGTGATCGAGCCGCTCGACTGGACCCTTGCCCAGATCGGCCCCGGTCTCACCATCGAGGCCTTCCACGCCGAAGGCTCCGCCGGGCTGACCACCCTCGGGAATGCCGTGGACAGGGGCGACGGGACATACGAGCTCCAGGTCAGCGCCGCGGACCTGCCGCAGCATGCCCGCGGCACGGATCACATCAAAATCCGCGTGACCCAGGGCGACCGCCAGGTTATTCTCATGCCCGGGCTGACCGTGACCGTCACCGGGTCGCTGGCCGACTGGAACGGCGACGGCGTGGTCGATCCGAGCGACCTGACGGACTACATCGCCGACTGGGCCAACCGCGACGGGCCCGCCGACCTGACCGGCGACGGGGTGATCGACAGCAGGGATTTGATCGACTATGTGGGCTTGTGGGCCGGTCAGTGACCCTCGCAACCCATGATTCGTGGGCGAGAGAGGGAGCCCGGGCCGAACTGGTGCGTACAACCGTGATCCGTCCTGCGGGCTGGCGTGGTGCTATCGGACGTTTGTAGCAGCTAGCTTCGGGACTCGCGGAAGCGTGGAACACCGATCGCTGCGTGAACCCTTGGGCTCACCGGTCCGAGGAGTTACGGTGGAGCTGTCTCGATATCTGGAGGTATTCATGATGCGGAATGGCGTCTGTGGGTTGATCGCGCTGCTCGGGCTTGCGGCTCCGGCCGTCGGGCAGGTGCAACCCGTCAATGGTGAGCTGCGGCAGGCCATCGCCGCGAAGCTCGAACTGAGCGATTTCACGGTGCAGCGCCTGGCGCTGCCGGCGGATAACGTCGGCTTTACGACCGAGGTCAAGCTCGGAGACGTGGAGTACGGCCTCTGGGTGGAGCCCGCCTCCTTCCGCAGCGCCGGCGTCACCGCCACGACTGTCGGCGCCGACGGCCTCCCCAAGCCGATGGCCCTCCCGGCGCCGCTCACCGTCCGGGGGGAGCTCGACGGCGTGGATGACGCGCGCGTCGCCGGCTCCCGCGCCGGCGGCGGGCTCAACCTGGCGATCTTCATCCCCGGCGCCCAGGAGCCGGAGATCTGGAACGTCCAGCCCCTGACCGACGTGCAGCCGGGCGCCGACCCGACGCTGCACGTGGTCTACCGCGACGACGACGTGGCGCTCCAGCAGGCCTGGGCCTGCGGCGTGCAGGACGCGGGGGTGCACGACCACGCCGAGGCGCATGAGGACCACGGCGGCGGCGGCCGCGCGTTCCTGGTCTGCGAGCTCGCGGTCGAGGTCGACTGGGAGTACTACCAGCTGCTCGGCTCCAACGAGGCGACGGTCATCGCCGACGTGGACACCGTGATCGCCCGCATCGCCGCCGTCTACGAGGGCGAGTGCAACGTCACCTTCACGATCCCCCACTACAACATCTGGACCAATTCGGGCGACCCCTACACCTCGAGCGATCCGGGCGCGAGGCTCGACCAGTTCCGCAACTGGTGGAACGGCAACAAGGGCGACGTGGCGCGCGACCTGGCCCACATGTTCACCGGCGTGAACCTCAACGGGTCGGTCATCGGCATCGCCTATCTCTCGGTGGTGTGCAGCGGCAACCAGGGCTACGGCCTGGTGCAGTCCAAGTACACCAACGCGATCAACGCGCGCGGCGCGCTCTCGGCCCACGAGATCGGCCACAACTTCAGCGCGGGGCACTGCGACGGCAACGGCGACTGCCACATCATGTGCTCCGGCCTGGGCGGCTGCGACGGCCTCGGCAACCCGGCGTTCTTCGGCGGGCCCTCCGCCACCAAGATCACCAACTACGCCGCGAACCGCTCCTGCCTCACCCAGGGCGGCGGCCTGACCTACCCCTTCTTCGAGGAGTGGGCCGACACTACGATCGACAGCGACACGTGGCCGGCCAACAGCGGCGGCGTGGTGAATAGCGATGCGAGCGCCGAGCCCAGCGCCCCCTACTCGCTGAACCTCGACGGCAGCGACTCCATCGAGTCCGGCTCGCTCGACCTCACCGGCGTGCTCGAGAACCCCTACTTCTCGTTCTACACCCAGCACACGGGCGTCGAGAACGGCAAGTCCATCGTCGCCGAGTACCGCGACATCAACGGCGACTGGCAGGCCTTCGACACCATCGTCTCCGACGGCGCCAACCAGAGCACCTTCCAGTTCCACGTCTACCCCATCGAGGTCTTCGCCTGGGGCACCGACTTCGCCGTCCGCTTCCGCGCACTCGGCGCCGACGGCGGCGACGACTGGTACATCGACAACATCGCGGTCAGCCCCTTCCCGGGCAACCCGCTGCCCTTCTACGAGCCGTTCGCCGACTCCTCGTTCGACACCGGCACCGCGTGGGACGCGATCAGCGGCGCCCAGGTGAGCACCGGCGCGGACAACGAGCCCAGCTCCCCCTACTCCATGAACCTCGACGGCACCGACTCCGCCACAACATTCAACTTCCTGATGGCGGCCGCGCCCTTCCCGACGTACCTCTCGTTCTTCACGCAGCACAAGGGCGTCGAGAACGGCAAGACGCTCGTGGTCGAGTACGTCAACGACTTCGGGGGTTGGACGGAGTTCATGACGATCACCTCCGACGGGGCCAACCAGGGGCAGTTCAGCTTCCACCAGAGCTCGCTCATGATCGACGCCTTCCACGACGGCTTCGCCATCCGCTTCCGGGCCGCGGGCGCCGACTCGACCGACGACTGGTACGTGGACGACATCCGCCTGGGTGACGAGTTCACCCCGCCGGACGACTGCGTCGCCGATTTCAACGACGACGGCAACGTCAACACGCAGGACGTGCTGGCCTTCCTCAACGCCTGGAACGCTGGCGACGCCTCGGCCGACATCAACGGCGACGGCACCGTCAACACCCAGGACGTGCTCGCGTTCCTCAACCTCTGGAACGTCGGCTGCTGAGCACCGCGGGCCCGGGCCGACCGGGTGCGCTCCTTCACGCCACCACGCAGGCCCCGGCCCCGCCGGGGCCTGCGCCGTTTTTTGCCCGGACGGCGCCGCCCGGCTCAATCCGCCTTGCGGATGCGCCGGCGCGAGATCTTGCGCAGCGGCTCGGAGATCGCGAGCACGTCGTACCCCGGCTTGGTCGCCAGCGCGGCGTCCGCGGGCTCGGGCAACTCGGCCAGCCCGGCCCGCATGGCGAAGCGGGCGATGTCCACCCGATTCGAGACGCCGAGCTTCTGCCCGAGCCTGTCGCGGTGCCGCTCGATCGTCCGCACGCTCCGGTGCAGACGCTTGGCGATGTCGCCCGAGGAGAGCCCCTCCCCGATCAGGATCAGCACGTCGAGCTCGCGCGGCGAGAGTGTCGCGATCACGCCGGGGTCGTGACGCTCGACCTCGATCACCGTGGCGTGGGGAAAGGCCTCCGGGGTCACCCGCTCCCACGGGTGGAGCCGGCGCGCCAGCACCATCGCGACACGCCCGCCCGCGGCGCCCGGCAACGCCCTCACCGACACCAGGCAGCGCACGCTGCGGCTGATGCTCTCGAACACGACCGCGATGTTCTCGTCGCACACCCGCTGCACGATCGCGAGCCGCTCCTCGTACAGCGCCGGCGCACACGTGTCCGCCAGCGTGGGCGGGCGCTGCAGATCCTCCCCCTG
Source organism: Phycisphaerales bacterium (assembly GCA_035654175.1). Classification (GTDB taxonomy): domain Bacteria; phylum Planctomycetota; class Phycisphaerae; order Phycisphaerales; family UBA1924; genus PNC22. The sequence continues at coordinate 3,722 of DASRXL010000212.1, forward strand.
TCGCCGCCACCCGATCCACGCGCGTGAGCGACCGTTGGCGAACAGGATCTCCCCGTCACGCGACGTCACGAACACCGCGCAGCCGGTCTCCCCGATCAACGCCTCCCACAACAGGTTCGGGTTCGCCAGCGCGGCGGGGTTCACCGGGGTCACCATGCAGCACACGTCTCGAGCGTTCGCCGGCGGATCGTCGGGCCCCACATAGGCCGCGATCGCGCGGGAGCACACACCGTAGGTTGTGGAGCCCCCGCCGTGGTTGGGTTTCTCCACCCAAAATGGGGGGGGTCGAAACCGCACATCCGGATGAGTGATTGGCCAGAGCTTCTGCCTGAAAAATCGAAACGGCCCCGCTCGCGCGGGGCCGCCCGGCATTCGTTCGTACGCGCTGCTACGCGCGCTCGTACTCGATGTGCATGATCTTGCGCCACTCTCCGCCGGGCGCTTCGAAGTACATCTCCATCGTGTGGCGCTGCTCGTCCTTGAGCGTGATGACGGACTTCTTCCGCATCGGCGCGCCGGTCTCCGGGCTGGTCATGCTGCTGTGCATAGTCCACACCCTGCCCGAGCTCTCGACCTGCCCGAGCTCGAGCTGCATGAAGGTGCAGGCGTTGTCGATCCAGAACCCCTCGTACCGATTGTCCGTCGTGTTGTAGCCCCAGTAGCCCCGCCCCTCGAACGCGGGGAAAGGCCCGGGGTTCGGGTCGCCCTTGTAGCTCTGGTGCAGGTAGCGCCCGCCGAGCTCGAGGGTGTTGGTCATGGTGCCGCTGGAGAGCATGGGCTCCCCGGGGCCCATCCACATCCGGACTTCGGCGCGGAACGTGCCGGCGAACGGCCTCAGGCGCGCGTGGGCGTCGGTGGTCTTTCCCGTCGCGTCGCACGAGGCCTGCTCCGACTTGGTCACCTGCCCCATCTCATCCCCTCCTGGTGTAGGTGATCTCCCCGCCCTTGTACTCCTCGCCGTTCTCGGGATTGGTCTCCCAGAACTCCATCACGATCTTGTCGTCGCCCACGTACTTGATGACGTGGTGCGCCGGCATCTCCTGCTTGCCCCCGTCCGGGGAGGGCATCACGTACGTGCCGCGCCAGTCCATGGTCTCGGTGGCCTCGTCGTACTCGCCGGTCATCGACATGATGCCGGTGCTCCACGTGTCGATCCAGTCGTTCACGTACTTGCCCTCGGCGCGGTCGAAGCCGACGATGCCCATCCCCTCGAAGGGCTCGCCCATGAACTCGTCCATCTTGAAGTTCTGGACCACGTACCGCCCGCCCATCACCAGCCGGTTGTCCGACGATCCCTTCGACTCGGTCGGCGGCGCGTCCGGCCCGCCCATGTAGAACTTCGCGACGCAGTCCCACTTGCCCTCCATGCGCTTGAGCAGCTCGTGCTCCTCCACGGGCTCGCACAGCTCCTTCATCGCCGCCATCATGTCCTCGGGCGACATCTCGTCCTCGGGCTGCACGAAGCTCGCCGGCGCCAGGACGCCCTCCGCTTCGGAACGGGTGTCCAGATCCAGCGCGCCGCCCACGAGCAGCCCGCACACCACCCCCGCCATCCCCACGACCACCACGCCCCAGCTCCCGGACCTGCTGCAGCAACCCATGTTCGATCTCCTGTGATTGACTCTCTCGGTGCGGGCGCCTCCAGGCGCAGCCCGCCGACCCCACCGGTCTGAGGCAGAGTATACCCCAGGCCCTGAATCTCATGGAAGGGCTTTGTTGGGAAAATCGGCTGCTCGCCGGGGACGAGCTCGGCTACACCCGCGGCAGCACCGCCACCCGCTCGGCGATCGACAGGCCGAACGCCTGGAGCTGCGGGTATTCGGCCTCGCTGTTGGTCAGGAGACGCAGGTTCCTCAGCCCCAGCGCCCGCAGGATTTGGGAGCCGGTCCCATACTCCAGGGTCGCCTGCGGCACCGACAACCCGGGCTTGTCGCGGGTGTCCATGTCGAACGGCCGGCTCAGACGCTGGCTCAACGTGTCGCCCACCCCGTGCGGGCGCAGGTACACCACCGCCCCCCGCCCCGCCTCCTGAATCGCCCGCATCGACTCGCGCAGGATCTGGCCCGTGGAGGTCGGCCCCGCGCCCCCCGCGTAGGTTGAGAGGTCGTCGAAAATATCCCCGAGCAGGTCGCGCCGGTGCACCCGCACCAGCGTCGCCTCGGGCGTCTCGACAGGATTCCCGTCGGCCCCAAGCCGGCCCACGCCGCCGACGGTGAACGCCACGTGCGGCAGCGGATCCACCAGCGACCGGAACGAGATGCAGTTGAATTCGCCCAGCGGCGTGCGGATCGGCGTGCCCGACGCCGGCTCCACGCGGTGGATGAAGGGCTCGCCGGCGAGCCGGTGCTCGATGATCTGGCGCACCGAGCACATCTTCAGCGCGTGCTTGGCGCAGAACCGCTCGAGGTCCGGGATGCGGGCCATCTCCCCGTCTTCCCGCATCACCTCGATGCCGACCGCGCCGGGATACAGGCCCGCGAGCCTGCAGAGATCGACCGAGCCCTCGGTCTGCCCGATGCGGACGAGCACCCCGCCGTCGCGGGCGCGGAGCGGGTTGATGTGCCCGGGACGAACGAAGTCGTCGGGCTTCGACGCCGGGTCGATCGCCAGCTTGATCGTGCGGGCGCGCTCGTGCGCAGACACCCCGGTCGTGAACCCGTGCTTCGGGTGCCCGTCGATCGAGACCGTCAGCGGCGTGCCCCTCACCGAGGTGTTCACCGGCGTCTGCGCGTGCAGGTCGATCCGATCGCAGTCGGCCTCGGTGAGGCTCAGAAACAGGTATCCCGCGGCCTCGCGGATCATGAAGCTGATCGCCTGCGGCGTGATGAACTCCGCGGCCATCACGAGGTCGCCCTCGTTTTCCCGCGTCTCGTCGTCGGTCAGGACGACCATGCGCCCGGCGCGGAGTTCGTCCAGGATCTCGGGGATGGGGGTAAACACGGCGGGGATCGTAGCCGCGGGCCGAAGCGCCGAGAGGCCGGCCACTCGCGCGCCCCCGGCCGCACCCCGGCCGCCGAGTCAACCCGCGCCCCGCGGGCGCCGCGGGGTATCGTGTCGCCCGCTTCCCCAACGGTTCGGCGCGCCAGCGCAACGCGATAACTCGCAACTGCGCGACAACATCGCGCGAGCGTAACGGACGAACGGCCTGTGCGGGCTGGCAAGCGCGGCGGCGATCTGGGCGGGTTGGATAGGCGGGGCGCCGTATGCCATGTCGAGGGTGGAGGCTCTGCATGCGCTGGATGGAATGGCGATCGATCGGGCATGTGCCGGCGTTCTGCTTTCAGTGCCGCGAGGCGAGGTCGCACGAGCTGCTGGAGCTGAACCTCCGACGACGCCGCTGGCTCCGGGTCCGGAGCGTGCCCTACGGGCACGAGCGGCGGTGCTGCGCGTGCGGGCTGCGCTCGACGATCGATCCCTCGGCCGCGTCGATCCGGCAGGGCGAGGTCATCGCCGAGCCCGAGGCGGCGCTGCGCGCGGCGTACGGCGACGACTGCTTCGCGTGCGTCCTGATCGCGAGGCAGCGGGACCTGGAGGTCGGCCTGCTCGACGCCGACAGCAGGTTCGACATGCTCGTCCGGACGTTTCTGGCGATCGGCAATCACGGCGACATGCCCGCCTCGGAGCAGTCGATGCGCTCGAGATTTCCGACGATGGCCAAGTTCGCGGCGGGCGTTGTGCTCGCGCTCGGCGTGGGGCTCGCCGCCGATGCCCTCCTGACCCGGGCGCACGGGCTGGCGTTGCCGGCGGCGCTACCGATCTTCTTCACGGCGGGGTTCTGCATCCTGCACTCGACCGAGGGCAGGCGGCTCCGCAAGGGCCTCGCGCTCCGACGGCTCAAGCACGACGTGGCCGAGCGGCTGGCCGCGGCGGTCGGCCCGCTCTCGCCCTCGGGGTTCGAGCTGCGCGAGGCGCACCGTCTCGCCGCGGAGCGCAAGAACTTCTCGGCGATGCTGGACCCCGAGGACCTGCTGCTTCGGCTGGGGGGCGTCGCGAGCGGGGGCGCGCGAGCCGCCGCGGCGTCCGCCGTGGCGTGACGGCTTGCGAGCGTGCGGTCGGGAGAGACAGACGCGACACAGTGGAAGAGTTTCGGGAGAAGGGCGATGGAGCGGTAGCCGCTTCGGTGGAGCGGGGCGCCCTCAGGCCCGGCCGATCTGACTGGTGATCGTCGGGTCGGTGATCTTCATATCGTCGGCGAGCAGGAACGCCTTGCTGAGAATGATCGCCAGCGTGCGGTCGCCCTCGAAGGGCAGGTAGAGCTTCTGCGGCAGGGCGGGGTCGGAGCGGCCGGGAACGATGCAGAGGTACTGGTTGTTGGGCTCCATCAGGATGTTGCCCGAACCGAGGTGGATGTTGTACGTGCGGATGTCGCCGCGGACGCGGAGGAAACGGCCGTCGAGGCTGCAGCGGTCGGCGATCTTCAGGCGGGGGAGGAGGCGGGAGAGGAGCGTGTAGCGGGTCTGGGCGGTGCCGGAGAGGTCGCCGAAGGTGTAGGACCACCAATAGTCGCGGTATTCGCCCGTGGGGCCGCCGTCCTGCCAGGCGGCGTTGTTGCCGACGCTCGCGACGCCTACGAAGAGGTCAACGTCACGCATGATTTCGCTGAAGACCAGCGGCGGGATGGATTCGAGCGGGCGGGGGCGGTTGGTGTCGGTGGCGTCTGCGTACATGCCGTAGCGGCCGCCGCCGGCGTGGGCGGAGTTCTCCGCGGCGGCGACGTCGTAGAAGCGGACCTGATCGGTGGCGATGTGGTGGTAGACGCCGGCCTCGTTGGTCTCCTCGCCGGCGCCCTCGATCCAGAACTCGGCTCGGAGGGTCCAGGCGGGCAGGGGGCGCATCGCGGGCGGGAACTCGTCGTCCACCATGAGGCGCAGCTTGTTCTTCCAGCCGCGGGCGGCCATTAGGGCGTTGCACTGGTGCTGGCGGAGGATGTGCGCGGCGTAACGGTTCGAGTAGACGCCGGTCGCCCGCTCGGCATCGGTGAGCAGGTAGACCTCGCGGTGGGCCTGCTTGAAGGGCTGCACGATCTCGCGGCTCTCGAGGAACTCGCGCCACGCGAGGATCTCGGCCTGCGTCACTTCAATGGGGTGCCAGAGGCGGACGCGGTCGCGCGATTCATCGAGCGAGATGGTCCGGCCGTCGAGGCCGGTGAGGCCCGACTCGTCGAGCCAGATGGCGGCGCGGCCGGCGGCGGCTGGATCCCACGCGCCGTCGCGCCCGGGCGCGAAGCGCCAGATCAGGCGACGCGCGATCACGCCGACGAGCGGATGGCCGAGGTATCGCTCGCGCCACGAAGCGACGTCCCACGACTTGTCCTGCAGGAAGAGCGAGTCGATCCGCTCGCGCTGGGCCGGGAGCATCGCGGCGATGTCCTTCGCGGCACCCTTGAGCTCCTTCAGGTCGTCGGCGTGGGCCTCCTTGACCGCGCCCGGCACCGCCTTCTGCGTCTTGCCGTCGGGCTTGCGGAAGACAAGCTCGCACTTGCCGGAACGCTCGACGCGGAGCACGGCGGTGAACTCGCCCATCGCCTCCTCGCGCAGGCCGACATCGGTCAGCCCGTAGGCGGGCACGGCCAGCTCGTCGATCTCCTCGCGGGGCAGCCCCTCGCGCTCCGCCGCGGCGGCGAGGGCCTTCTCCAGCATCTTCTGCGCCGTCCCGAACTTGACCTTCACCCGCAGCATCGCGAGCTGCCCGAGCGAGTCCCGCCCCGGCATCTGACCCAGGGCATAGACGGCGGCGTTGCCGACCTTCACAGCGCGGGGCCCGATGCCGGGCACCTTGCGGTAGCAGGAGAGGGCAAGGCGGCCGAGGGCGCGGGCGAGGTCGGGGCTCTCGATGGTGCCGGAGATCCAGCAGAGGCCCTTGAGGATGTCGGCGTGGGTATCGTCGATGAGAAGATTGGGATCGGGAGCACCCGCGTAGATCCGGTCGGCGTGCTGGGTTCGTGGCCTATCCACGAGATCGAACCACGCGAGAACGGTGGCCACGAACTCGTCTGCGCCGACACTCGCTAGCACCGGTGCAGCGGCACGATACCACTTCACTGAAGGCTCG
>DASRXL010000213.1:0-17008 GCA_035654175.1 Phycisphaerales bacterium
CACCCCGCCGCCCGCTCCCCGCCTCTCCAGGCGGAGCGAACCGAGGTGATTGCCAGTCATGATCGCGGTAAGAGACGAAGAAGTGGGCGCAACAGGACTCGAACCTGTGACCTCATCCATGTGACGGATGCGCTCTAGCCAACTGAGCTATGCGCCCCAGCCCAGCCGGCTTGGCCGGTCGGGGAATCGGAGTATACCCGCCCGCCCCGGCGTGTCACGCACGGCATCGCACCCCCCGGCGTTCGTCGCCGGCGGTGACGCGCCGCCCCGGCCGCTCGGCGGCCGGCGCCCCCGCGCGGCGGGACCGACTGCCTGCGCGGCGGTTCCGCCGCATGCCCACCCGGGCGCCCGCCGCGCGGCCCCGGCGATTCCAGCCACCGGCCATTCCAGCCACCGCCCATCCCTTGCCGGCGGACCCGCCCCGTCCGAGCGGGGCCGGGCGCTATGGGCAGCCCGTGTTCCAGCGGTTCAGGAACTCCAGCACGTCGAGCGTGTTGGTGTCCCCCTCCCCCGTGAAGTCGGTCGCCGGGTCGTCGGCGTTCCACAGGTTGAGGAAGAGCAGGACATCCTGGGTATTCACCATCGCGTCGCCGTTGAGGTCCACGCGGCACCGCGGCGCGACGCGGAAGACCTCGCCGCCGAGATCGCAGATGTAGACCTCGCCCGCCGCGTCCTCGCCGAAGGAGACGATCGAGTTGATCGAGCCGCCCACCGGGTCGAGCTCGTCCGTGCGCTCCGTGAACTCGGTCTTCACGCCGCCCTCGTACCGGAACGACCAGATATCCGCGGAGCAGTAATCCGCGAAGAAATAGGTCCCGCGCAGGTGCGGGACGAGCGCGCCGCGGTAGACGTACCCACCCGTCACGGAGCAGTGCGGGTCGTGCGGGTATTCGTGGATCGGCATCGTCAGCGCCGGGTCGTCGCACGTGCAGCCGCTCAGCCCGGTGCAGCGCGTCCCCTCCATGCACCGCCAGCCGTAGTTCTCGCCGCCCTCGGAGGAGGCCGGCTGGAAATCGATCTCCTCGACGAAGTCCTGCCCGACGTCGCCGATCCAGAGGTCGCCGGTCGCCCGGTCGAAGCTGGCCCGCCACGGGTTGCGCAGGCCGTACGCCCAGATCTCGTCGTCGCCGGTCACGCCCACGAACGGGTTGGTCGGCGGGATCGCGTAGTTGCGCCCGTCGTCCGCCGGGAAGTCGTCACCGTTCACGTCGATGCGCAGCATCTTGCCGAGCAGCATCCCCGTGATCGTCTGGGCCCGGTTGCCCGGGTCGTTGGCGCTGCCGCCGTCGCCGCTGCTGATGTAGAGGTAGCCGTCGGGCCCGAAATCAACCCAGCCCCCGTTGTGGTTCGAGAAGGGCTGGGCGTACGTGAGCAACTGCAGGAACGAGTCGGGATCGCCGACGTCGGGATCGGCCGTGACCGCGAACTGCGCGACGACCGTGTCCCCCGACGTGATGTGCGTGTAGTTCACGTAGAAAAGCCCGTTCGACGCGAAGTCGGGGTGGAACGCCAAGCCGAGGAGGCCCCGCTCGTTCCCGGACTGGCTGACCCTCGACGAGAGGTCGATGAACGGCGTCGGCAGGACCTCGCCGGTGATCGGGTTGAAGACCCGGATGATCCCCCGCTGCTGCACGATGTACGCGCGGGAGGGGTCCCCCGCGTGCACCAGCGCGACAGGCCGGCTCAGGCCCGACGCCGCCACCTCCGTCGTCAGGGTCTCCTGGGCCATCGCCGCCGGCGCCGCCACCATCGCGCAGGCACCCACCACCGACCGAACAAAGAGCGTCGCTCGCATACTGATCTCCCTCTTGGCGCCCCCCGGCCGAATCCCAAGGTAGCCGACCGGCGCGCCGGGAACAACCCTTGTGCGCGGCACAAGTCCCACCCATTCTTCCGCCCGTGTCCGGGAGGGGCTTGTCGGGGAAGATCCACCATCTATACAGTTGATCGCCACGCCCGACCGTCGGTGTGGACCCGCGGGCGCGATCGGACGGGCCGCGGAAATGGCGTCCAGAGAAATCGGGCGATCGACGCCCACCACCCAAGCGCCCTCTCAGCGGGGATGCCGGTGCTGATCCAGCATCGGGACGGTCCAGCCCGCCGGTGTCGCTGCCAGGAATCGGACAATGTCGAACACACTCGTGCAGGACCTGATCGAGTCGGGGATCCATTTCGGCCAGAGGGCCAGCAACTGGAACCCCAAGATGCAGCCGTACATCTACGCGCGCCGCCAGGGCATCCACATCATCGACATCAAGGAGACCGTCAAGGGCCTGCTCCTGGCCAAGCGGTTCCTCGGCCGCGTCGTCGCCGACGGCAAGGACGTCTGCTTCGTCGGGACCAAGCGCCAGGCCAAGGACGTGATCGAGCAGCGCGTCGAGGACGTGAAGATGCACTACGTCATCGAGCGCTGGCTCGGCGGAACCCTGACCAACTTCCGCACGATCCGCAGCCGTCTCCGCCGACTCGAGGAGCTCGAGGCCATCGAGCAGAACGACAACTTCGCCAGCTACTCCAAGAAGATGGAGAGCCAGCTCCGGCGCGAGCTCCGCAAGATCAAGCGCAACCTCAACGGCATCCGCAACATGGACAAGCTGCCCGGCGCGATGGTGATCATCGACGTCCGCCACGAGACCACCGCCCTGAAGGAGGCCCGCAAGCTCGGGATCCCGACCGTCGCCCTCATCGATACCGACGGCGACCCCGACCTCGTCGATCTCCCGATCCCCGGCAACGACGACAGCATGCGGTCCATCGACGTCGTGCTGCGCGAGCTGTGCATGGCGATCGCCGAGGGCAAGCAGCAGCGCCAGGCCGCGGCCTCCGGCGAGGACTCGGGCGAGCAGGCCCAGGGCGACGAGCCCCGCCGCCGCTCGCGCCGCGCCCAGTTCCGCGCCGGCGAGGAGAGCGAGGGCGGCGAGGCCCCGACCGAGCAGGCCCTCGCCACCAACGCCGATTGATCGGCCGGGCCGCGCCCCGGTCGCCCGCCATCCTGAGGGCGCGACCCGCGACCCCGCCCGGGGCGGCGCCGCCACCGCAGCTCAAGAGCCCCTTCAGACAGGGAGATCCGACGAATGGCCGAGATCAACGCCAAGGACGTGATGAAGCTCCGGAACGAGACCGGACTTCCCATGATGGACTGCAAGAAGGCCCTCGCCGAGGCGGAGGGCGACTTCGAGAAGGCGGAGAACATCCTCCGCATGAAGCTCAAGGGCAAGATGGATAGGCGCACCGAGCGCGCCGCCGCCGAGGGCGCGATCGCCATCGCCGTCCGCGCCTCGTCGGCCGCCATGGTCGAGGTGCGCGCCGAGACCGACTTTACCGCCAAGAACGAGCGGTTCGCCAACGCCGTGCGGAAGATCTCCGAGCTCGCGCTCGATGCCCCCGCCGGGCCGGTCGCGCCGACCGATGCCATGACCGCGCTCGTGGACGACGTCCGCATCTCCACCGGCGAGAACTGCGCGATCGCGCGCATCACCAAGTTTGACAACCCGGGCGGGAGCTTCGGCCAGTACGTGCACCACGACGGGAAGACCGGCGTGCTCATCGTCGCACAGGGCGACGTGAGCGAGTCGGCGCTCCGCGACGTGTGCATGCACATCGCCGCGGGCGTGCCCTCGGTCCCCATGGGCGTGACACCCGAGGACGTCCCCGCGAGCGTGGTCGAGAAGGAGCGCCGCTTCCAGATCGAGCGCGCGATGGAGTCGGGCAAGCCGCAGCAGATCGCCGAGAAGATCGTCGAGGGCGGCATGAAGAAGTTCCTCGCGGAGATCGCGCTGCTCGAGCAGCCCTTCGTCAAGGACCCCAGCCGGACGGTGAAGGAAGTCCTCGGCCCCGCGGCCCGCATCAAGGGCTTCACGCGCTGGGTCGTCGGCGAGGCCCTGTAGCCGCCGCCGGACTGCACACATACCGAGCGGGCGGCCCACCGGGGCCGCCCGCTTTCGTGACGACGGGCGCCCGCGCAGGGCGCGGGAGGTGAGCCATGGCGCTCCGAGCGGCCCCCGGAGAGAAGTACACGATCCGCCGCAAGATCCTCTCGCTCTTCGGCGCCTCGTTCCACGTCTACGACGAGACCGGCGCCGTCGTCGCGTTCTGCCGCCAGAAGGCCTTCCGCCTGCGCGAGGACATCCGCCTCTACACCGACGAATCCATGTCGCGGGAGCTGCTCACCATGCGCACCCGCAGCATCATCGACTTCGGCGCCACCTACGACGTGACGCTCCCGGACGGGGAGCTGATCGGCTCGCTCCGGCGCAAGGGCCTGCGATCCTTCGCCCGCGACTCCTGGCGTATCTTCGGCCCCGACGGACGCGAGGTCGCGTCCCTTGCCGAGGACTCCACGATCCTCGCCCTCGGCCGCCGCCTGCTCTCCCCGGTGGCGCTGCTGTGTCCCCAGCGCTTCGAAGTGCGGACCGCGGACGGACGCAGCGTGGCGACGCTGCGCACGCACTTCAACCCGCTCGTGTACCGCCTCGGGATCGCCGTCCGCGCCGAGGACCCGGACCTCGACGAGCTGATGCTCCTGGCCGTCGGGTGCCTGATCGCCGCGATCGAGGGGCGGCAGGAGTCGAGCTGACCCAGGCTCCCTAGTGTCTCTCGGGGGATTGCCCACGGGGATGAGCCCCGTGGGCACAACGAGGAGTCACGCATGCAGAGCCAGATGGATCTCACCCGTCGCGGCGCGCTCGGGGCGATGGCCGCCCTCGGCGCCTCCGGAGCCCTTGCAACCGCCCTCGGCGGCCGCGCTCAGCCCGAAGAGGTCGCGTCGCTCATCCGCCTCGGCTGGGACCCGGCCAAGGGCGAATACACCCTCCCCGCCCTCCCCTACGACTACGCGGCCCTGGAGCCCCACATCGATGCGCAGACCATGCGCATCCACCACGACAAGCACCACGCCGGGTATGTCGCAGGGCTGAACAAGGCCCTCGCCCAGCTCGCCCAGCTCCGAGAGTCGGGGGATCCCGCACTCGTCGCACACTGGTCCAAGCAACTCAGCTTCCACGGCGGCGGCCACATCAACCACACGCTGTTCTGGCACTGCATGGCGCCCCCGAGCGCCGGCGGCGGCGGGGAGCCCGCCGGCGCCCTGGCCGACGCGATCGCCCGGGACTTCGGAGCCTTCGACGGCTTCGCCTGGCAGTTCAAGGAGGCGGCCAAGGCCGTCGAGGGCTCCGGCTGGGCCTGGTTGGCCTTCGAGCCGATCGCAGGCCGGCTGGTGGTCTCGCAGATGGAGAACCAGCAGAAGCTCCTGTTCACCGGGCTCGTGCCGCTGCTGGGCGTCGATGTCTGGGAGCACGCCTACTACCTCAAATACCAGAACCGCCGGGCAGACTACGTAGACGCATTCATGCAGGTGGTGAATTGGCCCCACGTCGCCGCCCTGTTCGACCGCGTGCTGCTGCTGCAAGGCGCCTAGCGCCACCCCGCCCCATGCCGCGGCGCGAGCTCCAGGGCCCGCAGTCTGGAAAAAATCTCCGGAAATCGTGGCACCCGCGCGTGCCCGTGGCACAGTACCAACGTCTTGTCTCTCTCTCCTCCTTTGACTCGGCCGCGGACGAAAGACCGTTGCCGGGTTTTTCTTTTTGCCCTGCGCAGTTTCCCTCGCCGGCCGCACCACGCCTGACCCCGCGCGCCCCGAGGCCGGCCCCGCCCGCGCGCACGTCGCCTACCCCACATGCTTCGGATCGAACGCGTCCTGCAGCGCATCGCTCAGGATGTTGAAGGCGTAGACCAGGACGAACATCATCAGCGTCGCGGCCCCGAGCTCCCAGAAGACGCCGAGCACGACGTCGTCCTTGCTGTCGCGGATCATGATCCCCCAGCTCGGCTGGCCCTGCACCCCCAGGCCCAGGTAGCTCAGGATGACCTCGCCCTTGATCGCCGCGACGAAGGCCAGCGAGAAATTGATAAACACCAGGTAGAGCACGTTGGGGAGCACGTGCCGCCCCAGGATGCGGGCGGGCGAGCAGCCGGTGGCCAGCGCCGACTGGATGTAGTCCAGCCCCTTGATCTTCATCGCCTCGCCGCGGATCACCCTGCACGTGCCGACCCAGAGCGTCACGCCGAAGGCCAGGTACACCGGGATGAGCGTCTGCGCGATCGGCTTGCCCGTGATCGGGACTGTCCAGTCGCTCTCGCGGAAGACGAACGCGATCACGACAAGCCAGATGATGTACGGGATGGAGGAGAGCGTCGAATAGAGCCAGACCACCGCATGGTCCACGAGTCCCCCGAAGAACCCCGCCGCCCCCCCGAGCACCGCGCCGATGAACACGCTGAAGACCGCGGTGACCATGCCGATCTGCACCGCCGTCTTCACCGAGTAGATGGCCCGGAACGCGATCGACCGGCCCTGCCGGTCCGTGCCGGCGAAGAGCCGCAGCCCGTACACCACGCGCCTCCACCCCTCCGGGCGCGGGAACAGGCGCTCGACGTGCGCCTCCAGCCCCCTGAGACTGTCGCGGTACCGGTCCCGCGCCGCCCCGAGGCGCTCCCCCAAGAGCTCGGCGTCCGCCGCGCTCCCGCCCCCCTCGGCGAGCTCCTCGGCCTCGATCTGCGCGTCCTCGTACGCGAGCAGCGCCGCGTCGAGCCGGGCGAACGCCGCCCGCGCGTCCGCGACCGCGCCCCGCACCTCCCCCACCGGCAGCGGCGCGATGACGCGCTCCGCGAAGCGGAGGTCCGCCAGCGCGGCGTCCGGCTCGCTGGCCCGCAGCGCCTTCTCGACCTCCCGCACGAAGAAGTCGGCGATCTCCGTCCGCGCCGCCGGCCCGCTGGCCATTCCCAGGCCCGGCAGCCCGCTGGGCGCCACCCGCGACTGCACGTCGTCCATCGAGAGCATGCGCGTCGGCAGGGCGATCAGCGCGGCCACCAGGACGAACGCCGCGATGACGATCAGCGCCACCACGCCCGCGCGGTTGCGCACGAACTTCCGGACTCCCGGCTTGTCGAAGAGCCCCGACGGCCGGTGTGCGCCCGCCCGGGCGGTGAGCAGGTCGGAGGGCTGCTCCGGCTGGCTGGCGGGAGAAGGGTGCATCAGGAGAGCCTCACGCGAGGGTCCACCAGCGCGTAGAGCACGTCGGTGAGGATGTTCGTCAGGATGAAGATCGCCGCCAGCAGCGCGACGATCGTCTGCGTCACCGCGAAATCCTTGTTGATCATGTGGGTGAGCAGCGTGTTCCCCATCCCCGGGATCGAGAAGTAGACCTCCAGCAGGAGCGAGCCCACGATCAGGAATGGGAGCGTGATCATCACCCGGGTGATGATGGGGATGAGCGCGTTCCGCAGCAGGTGCCGGAACATCACCCGCGCCTGCCCGCACCCCTTGGCCCTCGCCGTGCGGATGTAGTCGGCCGTCGTCTGCTCGACGATCACCGAGCGGTAGAAGCGGGTGTCGTACCCGATTGAGACCACAACGCTGATGACCACCGGCAGCAGGCAGTAGTAGGCCCAGTTCGCCGGCCAGTTCGCCTCCCCGGCGCCCTCGTACCCACGGATCGCGAAGAGCTCCAGGCCGAACCGCTCGCGCAGCCAGAACGCGCCGAAGTACTGGCCAAGGATGATGAAGACGAGGTAGCTGACGCTCATCCCGATCACCGCGAGGAACATGAGGCCCCTGTCCAGGGCCCGCCCCCGGTTCACCGCCGCGACCAGCCCCACGACCACCGAAACGAATGTCGAGAGCGCCAGCGCCGGCAGCGTGACCGCCACGCTCGGGAGGATCGAGGGCCCCACCACCTGCCCCACCGTCTCCGTCTCCCGGTACCAACTGCGCGCGGAGAAGTCCAGCGTCGCGATGCTCCCGAGCATCGAGAGATACTGCGCGAGGAACGGCCGGTCGAGCCCGAACCTCGCCCGCGTCTCGTGGATCTCCGCGGCCGTGGGGTTCTTGCTGAGGTACGCCGCCACGGGGTCATTGATCCGCAGCATCGCCATGACGACGAGCACGATCACCAGGTAGATCGGGACGTTGTACAGGATGCGCCGCAGAACGTATGACCACATGTCGCCTCCGCCCTCCCTCGCTCACCGCTCAGACCCGTCGACCCCCAGGTACTTGAACCAGCCCCAGAACCGCTCCGTCGGACGCGCGTTGGTGAGCCAGGGCTGCCACACGTAGTAGCGGGTCCGCGCCAGCGAGCCCACCACCGGCGTGTCCCCGAGCACCAGGTCCCGCATCTGCTCGTACAGCGCGGTCCGCTCCGGCCCCGGCTCCAGCACGATCGCCCGCTCGTACAGCGCGTCGAACTCCGGACGGCTGTAGTTCCAGTGGTTCGAGCCCGGGCTCACGTTCTTGCTGTAGAAGATCGCGAGGTTGTTCTCGCCGTCGGGATAGTCCGTGATCCACGCGAAGCTGAACATCGGCGCCTGCTTCTTGTTCGTCAGCTCGATGAGCTGCGAGAAGTCGACGAGCTGCGTGTCGATCCGCACCCCGATCCGCCCGAGCTGCCGCCGGAGCAGGTCCGTCATCTGCGCGTTGATCGAGGACGAGTTGGTGTAGTAGCGGATCGGCGGCAGCCCCTCCCCGCCCGGATACCCCGCCTCCGCGAGCAGCTTCCGCGCCTTCTGCAGATCCGGCCCGCGCGGCGCCCCGGGCAGGAGGTGCCCCTCCGGGTGCCCGTCGAGCCCCGGCGGGATCGGCCCGTCGTATTGCACGCACAGCCCCTCGTAGAACGTCTCGTTGAACTCGTCCAGGTCGATCGCGTACGCGATCGCCTGACGCAGCGCCCGCTTCTCCGCCGTGTACCCCCCGACCAGCGGGTCCTCCATGTTGAACGCCCGGAAGATCATGTCCAGCAGCGGCACCGCGCGGTAACCGTACCCCGCCTTCCGCGCCTCGCGGTTCATCGTCTTTGTCCGCGTGTTGAAGAGCTCGCCGAAATAGGTGAACGGCAGCTCGATGTATGCCAGGTTCCCCTGGCGGAACTCGAGAAACCGCGGCTGCTCCTCGATGATCATCGCGAACTCGATCCGGTCCGCGATCGGCAGCCGCTCGCCCGCCGCCGCCGCAAGCCCCGCCCGCCGGTCCTCCTCGCTCCACTTCTCCGGCCCCGGGTAGTACGACTCGTGGTAGTTGGGATTGCGGTTGAGCGTCAGCCGCTGCTTCGGGACCCACTCGTCGAGCACGAACGGCCCCGTGCCCACGGGGTGCGCACCGAACTCATCGCCGTAGTGCTCAACCGCCTCCCGCGCCACGATCGACGTCTGGAACATCGTGAGCACCCAGAGGAAGCGATACACCGGCCGCGTCAGCTCCACCTCGAACTCGCGATCGCTCAGCCGGACGAGCCCCTCCACCGGCGCGTCGTAGTCGAACGCCTCCCCTCCGCTCGGCGACTCCAGCCCCACGATGGCCCCGTCGAGCAGCCACCACGCCTTCATGCCGTTGGCCGGATCCGCGAGCCGCTTCCACGAATAGAAGACGTCCTCCGTGACCACCTCCCGCCCCCGCCCCCCCGGAAAGCACGGGTCGTCGTGGAATCGCACGCCCTCCTTCAGCCGGAACCTGTACCGCTTGCCGTCCTCCAGCCGCTCCGGAAGCGCCGCCAGCAGCAGCGGATCGAACCGCTGGTTGTCGTAGTACGCCACCTGCAGCAGCGGCTCGTACATCTGCACGCACGCCATGTTGTCGTACGTCGTCGAGCCCCGCGCCGGGTCCAGGCTCCGCGGCCCGTCCGTGTTCATCGGCAGCGGAAGCACGACCGTCCCCTCCGACCGGTCCGCCTCGCCGGCGACAGCGCCCCGCCCCGTCAACATCGCCGCGACCGCCGCGACACCAAACAAAAACCCGGCCCTCATTCCGAGGCTCCTTCAGCAGTCCACGAGCGCCATTGGATCAGCCGCATACTACTCGCCGACCGATCCCTCCACCAGCCTTTGAACATCCCACCCCGCCCGCGGTTCCTTTGGGTCCCGCGACGCCGCCCGACGTTCCTCCTCCCGTACCATGACGCCCCATGCCCGGAGCACACCACACGGCCAGGACAACTCGGCGGCTCGGACGGTTCGCGGCGGCGGCCCTGGCGCTCGCGCTCCTTGGCTCCGTCCCCGGCTGCGCGTGCCCCCCGCACGGTCGAGCCGCGCCCACCGGCGCCCCCTCCGCCCCCGCGAGAATCAACCACATCGTCCTCTTCACCCTCCGCGACCCCGCCGACGCCGACGCCCTTATCGCCGATGCGCGCGAATCGCTGGCGCCGATCCCCTCCGTCGTCAGCATCTTCTGCGGCAAGCACCTCGACGCCGGCCGCAGCGGCGTGATGACCGACTATCACGCCTGCGTCTACGTCGGCTTCGATTCTCCCGACGGCTACAGCGAATACGTCGCCCACCCCCGCCACCAGCAGCTCGTCGCCCGGTGGAAAGACCGTCTGGCCGGCTACCGCGTTTACGACGTGCTCGACCCGTCCGCGCAATGACGCCCCGCCGCGAGCGTTCTCTCCCCGCAAAGCCAACGAATCCCGGCGCGTCCTGCCGATATGATGGCCAACGACGGACCGCCAACCCCCCGCTCATGGATGCGATATGCCCGCCACGCCCATCGTCGCGTGTGACGCCACGACAGTGACCTACGCCGACGGGAGGACCCTCCTCTCCTTCGGCGGCTGCAACTACCTCGGCCTCGCGAACCACCCCGGCGTGATCGCGACGATCGGGCAGGCCACCGCCCGATACGGGCTGAGCAGCAGCGCCAGCCGCGAGACGACCGGGAACGCCGCCTCCCACGACGCCCTCGAGGCCGAGCTCGCCGACTTCCTCGCGCTCGAGCGCGTGCTGCTCGTGCCCGACGGCTACACCGCCAACATCGCCGCCCTCCAGGCCCTCGCCGGCTCCGTCACCCACGCCGTCATCGACGCCCGCGCCCACGTCAGCCTCCGCGACGCCGCCAACACCGCCGGCCTCGAGATCGTCCCCTTCCACCACCGCGATCCCAAATCGCTGGCCGCCGCCCTCCGCGCCATCCGCCCCGGACGCGCCGCCGTCCTCACCGATGGCGTGTTCACCGCCCACGGCGCCTGCGCCCCCGTCGCGGAGCTCCTCGCCGCCATCGGGCCCGACGACCGCCTCGTCGTCGACGATTGCCACGGCCTCGGCGTGCTCGGCCCCGGCGGCCGCGGAACGCTCGCCCGCCTGGGCATCCGCGACGCCCGCGTCGTCGTGACCTCGAGCCTCGCCAAGGGGCTCGGCTGCGCCGGCGGCATGGTCGCCGGCGCCGCCGAGGTCGTCGGCCGCACCCGCCGCGCCACCGCCTACGTCTGCACCACGCCCATCGCCCCGGCCATGGCCGAGGGCACCCGCGCCGCGCTCGCCGTCCTCCGCGCCGACCCCTGGCGCGTGGAGCGGCTCGCCGCCAACTCGGCCCGCCTCCACGCCCGTCTCGTCGAGCTCCGCCTCGGCGAAGCCTCGGACGGCCCTCCCACCCCCATCGCGGCGTTCACGCTCGGCGACAAGCCCGAGATGGAGCGCGCCGCCACGGCCCTCGCCGCCGAGGGCCTCCGCGTCCCGCTCATCTCCTACCCCAACGGCCCCGCCGACGCGTACTTCCGCGTCACCGTGAACGCCGAGCACACGCCCGAGCACATCGATCTCCTCGCCGCCGCCCTCGGGCGCCGCCTGCGCGCCGACCTCAGAGCCGGCGTGCACGTCCTCGCACCCGCGCCCGTCGCCATCCGCACCGCGGGGTGAGCGCTCCCTGGGTCGCGCCGTCGTCTTCGCGCCTCACGCGTGCGCCGGCAGGTCCCGGGCGATGTCCGTCCGCATGACCCGTCCCTCGAACTGGATTTTGCCGGCCGCGCCATAGGCCCGCTCCCGCGCCTCCCCCAGCGAATCGCCGAGCGCGACGACGTTCAGCACCCGCCCCCCCGCCGTCACGATCCGGCCCCCCGCGTCCCGAGCGGTCCCCGCGTGCAGGACCGTCACCCCCTCTGTCGCCCCGGCCTGGTCGATGCCCGTGATCGGCGCCCCCGTGCGCGGAGCGTCGGGATAGCCCCCGCTCGCCAGCACCACGCACACCGCCGGCCGCCCGTCCCACTCGATGTCCACGCGATCCAGCGTGCGCGTGCACGCCCCCAGCATCAGCTCGATCACGTCCGACCGCAGCCTCGCCATCAGCACCTGGCACTCCGGGTCGCCGAACCGCACGTTGTATTCGAGCAGCTTCGGCCCGCTCGGCGTCAGCATCAGCCCGGCGTAGAGCACCCCCCGGTAGTCGATCCCGTCCCGCTTCAGCGCATCCACCGTCGGCACGAGGATCTCGCGCTCGATCCGCCCCATGGTCGCCGCGTCGATCGCCTCCGAGGGGCAGAACGCCCCCATGCCCCCGGTGTTCGGCCCGTTGTCCCCGTCCAGCAGCCGCTTATGGTCCTGGCACGGCGGCAGGATGAAGATGCTCCGCCCGTCGGTGATCGCCAGCACCGACACCTCCCGCCCGCTCAGCCGCTCCTCGATGACCACCGTCCGTCCCGCGTCGCCGAACACCCGCCCGGTCATGATCCTGCGCACCGCGTCGCACGCCTCCGCCGTCGACGCGGGCACGAACACGCCCTTCCCCGCCGCCAGCCCCGCCGCCTTCACCACCGGCGGCTCCGGCCGGCTGCTCGCGTACCGCACCGCCGCGTCCACGTCTGTGAATTCGCGCCCCTCCGCGACCGGCACCAGCGCTTCCCGCATCAGGGATTTGCACCACGCCTTGTCGGATTCCAGCCGCGCCCCGTCCTTCGTCGGGCCGAACACCAGCCGCGTCTCGGACGCCAGCGCGTCGGCGTACCCCTCCGCCAGCGGCCCCTCGGGCCCGACGACCACCAGGCCGATGTCGCGCCGATCCGCGAACTGCACCAGCCGGTACATCTCCCTCGCGCTGACCGGCACGTCCACCGCCGTCCCCAGCGCCGCCAGCCCCGGATTCGAGGCGTGGGTGATGAAGAGCTCCCCCAGCCGCGGCGAACGCCGGATGGCCAGAGCCAGCGCGTGCTCGCGCCCCCCGCCCCCCACCAGCAGCACGTTGATCCGATCGGCGCGATCCGTCATGAGCCATCGTATGCGTAGGTTGCGCCGACCCGCCCCCCCCGCTCGGACATCCCGGAGCGCAGATGACGCCCCGCACCGCCCCGCGTAGGCGCTCCGCTCGCCCCCTCAGCCTTGATCGCCTCCGGCCTCCGCGCTACCATCCCGTCCTGATTGCGGGGTAGAGCAGTCTGGTAGCTCGTCGGGCTCATAACCCGGAGGTCGCAGGTTCAAATCCTGCCCCCGCTATTGAATAGAGAACCGACCCGCCGCCTGGCGGGTCGGTTTGTCTTTTTGCCCCACCGGTTCCTTCCACACGGGCGCATGCACCCGCTCGCCACGGAACGGGCAACTCGCCCGCCTTTATAAGCCCAATGAAAAAGGGCCGCCCGAAAGGGTCGGCCCGCATGCCCGAATCCGGACGTCGCCCGGTCAGCGGCGCCGGCGGCCCGCCAGCAGCAGCCCGCCGCACAGCGCCACGCCGGCGCTCGGCGCGGGTACCTGCTGGCCGAAGTACAGGTTGTCGAGACCCCACCCGCCGGGGTTCGTGAACGTGACCTCGATGCGCGAGATCGGAGAGGTCGTGGTCAGCCCGAAAAAATCCACCGTGTCGACATCATTGTCGCCGGACACCGAACCCAGCACGCCCCCCTGCGCGTCGAACGCCACCAGGCTCGTCCCCCCGCCGCCCGCCGCCAGAAGCTGGTACACGCCCACCGCGGTGACATCGGACGCGGTGAATTCCGCGTCGAACACGCGAGAGATGCCGCCGTCCGGCGTGGTGTCGTTGAACCAGCCGTTCGGGAGCGAGGGCGCCCCGTTGCCGCCCGCCGTGTAGTTCCCCGCCGGGAAGTGGATCCCAAGCGTGCCGTAGCGATCGCCGATCTGGTCGAACAGATTGAACGCGCGCCCGTTCTCGTCCACATCGAAGTTCAGCAGCACGAGATTCTCCGTCGCGCCCTCGAAGCTCGCCAGGTCGTTGAACGTGTCGCCCCTCGCCGAGCCCGCCGCCAGCGCGATCAGCCCTGCACCCGCGGCCGCCGCTCCCATCGTCATCCGACTCATGTCTGCTCTCCTCTCGTGTTTCCACGAGCTAAAAAGCGGCCGAACTCCCGAGCCAGGTGCCGCTGAGCTCGTGCCGGCCGGCCCGCCAAGGTAGCAAGTCACCCCGTTATCGCAAGCCCATTCTCTCGGTCGACACACGTTCCCCGTCGTCCTCCCAAGACTCTTGCGAGAGAGAATCAGGATCCACCACCGCCGAAGCCCCACGCGCCCACCCCGGCCCACGACAGGCTTGGCCCCGACGCGACTGGGGCAGTATCGAGGGGCTGCACGCCGCCGCACGTGCCGTGCGGCCCGAGGGGATGGCGAAGCGGACGAGCTGTGGCCGCCCCCCCGCGCGCCCTGTTCGCCGATCTCGTCCACGCCGCCGACACAATCGCCGCTCGCCCCCGCCGAGCCCGCGCGCGTCAACGCCCCGACGGTCGGCCCAGCGTCTCCTTCATCACCACGTCCAGATCGAGCAACGCCCTCGCCCCGTCGCCCTGGAACGAGCTGCCGTGCATCGTGGCCAGCGTCCGCGGCTTCAGCGCCGCCAAGCCCTCGAGCAGCGAGCGCGTGTTCGGCGTGTAGGGCATGTAGTCCATCAGCGGTCCGGCCTGGTAGGAGACGATCGCATCGCGCACGCGACCGAGGATGTCCGATTCCGTCAGCGGTTCCACATCACCGTCGTGGTGGAACAAGTCGGAGCAGAACAGCACGCCCTGCGTCTCCTCGAACAGCACCCCCGCGTCCCAGCCGTGGGGCAGGTGCGGCGTCGAGCGATAGCGGAAACGCATCCGCCCGGTGGAAAGCACCTCGTTCGATTCCAGCGCACGCGCCGGTCGGTCCGCGAAGTCGTTGAGGTTCACCAGCGCGCCCACCACGCCCGTCACCGCCTGGGCCCGCGGCGCCACCCTGAGCCAGTCGTTCAGCGAGCCGCACTCGTCGACCTCAAAGTGACTGAACCCGATCCAGCGCAGCCTTCCCGGGTCGATCACCCGCCCCACCGCCTCCAACACCTCCGGGAACATCCGGCGCATCCCTGTGTGGTACAGCATCGGCTCCTCGTCCACGACAAGGAAGTGGTTGAACTGGAGGTTGATCTCCGGCATCAGGATGCTGATGCGGTGCACGTCCGGCGCGATCTCGGTTATCTTGCTCATGGGAGCCGCCTCTCGACCGGTATGGTTCGCCCGCGCCCCGCTGAGCCGCGGAGCGACGTGCGAGCGGGCGCCGCCCCGGCCCCTCGCCCGGTACCCGGTCGGGAAAGATACAGGCGCCCCGCCGACGCGCCAAGGGGGCGTCGGGCTCGGCGGATCCCCGCCCGTGAATCAGAAAAATTCGCGCGCGGATGTCGATTTGCCCGGCCCGCCCCCGACGTCATGCCGGGAGCCCCGAGCGCCGGATGCTCGGGAGCCGAATCGAGAGCCGTCCAAACGAAAGGAATGCGTCATGCGAGTCATGGTCATCGTGAAGGCGACGAAGGACAGCGAGGCGGGAGTCATGCCCACCCGGCAGCTCCTCGAGGATATGGGCCGCTTCAACCAGGAGCTGATCAACGCGGGCGTGATGCTCGACGGGGCCGGCCTCAAGGCCTCCTCCCACGGCGCCCGCGTCCGCTTCCCGTCCAAGGAGGCCGCCGCCCCCAAGCGCACCGTGATCGATGGCCCCTTCGCCGAGACCAAGGAGCTCATCGCCGGCTACTGGCTCTGGCAGGTCAAGGACCTCGCCGAAGCCGTCGAATGGGTCCGCCGCTGCCCCCACCCCCACCCCGGCGCCGACGCAGAGATCGAGATCCGCCCGCTCTTCGAGATGTCCGACTTTGAGCAGTAACCCGCGCTCCGCCCGCCTGATCCCTCCTGTGATCCGCGGCCCCGAACATCCGGACGCCTCAGCCCTCCTCAACGCAACCGCACGAGAGCTCATCGAAAGGATCAAGTTATGCCCAGCACCGTACGATTCCACCGCGTCCTGCGCGCCACGCCCGAGAGGGTCTACCGAGCCTTCCTCGACGCCGATGCGCTCGCCAAGTGGCTCCCCCCGAACGGCTTCACCGGCAAGGTCCACAGCCTGGACGCCAAGGTCGGCGGCTCCTACCGCATGACCTTCACCAACTTCACCACCGGCCGCGCCATGTCTTTCGGCGGCCGGTACCTCGAGCTCGTGCCGCACGAGCGCATCCGCCACACCGACGTCTTCGACGATCCGAATCTTCCCGGCGAGATGCAAGTGACGGTCACCCTGCGAAAGGTCTCCTGCGGCGCCGAGCTGAGCATCGTGCAGGAAGGAATCCCCGACGCCATACCCGCCGAGGCGTGCTACCTCGGCTGGCAGGAGTCGCTCGCCCTCCTGGCGAAGCTGGTGGAGGCGGAGATACCCGACTGACGACCAGCGTCGCGAGAGCGCACCTGTCCCCCGTGCGCACGGCTCGGGCCCCCCCGGCCTCGCGCCGTACGCCGCGCAATCTCCCCGCCCCGATACCGGCCCGCTCCGCGGCAGGCCGGTGTTTCGCGCGCCGCGATCGTCGCGCCAGCTCCCGCTGACGCGGAGCCGCAGGTTCGTCTGTGTTCGCGCCCGCGCCCCGCGAATACACTGCGCGGCCGATGCCGTCCTCCAGCCTCCTCCACGATCAGCTCGACGCCCTCTGGCGCATCGAGTCGCCCCGCATCATCGCACCGCTCGTCCGCCTCACCCGCGACCTCGGCCTCGCCGAGGAAGCAGCCCAGGAAGCCCTTGCCGCCGCCCTGCAATCCTGGCCCGAGGCCGGCACTCCGGACAATCCCGCCGCCTGGCTCGCCGCCACCGCCCGCCGCCGCGCCATCGACCGCATCCGACGGGATCGCGCCGAACGCCGCGCCCTGGAAGCCGCCGCGCTCACCCCCCGCGCCGACCCCGACGCGGCGCTCGACGAAGCCGACACGCGACTCGACGGCGCCCCCGAAGACGACGTCCTCCGCCTCATCTTCATGGC